>JAFXTB010000025.1 GCA_017525225.1 Kiritimatiellia bacterium
AATGCCATCAATGCCACCAATACAAATTGCCATTTGTCATTTGTGAACAATTGTGGCAATTGCCATTTGTGAACAATACCATGTTATCCTCATTTACATTCCTGTGCGCAGCGCGGGCGGCGGGCTAGCGACTAACGACTAACCATTGTCTTCAGTACCGAGGGCGGTGGCCTGCGTCACGACCGTCGTCTTGGAGTAGCAGGCGAACGCGCCGTCCACGAGATCCTGCGGCGGCCGGCGGCTGAAGAGATTGACCAGCGGCACCAGCACCAGCCCACCTAGCATCGCGAGCGACCCGGTGGCGATCGGGGAACGCAGTATTCCAGGCATCGCGTCGCGGCAGAACACCCCCACCAGCGTGAACACTGGCGCGGCGATGAAGCATGCCCAGCAAGAGGCCGCCGTGACCCTACGGGAATAGAGCGCGTATAGGAACGGTGCCAAGAACGCACCCGCCATCGCGCCCCACGACACGCCCATCATCTGGGCGATGAACGCGATCGGGCTGGTGCTCTTGTACTGCACGAGCGCAAGCACGGCGGATATGGCTATGAACACGACGATCAGAGCGCGGATGCACAGGACCTTGCCGCGCTCGCTCATGTCCTTCACCACGGTGCCGCTCACGAAGTCGAGCGTGAAGGTCGAGGCCGACGTGATCACGAGCGACGACAGCGTGCTCATGGACGCCGACAACACCAGCACCACCACCAGCGCCAGCAGCATCGGAGAGAGGCCTTCCATCATCTTGGGGATGATCGCGTCGAACCCGCCGGCCGGCACGCCGTTGGGGCCTACGTTCAGGACATTCGCGAAAAGGCGCCCGAACCCGCCTAGGAAGTAGCAGCCGCCAGCCACAACGAAGGCGAACAACGTGGAGATCACGGTCCCCTTCTTGATCGAGCCTTCATCCTTGATCGCGTAGAACTTCTGCACCATCTGCGGCAGACCCCAGGTCCCCAGCGAGGTCAGGATGACCACGAAGAGCAGGTTGAGCGGATCCGGTCCCAGGAAGGAGGTAAATATGCCTGGGATGTCGCCGTTCGGCACCACGGCGGGGTTGGCGCTCTCGCGCGCAAGTCCGGCCATCGCCGCCATGAGGCCGCCCTTCGAGGCGAGTATGGCCCATATCACGGCAACTATGCCTACAAGCATCACAATGCCCTGTATGAAGTCGTTGATCGCCGTGGCCATGTAGCCGCCCGCAATGACATATATGGCGGTCAGTACGGACATCAACGCTATGCACCATGCGTAGTCGATGGAGAACGCCATGCCGAAGAGTCGCGAAAGGCCGTTGTAAAGCGACGCCGTGTATGGGATGAGGAACACGAAAATTATCGCGGAGGCCATCAGCTTGAGCGACGGGCTGCCGAAGCGCTTGGCGAAGAAGTCCGGCATCGTGGCGGAGTCCAGGTGCTGCGTCATGATGCGCGTACGCCGCCCGAGCACGGCCCATGCGAGCAGCGAGCCTATCAGGGCGTTGCCGATGCCGGCCCATGTGGCGGAGATGCCGTACCGCCACCCGAACTGGCCCGCATAGCCCACGAACACGACGGCCGAAAAGTACGACGTACCGTACGCGAATGCCGTCAGCCACGGCCCTACGGTACGCCCGCCAAGCACGAACCCATCGACATTGGCGGCCTTGCGGCGGCACATCCATCCGATGACCAGCAGCACGGAGAAATAGAGCGCGAGAAGCGCGGTGTTGATGAGTATCTGGTTCATTCCTGTCTTCCTTTTTTGAAGGTGGTATTTTACATCATCGGCGAACTGTTTGCAAGTGGGTCCCGCGCCGGCCGTAGAACACCTTCCAGAGGAAGAGTCCGCGTCCTGTGGCGGTCGGCACGCGCGCCGTCCGGGCTGGATGGCGCGCAAGCAGGTCGGCGACGGCCTCGGGACGCTCCTCGCCGCGTCCCACGCGGACGAGGAACCCCACCATCGAGCGCACCTGCTTGTAGAGGAATCCGTCGCCGCGCACCGCGAAGACAATCCGCGGTCCGCGGCGCGTCACGGTGAACGAGAAGATCGTCCTGACCGTGCTGGATATGTCGCGGCGAGGGTTGGCGGCGAAGGACGTAAAATCGTGGCGGCCCGTGAAATGCGCCGCGGCGGCCTGCATGGCCGCGATGTCGAGCGGTCTGTGCTGAAAGGCCCAGTATGGTGCGAGATGCGGCGGAAGGATGTCCGCGTTGTACAGGAAATAGCGGTATTCCTTGCCAAGGGCGTCCTTGCGGGCATCGAAGTCGTCGCGCACGCGCGATGCCTTCAGCACGCGTATGTCGTCCGGCAGACGGGAATTCATCGCGCGCACGAGGTTTGCGGCGGGGATGGGCTTGTCGAGGTCGAAATGGCAGCAGAATCCGTGCGCGTGCACCCCGGCGTCCGTGCGGCTGGAGCCGAACACGCGCACCGGCCTGCGGTCGAGATACGCCAGCACCTCCTCGAGACGCTGCTGCACGGTCGCTGCGTTGTCCTGCAGCTGGTATCCGGCATAGGCCGTTCCATCGAAGGCGAGGACGATCTTGTAGCGGCGGCTCATCGCGACGGCGGTGCCGTATCGGTCATGGCACGGGGAATCTGGCGGTGAGAGCCTTCGCCTTGGCCTTGACCTCGGCCTGGAGCGCCGTGTTGGAGATGTCGGCGAGGATGTCGGCGATCCATGTGCCGATGAGCGCCGCCTCTTCCTCCTTCATGCCGCGCGTCGTGATCGACGCCGTGCCCACGCGAATGCCCGAGGTGACGAACGGCGACTCCGTATCGTAGGGGATCGTGTTCTTGTTGACCACAATACCAGCGTTGTCGAGAGCGGCGGCAGCCTCCTTGCCGGTAAGACCCGAGGCCTTGACGTCGACGAGGAAGAGGTGGTTGTCCGTTCCGCCCGAGACGATGCGGAAGCCGCGATCCTGCACCGCCTTGCACATCGCCTTGCAGTTCTTCACCACCTGTGCCGCGTAGTCCTTCATCTCCGGCTGCATCCATTCGCGGAAGCAGACGGCCTTGGCGGCTATGATGTTCTCCAACGGCCCACCCTGCATGCCGGGGAACACGGCCTTGTCGATCGCCTTGGCCCATTTCTCCTTGCAGAGTATGAGGCCGCCGCGCGGTCCACGCAGCGTCTTGTGCGTGGTGGACGTGACGAAATCGGCGTATGGAACCGGGCTTTCATGGGCGCCGCCCGCAACAAGGCCCGCTATGTGCGCCATGTCCACCATCATTATGCATCCGGCCTTGTCGCATATCTCGCGGATGCGGCGGAAGTCGAGCGCGCGGGGATAGGCCGAAGCCCCTGAAAGCAGTATCTTCGGCTTCACCTCCAGCGCCTGCCTCTCAAGCGCGTCGTAGTCGATGCGCTCGGTCTCCCTGGAGACGGTGTAGGGCACGATGTTGTAGAGCTTGCCCGAGAAATTCACCGGCGAGCCGTGCGAAAGATGGCCGCCCTGGTCGAGCGAAAGCGAAAGTATGGTGTCGCCGGGGTTGATCGTGGCGAAGTATACCGCCATGTTCGCCGACGAGCCGCAGTGCGGCTGCACGTTCGCATGGTCCGCCCCGAACAGCTCGCACGCACGCCTGCGGGCAAGTTCCTCGGCAGCGTCCACAGGCAGGCAGCCCGAATACCAGCGCTTGCCCGGATAGCCCTCGGCGTACTTGTTCATCAGCACGGATCCCGCCGCGAGACGTACCGCGCGCGATGACGTGTTCTCGGAGGCGATGAGGTTGATCTCGGTATCCTCCTGCAGCACCTGGGCCTTGATGGCGGTGTAGATCTCGGGGTCATCCTTCGCCAACCCAGAGAAATCGCTCAGGCGGCGGGCGCGTTCGACCTTGGCGCGACGGCGCGCGTGGCGCTCCTCGTCGGACAGCGCCGTACCGACGAACGTCTCCAGTATCTCCTGTGCGACCTCCTTGGGCTGGTTCACTGCCCCGAGGCACAGCACGTTCGCCCCCACGTGCGCACGCGCCTGCTTCGCATCGGCCGCGGTCCGGCAGAGTGCCGCGCGCACGTTGTGGAACCTGTTTGCGGCGACGCTCATGCCCATGCCGTTCGTACACACGAGCACACCCAGCTCCACTTCGCCCAGCGCCACGGCCTCGGCGACCGCTACGGCGTAGTCGGGATAGTCGCATGAGCCGGGTCCATCACATCCGAAATCCGTCCATTCGGCGGCAAACGCCGCCTTCAGACATTCCTTCAGGTCAAATCCGCCATGATCTGAGGCGATTGCGATCTTCATCTTGAAAGCCTTCTCTTTTTTATGGGACTAGGTGCAGAAACGGTTTAGAAGTATATCAAATCCGTGCCTCGGTTTCAAGCGGACGGCATTATTTGAAAGTCGCCTCAGCGCGCCTGAGGAGATCGCGGTTCTTGTCGACGAGCTGCGGCTTCTTCTTGAAGCTCGCTACAAGCGCCGTCTCGAGGTCCTTGTCATCGATGCCGGTGACCTTGTACTTGCGCAACGCCGCGAGCATCATCGTGTTGGCAGCCTTCGGCACGCCGAACTTCTCCGCGAGCTCGATCGCAGGCACCTTGATGAGCCGCACCCCCTCGGGCGGCGGCGCGACTTCGCCCACGGTTGAATCCACTATCACCACGCCGCCCTTCTTCACATCGCCCACGAAGCGGTCGTAGGACGGCCGGTTCATGCATACCAGCACATCCGGATGCTCCACCGTCGGCGAACCGATCGGCATGCCGGAATAGACCACCGAACAGTTGGCGCTGCCACCACGCTGCTCCGGCCCATAGCTCGGGAACCACAGCGCATGCCGCTTCTCAAGCCGGGCGGCCTCCGCCACGCAGATGCCCAGCGACAGTATCCCCTGCCCGCCATAGCCCGCGAACTTGAACCTGCGCTCCGGCACGGACGGATCGTCCTCGGCCATCGGGGCCTCCGTGCCGTCAGGCATGCCGAAGAGCGCCATGCAGTCCTTGAACTGGGGTACGGGCTTGACGGCCAGGTATTCCGAGGCTATGACGTCCGGCTTCACCGGCATGCCCTGGACCACCTCGTCGTGCACGAGCGTCTCGTCGCGGAACGTCTTGAGCGGGAACTCCTTCTCCATCTCCCTCATGCAGAACTCGGCCGCCTTGAGCGGATTCATGCCGAAGTTCGTGGGACATGGCGCGAGTATCTCCAGAAATGCGTAGCCCTTGTGGTCGCGCTGTATCTCGAACAGGCGCTTGATCGCCAGCTTGCACTGCATGATGCGCTTCGTATCAGCCACCGAGACACGCGCGATGTAGACTGGTGCCTGCAGCTGGTTGAACACCTCACACACGTGGAGCGGGTGGCCCGTGAGCGCGGGGTCGCGGCCGAACGGCGTGGTGGTAGTCTTCTCGCCCTCCAGCGTGGTGGGCGCCATCTGGCCGCCGGTCATGCCGTAGAGGGAGTTGTTGATGAAAATGCAGCCGAACTTTTCGCCGCGCGAAGCGGCCTGGAAGGCGTTGTTGAAGCCTATCGCGCCAAGGTCGCCATCGCCCTGGTAGGCGATGGTCACGGCGTCGGGGCGAGCCCTGGATATACCCGTGGCGGCGGCGGAGGCGCGCCCGTGGGCGGCGGAGACGTGGGCGGCGTCCCAGTAATAGTACGTGAACACGCCGCAGCCGACCGGATCGACGAATATCGTCCTGTCCTGCAAGCCCAGCTCTGCGCATGCCTCGGCGACCAGCTTGTTCACTATGCCATGCCCGCATCCGGGGCAGTAGTGCGTCGTGCGCGCGTGCTCCTTGCCGCAGCGCGGAAATTCGGGATACATCCCCTTCTGTTCGATCGTCTTCATCGCAAACGCCCCCTACTCGCCCATCAACTTCTTCGCGGCGGCGACTGTCTCGTCCACCGAGACGACCTGGCCGCCCATGCGATGGATCATCATCACGTTCGCGGACTCCGCGCCAAGCCCCGCCTTCGCGAGGTTGAGTCGCACGTCGTCGGCGAACTGCCCGGCGTCCAGCTCGATCGTCATGATCTTCATCGGCGCGCTCGGCGAGCGATTCCTGCCAACCGCTTCCGCCAATTGTCTGCGCGGGAACGGGTTGAGCGTGATCGGACGGAACACGCCCGCCTTCAGGCCCATGCCGCGAAGCGTCTCCGCCGTCGTACGGGCGATGCGGCTGGCTATGCCAAAGGCCACGATCAGCAGGTCGGCGTCATCCGCAAGGTATGTCTCCGCCATGGCGTCAGATGCCATGTTCTCGTATTTGCGCTGCAGGTGGTCGTTGAACACCTCCTGCGCGGCGGCATCAAGGAAGATGGACTTGACGAGATTCTGCCGCGTCTTCGGCTCGCCCTGCGCGGCCCAGTCCGAAAAGTCCGGTCGCGGCAGCTCCGCGTCAGGCAGCTTCACGGTCTCCATCATCTGTCCCTGCAGGCCATCCGCGAAAACCACGGCGGGCGTACGCCACTTCGCCGCCATCTGGAACGCCTTGATGGTGAGGTCGCACATCTCCTGAGCGCTCGCCGGGGCGAGCGTGAAGGTCTGGTAGTTGCCGTGTCCGCCACCCTTCACAGCCGGGGTGTAGTCGCTCTGCTCGGGGTATACGTTGCCGAGGCCGGGTCCGGCGCGGTTGACATTCACGATCACTGCGGGCAGCTCGGCGCCGGCAAGGTAGGATAGCCCTTCCTGCATCAGCGAGAATCCGGGACCGGAGGTGGCCGTCATGCACAGCTTGCCCGCCGCCGCCGCACCAAACATCATGTTCACCGAAGCCGTCTCGCACTCGGCCTGCACAAACGTGCGCCCAAGCTGGGGAAACCATTTCGCCGCCCCGTGGGCGATTTCGCTCGCAGGCGTGATCGGATAGCCGAAATAGAGGTCGCACCCCGCATAGAGCGCGCCGATGACGATCGCCTCGTTGCCTTTCACGAACTTGGTCATGCCTTCACCACCTTGATCGCATACGGTTCCGGACAGTTGTAGAAGCAGATGCCGCAGCCTATGCAGCCTTCACCCCGGTACTCCACGGGCTTGATGCCCATCCTGTTCATGGTCGCCTTCAGCCTGAGGCACTTGCGCGGACAAGCCGCCGCGCATCGCCCGCATCCCTTGCAGGAATCCTCTTCGATCTCAGGCCGTGGGAGGGCCCGTCTGTCAACTTCTGCCATAATCTGCCACCTGTGAAAAAACGGGGAGATATTATATCATTTCTCCTCCCATACCACAAGCCGCAAATGCATCTCGCGAGGGTGAAGGGCGCATCTGCGTAATTCACCGCAATCCATTCCTGGATGGGTACGGTGAAACTGTCGAGGCTGCCCGACCTATGACAGGCTGCGCCCAGCGGCGTCAGCCTTGCGCCTCCGCTCGGTCTTGCGCTTCGACTCCTCGATCGACAGGGCGACGAGCCGTTCGCAGAGATCCTTGAACTTCCTGTAGTTCGCGATCTCGGACTTGATCCTCTCCACGTCCTCTGGCTGGACGTAGTCGGTGCGGCTGCGCTTCTGGAACGTGTAGCTCAGCTGGGCATACCCCCGCCTGTTCTTCCCGCTCGCCCTCTGCTGGACGGACAGGTGCCCCGGGCGCATGTCGCCGAGCGCGGCGATGGCGCGTTTTGCCGCGTCGATCCGCGCGGCGAGAACTTTTTCGCTTTTCATGTGGACAGCTTCTCCTGTTTCTGGTACGATATTGTATCATTTGAATGATTCAATGTCAACCTGGAAAAGGAGAAAAAATGAGAGTGTGCGAAAACGCCGCGCAGACGCCCGAATCGCTGGCGGACGTCGAGTCCGGGATCCTCCGCGACGTGATGGCCGACGGGCTGCGGAAGTTCGAGGAGGCGCTCCAGGCCATGGCCGACGCGGAGCCGGCCGTGGGCTCGGACGGCAGGCGCCTCAGGCGCGCCAGGCGCATCGGCATGGAGATCGACACGTCCTTCGGCAAGGCGCGCATCAGCGTCGTGTGCGGGCAGTGCAAGTCCACGCGCGGGTGGGAGACGCCGTTCCGCGACAGGCTGTTCAGGGGCGAGCGCGGCGCGGTGTCGCCCGCGCTGGAGCGCAAGGTCGTGACGACGGTCTGCGAGACGGGTTCCTTCGAGAAGGCGGCGAAGGTCTGCGGCGTCTGGGGCTGCGAGCTGAGCGACGACAAGGCGATGGCGACCATTCGCAGGGTGGGTGGCGCGTGCGACCCAACGCTGCTGCCGAAGCTCTGCGACTGCGCGGCAGGGGAGGAGGACACGCTGGTCGTGATGATGGACGGATGGCTGGCCCGGTTCAAGGAGGCCAGGTGGGGCAATCCAAAGGCCCCGCACGCCGAGCGGGTGTCGTGGCACGAGGTGAAGTCGGCCGTGATGTTCCGCCTCTCGCAGGTGGCCGAGGTGAACAGGGGGCGCAGGATCCTGGTCACGAAGCACGTCGTCGCGATGCCCGCGGAGACGCCCCCCGTGGACTTCGGGCGAAGGGTGCAGGACGAGGCGCAGAGGATGGGGATGAACCTGGCGGCGAAGGTGTACGTGATCATGGACGGGGGCGTGTACCTCTGGGGCGTGTTCGACGACAGGTTCGCGGACATCGCGGTCGGGCAGCTCGACTACTACCACGCCTCGCAGCACCTCCACGCGCTCGCGGACGCGCTCTTCCCGAAGGAGTCGCAGAAGGCCGAAAAGGAGGCGTGGACGCACAGGCTCCTGAAGAACCTCAAGACATGGGGCCCGAAGACGCTCATGGACGCCATCGCGGAGGCAGAGGAGAAGAAGATCGCGGACAAGGAACGGAGGGAGACCGTCGGGCGCGAGGCGTCATATTTCAGAGACCACGAGGAGCACATGGACTACCGCACGGCGCGGGGGGAGGGCGTGCCCATTGGAAGCGGCGCGATGGAGTCGCAGTGCTCCCAGAACCAGAACCGCTTCAAGCGGCGCGGCCAGTTCTGGTCAAAGGGCGGATTCGCGTCGTTCCTTGAAGCATATGTCTGGTACACGAACAATGAAATCAAGTACCTTTACCGCCCTGCCGCATGATCGGAGCGGTTGGGCTCGGGTGAATTACGCAGATGCGCCC
>JAFXTB010000148.1 GCA_017525225.1 Kiritimatiellia bacterium
GTCATGACCACACGTAAACTTGCACAATTTGAAGTGTCGTCCGTCGGCATCGGCTGCATGGGCTTCAGCCACGGCTACGGTGCCCTGCCGCCGGAAGAGGAGTCGATCCGGCTCATGCGCAAGGCGTTCGACATGGGCTGCACGCTTTTCGACACGGCGGAGGTCTACGGCCCGTTCGTGAACGAGACGCTTGTCGGAAAGGCGGTCAAGCCGTTCCGCGACAAGATCGTCCTGACGACCAAGTTCACGCCGTGCAGGGTGGGCGACCAGGACATCTCGGACGAGGAGAAGCTGACGGCCAAGGGCATCCGCAAGGCACTCGAGGATTCGTTGCGGCGTCTCGGCACGGACTACATCGACTGCTACTACGAGCACCGCGTCCCGTTGGCAAGCCATCCGGAGGATGTCGCAGAGGTCATGGGCGAACTCATCAAGGAAGGGAAGATCCGCGGTTGGGGGCAGAGCCAGTCCACGCCAGAGCAGATCAGGCGGGCACATGCCGTCACGCCGCTTTCGATGGTGCAGAGCGAGTATTCGATGATGGAGCGGATGTTCGAGGCGGATGTGATTCCGCTCTGCCGCGAGCTGGGAATCGGCTTTGTGGCGTTCTCGCCGATGGCGAGCGGTTTCTTGAGCGGCAAGTACACAGCCTCAATGACTTACGTCGGAGATGACGTGCGCCGCGCGATCACGCGGTTCGCGAAGGAAAACGTCATCGCCAACCAGCCGCTTCTTGACGCGCTGGAGAAGCTGTCGCAGGCCAAAGGCTGCACAAAGGCGCAGCTCGCCTTGGCGTGGATGCTCGCCAAGTGGCCGCATGTCGTACCGATTCCCGGAATGCGCTCCGACGCGCGCATCGAGGAAAACCTCGGCGCGGCGGACGTGTCCCTCTCGCCCGACGAACTTGCAGAAGTGGAGGAAGCACTTTCGCACATCGTCATCCACGGCAACCGCACGGACGAGGACATCCAGCGCATGGGCTACGTCAAGCCGCAGTGATTTCACCGTAAAAAGAGAACAGGGATGAACAGAAAAGAATTCATCAAGGGCATAGGGCTTGTCGCGGGGGTGGCGACGTTCGGTTCGCGGGCGAAGGCGGCATGCCCTGCGCCGTGCGACTGTGGTACGGGCGGCGGGGCGGCGGGGACGCTTCCGGGTCGGGTTCTCGGCTCGGGACGCGCGGCGATGTCCGTATCCACGCTCGGATTCGGCTGCATGGGCCTCACGTACAACCGTTCGCAGCATCCCGACAGGAAGCAGATGACCCGGCTTCTGGCCCGGGCCGTGGACTGCGGCGTGACGCTGTTCGACACGGCCATCGTGTACGGTCCGCTCGAAAACGAGCTGTTCGTGGGCGAGGCCCTCGCTCCGTACAAAGGACGGATCAACATCACGACGAAGTTCGGGCACGAGATCGTGGACGGCAAGGCGACGGGACGCCAGACGAGCCGCCCGGACGTCGTGCGCCGCTACTGCGAGGAATCCCTGCGTCGTCTGCGCCTCGACTCGATTCCGCTTTTCTACCAGCATCGCTTCGACCGCGACACGCCGATCGAGGACGTGGCCGGTTGCATCGCCGACCTGATCCGCGAGGGGAAGGTGCAGCGGTGGGGGCTCTGCGAAGTGTCGGCGGACATCATCCGCCGCGCCCACGCGGTCTGTCCGCTCACGGCGATCCAGAGCGAATACCACCTTATGCACCGCCTCGTGGAGAAGAACGGCGTCCTGGACGTCTGCCGCGAGCTGGGCATCGGATTCGTCCCTTACAGCCCGATCAACCGCGGTTTCCTCGGCGGCGACATCAACGAGTACACGCAGTTCGACCCGGCGAACGACAATCGCCAGACGCTTCCGCGCTTCCAGCCTGAGGCGCTGCGCCTCAACACGCGCATCGTAAACGCGTTACAGCGGTTCGGCCGGACGCGCGGCATGACATCCGCACAGGTCGCTCTCGCGTGGCTTCTTGCCAAGGCGCCGTTCGTCGTCCCGATTCCTGGCACGACGAAACCGGCGCACCTCTACGAGAACCTGCACACGCTTGACTTCACGCTTTCCGCCGGCGACATCGCCGAACTGGAGCGTACGGTCGAGACCATTCCCGTCATCGGTGACCGCTACGATGCCGAACAGCAGAAGCGCGTACTTGGGTGAACGGTAAAACTACCTTTGCGAATTTGGCATAAGACAAAGAAACAAGAAAGGAAATAGACAATGAAAGAAATCAAGACAACGGCGGACATCACCAATGCGACGGCGATCGACCTTGGCCCGCTTGCGGAGATCAAGGACTATGTACTTGAGCTTGGCCCAGATGTGAAGATTCCGGGCAAGGTGTTCGGCGGAACTGCAGTCAAGGCTGGCGGCGCGGACTTCTCGCTGCAAGTGTTCGCCCCCGGCACGGAGGGCGGATTCTACCATACGCACAAGGAACACGAAGAGCTGTACTTCTTCCTTTCAGGAGAGGGCGAATATCAGGTCGATGGCACGAACATCCCCGTCAAAGAGGGTTCAGTCGTGCGTGTCTCTCCCGCAGGCAAGCGCGCCGTCCGCAACACGGGTTCGACACCGCTCACAATGCTCTGCGTTCAGTACAGGGCAGCCGCGCCGGGCAGCGTCACGCCAGCCGACGGAACGATTCTCGCCGATCCGGTAAAGTGGTAGTCGAGTCGGACAAGGGCAAAGGCACGAAGGAGGTCGGAGTTGAACAAACTCATCATAGGAGGAATGGCAATGGCCAGTGTAATCATGGCAAATGCCGCAGAATTGACGGCAAAGGAAAACACGATCGTCGATATCGGCGCGTGGACGGCGCGGGGCGAGCAGGACAAGCTCGGCGCGGCGTTCAAGGCGGGGTTCGGCGCGGGGCTTACGCTCAACGAGGCGAAGGAACTTGTCGGGCAGCTCTATGCCTACTGCGGCTTCCCGCGCGCGCTGAATGCCGCGGGGACGCTGATGAAGGTGTGGAATGAGGGTAAAGGGGAATGGGGAACGGGGAATGGGAAGTGGAGCGAAGGTACTGCGGCGAACATGCCGCGCGGCTCGCTCGGCGAGCGAGCGTTGCCGGTCGGGACGGCGAACCAGACGAAGCTTTGCGGCGGACCGGTCAAGGGGGCGCTCTTCGACTTCCACCCGCAGCTCGATGAATACTTGAAGACGCACCTTTTCGGCGACATCTTCGCGCGCGACGTGCTTGACTGGCGGACGCGTGAGATCGTCACGATCGCCGCGCTCGCGGCGCGTCCTGAGACGGCGCCGCAGATGAAGGCGCACATCGCCATCGGCAAGCTGAACGGCATCACCGACGCGCAGGCGGCGGAAATCGTCGGGAGGGTCGCAGCCCTCTGCGACCGTGATCCTTCGCGACTCCCGTCCGACTGGTCGCCGATTCCCGTGGGCGAGCCGAACACGGCGTACGCCAAGTACTTCATCGGTAACAGCTACCTCCACAAGCTCACGCTCGACCAGGTTCCGGCGTTCGGCGTCACGTTCGAGCCGGGCTGCCGCAATAACTGGCATATTCACCATGCAAAGACCGGGGGCGGACAAATACTGATCGTCACTGCGGGAGAGGGCTACTATCAAGAATGGGGCAAGCCCGCGCGACGTCTCAGGAAAGGCGACACGGTGAACATTCCGGCGAACGTCAAGCACTGGCACGGAGCCGCGCCTGATTCGTGGTTCCAGCACATCGCCCTCGAAGTGCCCGGCACGGAACAGTCCAACGAATGGTGCGAGCCGGTGGACGACAGGGTGTACACCGAGGTGACGAAATAAGGCAGGAGCCGAAGAAACACTTGGACGACATTCACAAATGCCTATGATTGTGAATTGAGGTCGTGGAGGCAAAAATGTTATAATAAGCGCGTGAACACGCCTAAAGACAGTGCTGCAATAATGCCGCCGGAAAGGGACATGCTCAACGCATTCGCCAATGCGTTGCGGCGTGTTGTGCGCACGAAGACCTTTGAGCAGATCACCGTTAGCGAGATCGTACACGAGGCGGGGTATTCATCCCGCACGTTCTACAATCA
>JAFXTB010000026.1 GCA_017525225.1 Kiritimatiellia bacterium
AATCAATCTCGGCGCATTGGATTTCTCCCCGTTGCACCACAGTTCCACCAGAGACGGCTTTCGCCACCTCGACGGAACGCGGGAGATTATAACATATTCCCCCACGCTTGTGTGGGGAAAACACGGAGGACAACTATTCAGAGGCGGTCAACTTTGAATCGCGTGCCAGTAGTTAGCGACGGCGGCCCGCTCGGCGAGCGGGCCCTACCACCTTCACCACCTTCACAACCCTCACAACCTTCACAACCCTCACAACCTTCACAACCTTCTCAACCTTCCCAACCTTCACAACTCTCACAATCTTCACCGGCAATCGCAGCGAGGAACGCGGCGACAAGGTCCTTCTCGTCCATCGCCGCCTCCAGGAACCTGATACCGCCCTCTGCATAGCGAACCGTTTTGACGCCTGGCAGGGGAATCTCCCTGGTGTGTTTCGCATTTACGTACCAGTACGCCACACCGGACCTTCCTCCGCGCCTGTACGAAAACGCACGTACTGGCCGATCCGTGTCCTTCGTGACCTTGTGCCATTCGATGATCTCCGGCCTGGCCGGATCGAACCCGACCGGCCAGAGGAACCATTCGCGATCAGGATCCTTCAGCATATCCCGCTGCGCCGCCGAAAGATGCCGCCCGAGCTTCACATCCTCCCAGCGCCGCACCGACGCGAGGATGTCGGCCGCACGCGGATGCTTCGCGACCGTCCACGGCCTTGCCTGCATGGACAGCGGCGCGTTCCACGCCGCCGCCTTCGACGCCACGAACTCATACATGTCAGGCTGGGTTCCGATTGTCACATCCACCGGATTGTTGTTCGCGATCGAACTTTCGCGCCTCCTGAGCCGCGTGTCGGGCAGCATGAACGACAGCCATCCGAAATTCACCGACGAGAAATCGTCCGCATCCTGGCGCGCGGTCCTCAACACATACTTGCGCATCGACTCGCGCGTACGCTCGGGCGCGAACGTGTCGAATGCGTTGCCGCGCGAAAGGAGATGCCATCCGAAGTGGCTCTTCAGCGCGCCTTCATTTGCGAACGGTTTCCGCGCAAACCGCGAATCCACCCGCATCTGCGCGCGCGGCACCTGATACCAGAACGGCAGCGGCACGTCCTCCGCGCCGTCGTAGTAGATGCAACGGAATCCGCATCCATCCACGATTCCGGCGAGCCGTCCGGCGATCTCGTCGGCGATCTCCGTATCCTGGTCGACAACGATGAATATCGGCCAGCTGTCCACATTCACCAGCCGCCCGTACTCTCCGCGCACATGCGGCACCGCCCTGGATCCATGATATCCGCGCACACAGCCGGTGAGCCGGTACGGACGCTCGGCGGAGATGCCGGCGAACGACACTATCTCGCGCCCGATCCACAAGATCCGCCGCCCATTCTCGCGCCACAGCCTTGACGGATCGCCCTGCACTTCAAGCACATCGTCGCCAGGCCCCGCATCCTTCGCGAGCACGATCTCATGCTCCGTGGCCATGCGCGTATCGGCAAGCTCCACGACATACGGGTCGTTCGTGGACACCTTGTTGTAGTGGATATGCAGCGCCGGCTCAATCCCGGCCGCGCGTATGCGGTTGACGACTTCCTTCAAGTCTGCGAGTCCGTTCGGATAGGACTTCTTCCACCTGTAGTGCCCGCACGACTGGGAGAACGCCGTGTACGATACCATCATCATCCTCATTCCCGCCTGCCGAGCTACTTCTATGAACCTGTCGGCGTTCGCGGGGGCTATCGAGCTGCAGAAAAGATACGACGCCGCATACATCGGATCTCGCCGGCTGGCTACGCCGCGCGGCAGCCCGAAATCGCGCTCGAACGCATCTATGCGGTCGAGGAGGGCGTTTCCGCCGTCCGGCTCCACCACCAACGCCGCGCCCGTTCCGAGGAGCTTCACCCATCTGTCAGTCCCGGCAAGCACGATCTTGGCGCCGTATTGCCCGTCCTGCGCGTCGGTGCGGGTCTCGGGCGCCGTCGCAAGCATGGCCACGGCGGCGGAATCGTCCCATACGGCGTTCAGCAGCCTGCCGAAGTGCGTACGCGGCTTCAGTGGCAGCTGGGCGAACACCAGCTCGTCGATCTCCGTCTGGCGCTTGTTCCCGAAATCCTCGATCCTGTAGTCGAGCTTCACCGGCGTGAACGCCACGTAATCGTCGGTCTCGCGGAGCTCCACCTCAAGGATGTTGAACTCATCCTCGAACTCAATCCGAAGCCTGTTACCGTCACGGGAGATCCTGTTCGCGGGATGCGTCCAGGGCTTCGCGGGAAGCATCAGCTTGTATTCGTTGTCGTACGGGCGCATCTGCATGATGGTCGCGAACGGAACGCGCACGCCCGGCATCAGGCATTCCTCGCCCGATCTCTTCACGACAAGCGATTTCGCGAACCCGTCGGACGAAAGGACGAGCCGCATCCTTGCGTTCTCCACCACCACGTCCGGCACGGCCGCAACCGCAGCTGCGCACATGAACGTGCAAAGTATCAGGGATGGCGTATTAGACCTCATGGCATGGCGTCTCCTAGCGGTTAGTGGCTTCCAGTACATACGTCCCGGACGAAAACTCTCGCTGTGGCAGATTGCGGAATCTGACGGTTGCCGAAGTACCCTTCGGTATGCAGAACTTCCAGACACATGCATCGCCTCGCCACTCCCATGCGCTGTCGATGTGTCCGCACGGCGCGTTGTAGGATGCCTTCACAAAGCCGATCCGCCTATCGGGCACAGGCTCAAGTACAAAATGCTTCATTCCAGGCGATGCCGGATCTTCACGAATGCCCGCCATCACAGACATCATCCACGAATAAACAGCTCCATAGGCGTAATGATTGAAGCTGTTCATCCCTGGATCCTGAAACCCTTTCTCCGGATCGTAGCAGTCCCAGCGTTCCCAGATCGTCGTTGCCCCATTATTCACAGAGAAGAGCCAACTCGGACACTTCTCCTGCAAAAGCAGCGTGTAGGCCACATCGGTGGCGCCAATATCCGTAAGCGTATCCATCAGTATCATGGTGCCCAGGAAACCTGTCTGAAGACAATCGCCATGCCGACGGATGTCGGTTAGAAGATGTTCCTTCGTCATGACCGCCGCAGGGCCTTTGACAAGACCTAGTTTCAACAGGAACAGATCCGTCGTCTGACCACGATACTTCTCAAGCATCAACCCATCCGCGCCAATGTACCTCTTCGCAAATTCAGCACGGGCTTGAGCTTCCAGCTGCGCATAGCGACATTCTTCATCGCATTTGCCAAGATCATGCGCCATCTCCTTCATGGCAAGCGCATCCCACACGAAGAAAAACGATCCAAAGCATTCACGGTACCACTCCGGAGACCTGAGGTATGGTCCATCGCCGACGATTGCATGCTCAAACGCCTGCCAATCGCCATAATAATGCTTGTCAGGACCGTGATGGGCGGCAATGAAACTCATGTAGCGCTCCATTGCGTCCCAGTGCGCATCGAGGATCTCCCGCTTGCCATATCGCTTCCACAGACGATACGGCACAAGTATTCCAGCATCGCTCCATCCGGCAACCGCCCCTTCCCCGAAGGCCGCCCAGACGAGCGGCGCAAGAGTCGGGAATGCGCCATTGGTACCTTGGCAATCGCGAAGATCGCCAAGCCACTTGCCGAGGAATCCGCTGACATCGGCCGAATACTCTGCCGCCGACACAAAGGCGAGCGTATCGGCAGTCCAGCCCAGGCGCTCGTCGCGCTGAGGGCAGTCTGTCGGAACCTCCAGATAGTTCGAACGAAATCCCCATCTGATGTTCTCGGCGAGGCGGTTTATCCTGGCGTTGCCGGTAACGATCACCGGCGACTCGCTTTCCTTCGAGACACTTGTGACAGGGACACTCTCTACCGAGACGATGCGAACCGGCTTCGTGGCGGTAATGCTCAGATAGCGATAGCCGAAAAACGTGAAGGTCGGGCGATATGTCTGCATCCCATCGCGGAAGACATATCGTATGGAAGCCTCGGCAGTTCGCAGATTCGCAAGCATCACACTCCCCGCAGGACCGTCGCATCGCCGCGACTTCTCCCCATTCGCATCATTGAGGACCTCGCCCATCCGCACCGTCATCTCTGCACCCGACGGCCCATCCAATTCAAATCGCGGTATGGCCGCCGCATTTTGCGCGAAGTCGACCACAAGCGTCTCGCCCGGCGCAAGATCGACTACCGACCATGTTTCGTATCGCCGCGCAACAACCACCTTTCCATACGCATCGTCTGTCGCACCGGATGTTCCTTTCCATACATACGCAACTTTTGGACGGAGCACAAGGTCTTCACGAAGCAGCACCGGCATCCTCTGTCGCCGCCCCACCTCGCCTTTGAAGTCATTGCTTGGGATCGCCGGAGCAAGTCCTTCAACCCCACGACGCGCATCGACACGCTCCCCATCAAACACGCCCGCGTCCAATATCGGCCCTGTATATGCAGACAGCCAGCTGCCGTCTGTGACGAACTCATCCGATGTGCCATCGACGTAGTCAAGATGCACCTTTGCCCTGATTGCCGCATTTCGCGGAAGCGAAGCACCTGCTTTTGGATATGCCCTTCGCGTCATCCGGCAACGCCACCATGTAGGCGCAACCGAGACTTCAAGCATGTTGTCGCCACGATGCATCGAGGATGTGATGTCATACACCATCGCAAAACGGGTCTTCTCCGGCTGGGAAAATCCAGGATCGAGAAAATGCGACACGACATTGCCATTGACCCGCGCTTCCAGAGCACCAAGAGCCGAGAGGTTCCATTCTGCCCGCTTTACATCCTTTCTGGCACGAATCATGCGACGGAACACCGCCACATTCGCATTCGTCATTCCCTGTGCCTCAGGGCGAATCCATGAAGGACGTTGCCCCCCATCCGTTGCGACTCCTTCTGCCATTACATTACCAAATGCAGATAGCGCCGCCACTGCACATAGGAATGAGGCAGTTGCAAGTAAACCTATCGGTTGCCTGGTAGGGGCACGCGTCCCGCGTGCCCGCGGTCGCGCGGGACGCGCGACCCTACCGAGTTTTGAAATTGCCATCTTTGATCCACGTTTCTGGATTGCCATGCCGCATATTGTACCACATCTTCGGCATCGCAGATGCTTCTAAATAAACGTATTGCGTTCCTCTTGCACGATGAGCGCGGATTTGGCATAATTGACGCGCTGAACCTTTCAGACGTGCAAGGTGGTGTCTGTGGGCTTCTTCAAGCCGCGTTGGCTTGGCTCGCCGATGGTGCGGAAGAGAGGTTTCGCAACTGCTTTGAATTGGAGAAGATGACATGTTCGCATTAATCTTGTTCGCGGGGATCACGCTGTTCGACTTCGAGACGCCTGAGGAAATAAAGGCGACGCCGGCGATCTTTCGCACCAACATGACGGTCTGCGTCACTAATCGGTTCTCGATGTCGGGACAGAACGCGCTCGCGTTCCACGCAGTTGATTGGCACGAAGGGTTGCAGGAGTGGCCGAGTTTCAGCATGGACGTTCCATACAGGGACTGGCGCGGATATGACAGGCTGGTTCTCGACATCTACAACGACGGCGACGGTGGCTCGCCAATCATGCTGTACGCCTACAGCCCCGGCTGCGAGCGCAACAAAGGCGTAAAAGGCACATACCATCTTCTCCCGGACCATTCCTACGACCACTGGACGATACCTCTCCACCCGTGGCCGGAGGCAGCGTCCGTCACGAACATCGCCAAGATGCACATCTTCTACATACGTCCGCACGGCGCCAGGCTATACATCGACCGCATCCAGCTGCTCAAGAAGGGCGAGCAGATTCCGCCGATGACGGGAACGGGACTCCTCAAGGACATCCTCCCAGGGCTTATCGAGAGGGTTGCGCGCGCTAAGGAGTGGCAGAGCGACGCCGAGGAACGCGCAACGCTGTGCGAGGCGTACTGGACGTTCAGGGACAGGTGCGCAGCCGCCGGACAGGACGTACACGCCCTTCTGCTAGGTACCGCGACGAGCATGGACATAGTGCGGCCTCGCGACCCGGACCTTTCCGCAATAAAGCCGGCGAAGGAGCTCTACGTGCGCCTGGCCCGCGAAGAGCATGAGAGCGTACAGCTCGTGGCTGCGCCCGGCGACGCGGACCTCGAGAGTGTACGCGTGACGGTTTCGGACCTGCAAGGCGACAGCGGTGTGACGTTCGCCGCCACGAACATCGCCTGCGACGTGACGGGCTACGTCAAGGTAAGACATGACGTGCCGTACAGGATAGGCCCGAAAAGGGAAAAGGCGAAAAGAGGCTGGTGGCCGGAACCGATACTGGACTTCCTCGACGGCGTTGACGTGAGGGGTCGGGATTTCCAGTCGTTCTGGATACGTGTGAAGTGTCCGGCCGGACAAGCGGCGGGAACGTACCGTGGTGTTCTCGCGGTGACGGCAAGGTCCGGCGGACGCGATTTGCGGCGCGAGATTCCTCTCAAGATCCGCGTGAACGGCTTCTCCGTTGGCAAGATCGCGCCGATGCCGATGGCGATAACGTACGGGCCTTTCTTCTACTTCCCGACGCACTACATTTCACCGCGCATACGCGAATACGACGCCTACCGGAAAGATCCGCTCGCGCCGGCGAATGCGGCGCTCCGAAAGGAGAACGAGAACCTCTGGACGGATTTCCTGGCCGACTACTGGATCACGAGAGACTCTCTCTACCACAAGGAATGTACAGATTCGTTCATATCGCAGATGAAGCGTCTCAAGGCGCAGGGCAGGCTCAACAAGTTCAACATCGGCTATTGGATCGACATGCCCGGAGGCCCGGACGGCGAGGCGAAGTTCATGAATACGATAGTTTCGCGCCTTCGGAAATCATACGATCGCGTCAAGGCCGCCGGGCTTCTCGACCATGCCTACATATACGGATGCGACGAGGCGACGAAGGAAAGGTTCCCGCTGATAGCCCGTTCGATCGAGATCTTGCGCAAGGAATTCCCAGATGTGCCGTTCATCACCACTGCCTATGACCACGATTTCGGGCTGGGTGATTCGCCGCTCAAGGCATTCGACGGTTATGTTCCGCTGACGCCGAGATACGATCGTGAGAAAGCGGATCGATCGCGTGCAGCCGGCCATAAGGTCTGGTGGTATATCGCCTGCGGTCCCCACGCACCTTATGCCAACATGTTCATGGAATGTCCTGGCACCGAACGCCGTCTTCTCTTCGGCGCGATGGCGGCGAAGTACCGTCCGGACGGATTCCTCTACTACCACACTTCGATCTGGAACCAGAAGCGTTGTATAACGTCAGGACCTTTCACCGACTGGGAGCCGCGCAGCTATTGCGAATACGATGGTGACGGATGCTGGCTGTGCGTCGGCCCCGGCGGCAAGCCGCTCGCCACGCAGCGCCTTGAGAATTTCCGTGACGGGCTTGAGGATCTCGCATACGCGAAGCTGGTGGCTGCGGCAGGCCTTGTGCCGCCCGAGCCGCCGGTAAAGTCCATGACGGAATATACCGATGACCCTGAGGCCATCCAGGCATGGCGCGATGCGATGGCGGACATGATTGAAAAGCAAAGTCGTTAGTCGTTAGTGGTTAGTGGCTAGTGGTTAGTGGCTAGTGGTTAGTGGCTAGTGGCTAGTGGCTAGTGGTTAGTGGCTAGTGGCTAGTGGTTAGTGGCTAGTGGTTAGTGGCTAGTGGTTAGTGGCTAGTGGTTAGTGGTTAGTGGCTAGTCGTTAGTGGCTAGATTTTGCTTGCTTTCGGGGACTAAAATATCCTATACTCTTCGCCGCAGGCGGAAGTAGAATCTTGATGGTAGACAAAAGGAGTTTCAGCATGATGAGAATGCGGTACGGAGGCGTACTGTCGGCTTTGGCGTGCGGCGTGTATACTTGCATGGCGTTGCCGCAGGTTGATGTGATCGACCTGGAGCAGGACAACAAGCGGGCGATACGCGTGAGATACGAGATAGGCGACGACCCTGTTGTGGTAACGGTCGACTTTCTCACCAACGGCGTGTCGATCGGCGAGAAGAACTTTCGCGGAGTCTCGGGCGATGTCAACCGCATCGTCAGCGGCGCAGGCGAGCATGTGATACTGTGGAAGAAGCCCCACCGGGAATGGACCGACCATGTCATCAACGACGCATCCTTCTCCGCAGCGGTAACGGTGTGGGCGACAAATGCGCCGCCGCCGTACCTGGCGGTCGACCTCACGGGCGTTGAAGCCCCCTGCTACTACGTGTCGACAAACGCCCTGCCGTATCCAATCGAATCGTCCGTCTGGCGCACGACCAAGCTGCTGATGCGCAGGATGTTCGTAAAGGGCGAGACGTTCCTGCTGGGCTCGACATACGACGAGCGCGCGGCGACAATCCCGAAAGTAAGCGACAGATCTGGACCCGAATTGCGCGAAACGCCGAATCGCGTAACATTCTCTGACGATTTCTACATAGGAGTGTTCGAATTCACGCAGGGGCAGTACAAGACGCTGTACGGTTCCTACAACGGGACAAGCAGATGCAGGAACAAGTCCAATCCCGACGTCTATCCACTGACAGGACAAAAATACAACAATGTTCGCGGTTCCTACGCCGACGGAGTGATTTGGCCGCAGACGGGACGCGGAACCGTCGGCGGGTACATTGCGAAGCTCAGGGAGGTTACGCATATCGGGTTCGATCTCCCGACGGAATGGCAGTGGGAGGTCGCCTGCAAGGCCGGTGTGCAAGGGCCGCTCTATTCCGGCGAGGAATTTTCGTTCGAGGCGGTCTACAGGCTGGCCTGGATATACGGCAACAGCGCCATAGGCGACGCCAGGGATCCCCATCCGGTCGGCGAGAAGGCACCCAACTCATGGGGACTCTACGATATGATCGGCAATGCGACGGAGTGCATGGTGAACGTCTACAGCAGATCGCAGGGGATCGGACCGTTCGTGGATCCAGTAGGGCCGGACGGGGCATCCGATTCAACACATGCCCGTCGCGGCGGACGTTTCAATCTGGATGGGGAGTCTAACGGGGCGTTGTTCTACAACAGGCCGACTTCGCGTTCATTGGAAGGTGCAGGTCCTGAAGCGACATCGTCCGAGGACGGTTTCCGCGTGATATGCCCGGCGGGGTTGTACTGGTGACGAGGAGGATTTTCGGCATGAAGAATCTACTGGCATTTGCAGGCATCGTCGCAATGGCGGCGGCGACATTCGGCGACGATCCGCAGGTCGGGGCGCCCCGCCTGATTTCAACCACGGCCTCCGGAGTGTACACGTTCGGCTATACGCTTACCGGCGCGCCGGGGATCGTGACGTTCGACGTGACGACTAACGGCGTTTCGATAGGACCGCAGTCCTGCGTGGCGGGAACGATCAACGAGCTGCTGCAGCCCGGCGAGACGGAACACGTCTTTACGTGGCGTGCTGGCGGCAACATGACGGCGGACGTTCTTGCGGCGGCGGAGTTCCGTCTCGTGGCATGGCCGACAAATTCGCCGCCGGACTATCTTGTGATAGACATAGGCGCGAAGACCGAGCCGAACCGCTACTACGTTTCAGCCGGGCATCTGCCCAACGGAGGCCTCGCCAACCGCATCTATGCGACGGACTTTCTCGTAATGCGCAAGATTCCTGCGGCTGGCGTGACGTGGTACATGGGGTCTGATTCGACGACCGACCCCCAGCGTTCCTCCAACGAAAACCGCCACAGGGTAACGCTCACCTCCGACTACTGGTTCTCGATATATCCCGTAACGAAACGCCAGTACTACAATATGGGCGGAGACTCGTCCTTGAATGGCATGCGCATAAAGCTCGATAACGAAGACCATCCCATCTCGGGTTTCACGCAGAGTTCGTCTTCATCGCTGAAGAACACTCTGCGGGGGAGTCCGTCCGATGGCATCAACTGGCCGGTAACGGGGACCAACGTTCTCGCGACGAGCGTCATAGGACGTTTCCGGACGGCGACGGGGATTCTTTTCGATCTGCCCACGGAGGCGCAGTGGGAATATGCCTGCAGGGCGGGCACCGGCACGGCAATGTACGACGGCAGCACCACTGTGACAAGCGAAAACGCCGATCTGATGGCCACCTACGGCGTCAACTCCTATTCACCCGATTATCTTGTCAATGGCAATCCGGCGAATGCAGCCACGCCGGTAGGGATCAGGATGCCAAACGCCTGGGGAATATATGACTTGTACGGCCAGGTGTGGGAATCATGCCTCGACTGGTATCAGGCAACGCTTACGGAGGAGACCGACCCCAAGGGACCTTCCGTGGAGAATCCGGTGGCTGGTACCCACGGTCGTGTGCGCAAGGGAGGGTGTTTCCTGTCCGGCCTGACGGTTCTGCGCAGCGCGTACCGCGATCGTAACGGCAGCGGATCGGATTTCGGAGTAAGGATTGTGTGTCCCATCGGGCTCAAGTGACCGGGAAAGGAGCTACGGCAAATGAAGAACTTTTTCCTTCTTTTTTCAGCGGCGGTTGTTTCGGCGGGGCTTGCGGTGCCCACTGTCGACAATGTCGAGATAGCGCAGGACGCCAATCGCGTCGTAAGGATATCCTACGATCTCCACGACGGTCCGGCGATAGTGACATTCGACGTCACCACCAACGGAGTCTCTCCGGCAGGCGGTGCGTTCGACCGTTCCTGGGGTGACGTCAACAAGCTTGTCACAAACGAAACAGGACGCTTCACCATCAGATGGCTGCCGCCGGAAGGATCCTTTGACGATGTGATAGCGGCCGGCGACATCGCCGCCGAGGTGCGCGCCTGGTCGCCGGATTCGCCGCCGGATTATGCCGTCTTCGACATGGAATGTGCAAGCAACGTGTACTGGTATTCGTCTGTGGAACGTCTGCCGGGTGGAATCGGCAGCGCCAGATACCGCAAGGAGATGCTTGCGATGCGCAGGATCCACGCCGCAGGCGTCCGCTGGCGGATGGGTTCGCCCACATGGCAGCCGGGTGAAAGAGTGGCCACCAACGAGACGCCCCGCTGGGTGACGCTCTCGGAAGACTACTATGTGTCGGTGTTCGAACTGACGCAAGGGCAGTACGTACGCCTGTGGGGCAGTACTTCGTCAGGCTGGACCATCGAAGGAATAAAAAGCGGCAGCAGCCTCGGGGCCTGCAACACGAATTTCTGTTCTGACGCGGATCTGTTCCCTCTCTCGGCCGTACCGCGGACGGAATTGAGAGGATCTGCGGCCCAGGGCTTCGCCTGGCCGGGCAACGGGCACGATGTATCTTCCGATGTGTTCCTGGGCAGGCTGCGCATGAGAACGGGATTCGAATTCGACATGCCCACCCACGCGCAGTGGGAGTACGCCTGCAGGGCCGGACAGGGCGCGGGAATATACAACGGACGCGAGCTGCACACGACTTCAGGCATCGCAGCCGACGGTTCGCTGACCAATATCGCCTGGTATGCAGGCAATCTCCTTTCAGGGTTGTATAAGAAAGCCCCGGTAGGCATGCTGGATCCCAATGACTGGGGCCTGTACGACATGCTGGGCAACGTGTGGGAGTACGTTCTCGACCGTCAGGACGGTCCGCGTTCCGGCACGGAAGTGACCGACCCTACGGGACCAGCAACCGGAAGCGTATACATACAGGTAGGAAGTGCCTATTATCAAGGCAACGGCTTGTTACGCTGCGCATATTACCGTTCCATTGCCGAGAATTCATCTGGTACCGACTATGAATACCGCCTGTGCTGCCCGGTGAACAGGACGTGGAAGACGCCCGTTACGGTGGTCGAGTGAACGCAGAGAAGAAAGGATTGTTGACATGAAGAAGGTATTTTCTACGGTTCTCGCGGCGGTGTCGCTCGCATGCCTTGCCGGCACCATAACGTACGACGAACTTGCGCCGTCGCGTCCGGCGGGCAACACCGACGATTACTGGACCACTTCATCGCGCCCGGTGCTGACGCTTAACTCGTCGGCCATTTCGGCGGCTTCGTCCGGAAGGCTCTCGGATTCCGTCTCCGCCCCGTCCACGAACGCCCTTGCGAAACTCGATGTGCGCACCACGGCTGTTGACGAATCGCCCGGCAGGAACGTGACATCCGCTCCCTTCGGGACATTTTTGATCATAAGGTGACATCCAGCGTAAGAGGATGGTAGGCGTTGCCTACCCCTACACACCTATAGCAGAATCATCATCTGCCGCCGCACATCTGGAAGACAAGCGAGCCGCCGCGCATGATGTCGGCATGGCGTTCCCTAGCGGACGATGAAGACGCTGCCCGGAGGACGGCGATAGAGAAGCGACTGCGCATCCAGCACGCCGCGCGAAATACGCCACATGTCCAGCTCGCCGATGAAGGAGACCGTACCCTTCTCGCCCGATGCCGCGCCCAGACGTATCACGTCGTCGCCCAGGCCAGCCCTCTGCGGACGCCAGATGTTCGTCACCGAACCCGCCGCCACGCCGTCGATCATAAGCGTCCACACGCCCGTCGGCTTCGCGCTCGGATCGTGGCTCAGCGCAAGATGGTGCCATTCGCCGTCGAACGCGGCGGCACCCGCATCGAACATGCCGTCCACATACACCGTGCCGGGATACTTGAGGCGCCCAAGCAGACGGAAGCGCGCGGGCGATTCGGTGGAGTCGATCATGAGCCGCCAGCCGCCGAGCGTGGCCGTGTCGTGGTTGCCCACGAGCGTCTCGCGGACCGCCCCCGCCGCGTTCGCCCACTTGTACCAGCCTTCCACCGTGAACGGCCCGTCGAGGAATTCCGCGCCGTAGGAGAGATCTGCGCCCAGCCTGCCGCCGGAACCAAGCGACACCGCGCCGGAGTTCGCCGTCAGGCTGCCCGTTGCGCCGGGCGTCGTATCAGGGTTCGGAACGCGCCCGCGTGCGCCACGCTCCAGTCCCGAAATGCCGATCATGTTGTAGTCGGCCATGTACCCGCCCAGATACGCCGAGAGGTTGAACGCCCCCGATGCGTAGTCGAGCGGCCAGTACGCGCAGGTGGAAGCCGCAGGCGCAACGCGATCGCAAAGAAACTCGCCAGGCTGCAATGCCGACTTCGAAAAACGCATGCCCGCAATACGGCCACGAAACGGATTCGACGAATTGGGCCTACCGCCAAACATGACACACTTGATAGACGGATACCTGTCAAAATCATCAGTGACGGTCGAGACCTTTACACCATTCGTATATAGGGTGTATGTACATGTATCATTGTCGTTGGTGAATGAAAATGCGACATGCGTCCAGACGTTCAAGGGCAGATAGATCGGATTGCCGCTTGAATCATGAAACTCAGTGTCAGCTTTTGTCTTTATTATTGGGCTGTAGAATACAAACCCCTTCGTGCTCTGCCCCGATGTTCGATAGGTGAAATTCAACCCGCTGTTAGGGTTTACGCTAAGAGATGAATGAGTATTGCCTGAGGAGAAGAAGATGATCCCCCAATGGCTGGCTTCTGTTGTTAGTTTAACCCAGGACTCGAATGTCCAACCGTTCAACGAGAACAGATCGCACACATTGGCATCTGAAGTGAAAAGATAGGGGTAGTCCCCCGCCGAACCTCCATAGAATGAGACCGACCCGTTGTTTGCAGGCAGCCCCACCTGCGGCGGCGTGTCATCGACGGCCTCTGCAAGATACTTGTTATCACGCGGGTTCTCGAACGTGTAGTTCCCCGTAAGATCGGTGCCATCGATGTACACGCCTCGCTGCGCATCCATCGGCCAGTAGGCGAGGACGTCAGTGGCATCGCGCGCACCGTTCGTGGCGCACAGGAACTGATCTGGCTCAAGCGCCGCCCGGCATACGCGCCAGTGGTCAAACTTGCCGGTGCCATTCTGGGCACTCTGTGACTTTGCCGACGCGCCCAGGCAGAAGTACGACTCATAGGTCAACCCCGAAGGGACATCCTGCGTATGGGTGCATGTCCCCGACAGATTGCCATCGACATAGAATTTCCAAAGACCTCTACCACCTTCGCCGCCATCGCAGTCATAGACGAGGGCGAGATGCCGCCACACATGCTCCGTGTTAAGGAAAGAACCGAAATTCGGAGCCGAAGACCCATGGATGTAGGTGGCGTTGTTCAGCTGTGAATGCATGGAGAAGTACACCTTGTCATTCAAGGGGTTGTAGTACTTCTCGAGGAGCCACCCCGGTCCTCCTGCCTTTGAACCTGCAATGATAGTCCACGTATTGTATTTCTTCGATGGATCGCGCACCTCGAACTTGTACCAGCCCTCGACCGTGAAATCGTTCGTAAGCGTGAGCTGCTTGCCGAGCTCCTTGATCGCCATACACATGTTGTCGATACGGATCGGACTCATCAGGCAGCCCTTGTTGTCGGTGGATGACTTGATGGAGGTCGCGGTGTTCGGCACATTCCCCGTGAACGCCTGATCGGGATCGACAACGAAAGGTCTCGTCAACGCATCCGCTCCAGCCTCCGTACCGGCGTCAAGCCGTCCGCCGCCGATGAATGGATAACCTTCCAGCGGCGAGCCGTCGATGGTGCCGTCGGCGTTGCGTCCAAGCGGCCAGTACACGAGCGTTGGATCGTCCTTCGAAAGCACCACCGGCCCCGTGCCCGAGGCGCATAGGAAATCCTCCGGCTCCAGCACCGTGTCGGAAAGGCGGCAGTAGTCGAGATAGGTGCTGACTCCCGAACTCGCCAGACGCGTTCCGAGATGGAGGGTATTATCGGTTGACGATGTGGTTTCATCTCCATTCCAGGCGTCGCCCACGTACGAGCCCTTCAGCTCGCCATCCCAGTAGAACTTCCATTCCATCTTTCCTTGAGGGGAGTTGGGCGTATGCGAAAGCGCGAAGTGGTGCCAGGCGTTCGTAAGAGCAACAAGGTCCGCCCCCTTCGGCTTCCAAAGGACGTATTCGCCGATCGCCGGACGATTGGCCCAGAGCTGGAAGGATATCCATTCAGTGTCTTCAGGATTGGTTGTAGACGTGTATCCGCCGTTGTTGTTGCGAAGCGTGAAGAGGAAGCGGTTGTCGTTTCCGCCGCTGCCGAACGCGTTGGCGATGCAGGTTAGATAGTTTTTCGGGAACCCATTAAACTTGATCCACCCCTCAAGCGTGAATTCCTGCGTCGGCTTCAGGTATCTGCCGGCGATCGTGTCGTTCTGGAGGAACCACGTCACGGCGCGCGTTGTGCCCATCGACGTGTGGTTCGTCGGTGAGAAGCGCATGTTGGCCGTCGTATCCGGATTCGGCGGCAGGTTCCAGCCGGGGCCGTCGATGACGGCATCGCCATGCCATACCGCGTTCGAGACAACAAAATCGTTTGCGGAATCAATCGCGCACTTGCCACCGTTGCCGCCATTGGCACCGGCGGCGTGGTCGTATTCAAGCGGCCACAGGGCGACGGTCCGCGCTTCAAGCGCCGCACCCGCCAGCACGCACACGCAGGCAGACATCCACCGCAAGGCATTCGATCTTGTCATTTCCATGTTCTTCTCCAGTAGAAATCCGGTGAGAAATTCAAACATGGATATTGTACCCTACCCAGTGCGTTTCTGTCAATGCGAAACTAGTCGCTAGTCGCTAGTCGTTAGTCGTTAGTCGTTAGTGGCTAGTGGTTAGTGGTTAGTGGTTAGTCGCTAGTGGTTAGTCGTTAGTCGCTAGTCGCTAATGTACATTCAACGTCGCGCAGCGTGGTAGGGCCGCCTCGCCGAGGCGGCCGCAGACGCAAATGATTCGCAATGCGATTCAACGTTGATGGCGGCCCGCTCGGCGAGCGGGCCCTACCACCCCTCACAACCTTCACAACCTTCACAACCTTCTCAACCTTCGCCACTATAGCCCCATATCCAGTAACTCGCAAACCCTTGAACCCTCACAACCCTCTCAACCTCTCAAATATGGCTGCGACGCCACCTTCGTCGAGAAGGAGAAATTCCGCGGAATCAGAACTTTTCACCGTACGCGTGTAGCAGCTGAGCGCCTTTGCATCCGACGGCGTTGCGGACGGATCGTCTGCAAAGACACGCATCGTCCACTCCCCCTCAGGCAGAAACGAGAGCGGGAGTCTGATCGTGCGCTTCTTGACCGTAACCGCCGCGAAATAGAACCTGCCGTCATACGTCTCGCGCAGAACGGCGTAGTGCGAGCCTGTCTCGCCACACACAGGACGAGTCTGGCGCCAAACCGACGGGAGCGCTCGCAAGGCCTCAATGCCATCCGCGCCACGATAGCGTTCCGGCCAATCGCAAAGCGTCATAAGTGGGCTGTCGTACGCCATGCAAAGCGCGATGGCATTGGCACGCGTCCCTATCGATTCCGCCCATATCGGCCGTAGATCCTGCTCATCGCCATAGCGGTGTCCTCTTCCTGTCTGGGGGACGAACTCCGCCGCATGTCTGTTGGCGAAACTTCCCGGAGTGAAATCGCCAGGTCCCAGAAGAAAGCGCGTAAAGGGAAGCGTTGCCGTATGGATCGTATCGATGGCCGCGCCAAACTTGCTCATTTCATTGCCGAGTATTCCCTCGCGCGTGATGACATTCGGCCATGTACGTTCCATGCCGGTAGGCTTGAACGCTCCATGGAAGTTGACGATCATCCTGTGTTTCGCCGCCGCCCGGGCAACCTTTTCGTACCAGTTGACCATTTTCTGGCTCTGACTGTCCATGAAGTCGACCTTGACGCCCTTTACGCCCATTTTCGAAAGGCGGCAAAGCGTATCGTCCACTCCATTGTCTTCAAGCGCCTCCCAGTGCAGCCATACGAATATTCCCACGCCCTTCGATGCGGCATGCTTGACAATGCGTGGCAGATCAAATCCAGGCCGACATTCCACCTTGACGTCGGGACCGTGGTTTGGACGTCTCGCCCAACCGTACCAACCGCCATCTATCGTATGGTATTGCCAACCCATCTCGGCGGCAAAATCAACAAGCGCAAGCGTGTGTTCGGTCGAAAGCGAATTGTTGGAATCGACCCACCAGTCCCAGCTCGACACGCCAGGCTTCACCCAGCTGAAATCGGATCCCTTTTCTGGCGGCGGATTGAGATTCAGGATGATGTCGCTGGCCTTCATCAGATCGATGTCGCTGTCGCCACAGATGGCGACTCGCCACGGGCTTTGCGCAGGTGTCTTGCGCATGACCGCCACTCCAGGCGATGAAGCGCTGGACGGCGGAAGCGGGGAAAGCGTCGCACGAAGCGACACCCGCCCGTTCCCGCTGGTCCCGGCCTTGAAGAACATTCCGGCCCAGTTGACGAGATCCGCCTCGCAAAGAGCCACCTTCTGGCCGGCGACCGATACGATCGCGGGCATGCCTATCAGCTCGTCCTTGCCGAGAGAAGACAAGCTTCTTCTCTTGAACTTCGCCTCCTGCGATGTCTTGGAACCGCCGTATGTGGTGAACCATCCCTCGCATTCTTCCGGAAAGTTCCATTCCGTCAATTCGCCCTTGAGTTGGAAGCCCGACACACCAGACTGTTCCGGAATGACATACCGGAAGGCCACGCCTTCGTCATACGCCCGGAATACAATCCCAAGTTCGCGGGATGGCTGGGCAGTCTCCTTGAGATGCAATTCCATCTCGCCATATCTGTCCCGAACGACTTCGCGCCTGTAAAGGCGGTTTGTCCATGTCGAATCGGAACGATGCGTCTTCCGCGAAACGACAGCCATTTCCCCGAAACGCCTTGCGCCGATGAAATCAAGATTCATTGGCGAACGCCCGACTATCGTGGCACCCTTGCGCGAAAGCGACCAGAACATTCCCTGCGGCGAAGTTTCAAACGACACTGAAACATCTCCCGAAGGAGACGAAAGGCGTTCCGTTGCACCTGGCATGGCAGATGCGAACGCCCCAACCGCTATCACAACAAAAACTTTCCTGTATGCCATCATAGACCTCCCTACTCTATCGCCAGTCTTCGATCACTTTCACAACCTTCTCAACACTTTATCACCAAAACACGACATAGAGGGCCACGGTCGCCGCCACCACCGCAAGCCCGGCCCAGAGCGCACCGCGCGATGGGGCCATGTCGAGCCGGGTACGCGCCGTGAACACGACCGGCTCCGGCAGGCGGAACGCCTGTCCAAGCGCAAACATCGCCGCAAGCGTGCCAAGAAGCGTGAATCCAGCGGCATGCAGATAGTGGAGCGACGGCCATCCAAACGAGAACGCCGCGAAGAGGCTGGGGGAGAGTACGAGCGCGGCGGCGCCGATCCAGCGCGCACCGCGCCTGTTGACAAGCCCGAAGATGAACACGGCCACCACACCCGGCGAGACGTACAGCTGCATCTTCTGGATGTAGGTGAAGATCGAATCGGCCTTCAGGCCGGACGCCACCGCCACGCCGGCGACCATGAGCGCCACCGTCGCCCAGCGTCCGAAGGCGACAAGCTGGCGGGCGGATGCCTTCGGACGGAAATACCGCCTGTACACATCCATCGTCAGGAGCGTGGATATGGCGTTCAGCACAGCCGCAAGCGAGGATACGATCGCCCCCAGAAGCGCCGCCAGCACGAACCCCATCACCCCGGTGCCGCGCGGCAGGAGCCTGGTGACAAGGAGTCCGAGCGCGCCGTCGGGCTTGAAATCGGGCGTCCCGAAACCCATCTCCTTCGAGAACAGGTTGAAAGCCAGAAGACCCGGCACGACGATGAGGAACGGTATGAGCAGCTTCAGCGCGGCGGCGAACACTATCCCCTTCTGGCCCTCCGCGAGCGAGCCGGAGCCCAGCACGCGCTGCGTGATGTATTGGTTGAGGCTCCAGTAGTAGAAATGCGGTATCCACATGCCGAGCAGAAAGACCGTCCAGGGAAGCGCCGGGTCGTCCGCCGGACGCCCCATGTGCAGCTTCGGCGCGTTGAGATCGCTGAATCGCGCCATGATGTCGGTTGCGGACGTGGTAGCGCCACCAGCGCCTGCAAGCTGCGCGGGATCTGCGCTGCCGAACGCGCGGATGGCGAAGTAGGCGATGATGCCGCCGCCAAGGATCAGCGCCGAGCCTTGCAGCAGATCCGCCCAGGCGCATGCCTTGAGTCCGCCGAAGAGCACATATCCGCCGGCGAGAACGCCCATCGCCAGGCAGCATCCGCCGAACGGCACGTTCCATCCGAACGATTCGAACAGCTGGTGCATCACGAGCGAACCGGCGTAGGTGACGCCGATGAGCGAGGCCACCACGAGTATGGCGGTCATGGAGATCGTCACGAGAAGCCGCGCCCAGTGGTTGTAGCGGATCTCCAGGAACTCAGGTATGGTGGTGATGCCCGACCGGAGGAAGTACGGCAGCACCACGAACGCCGCCACAACCAGCACGATGGAGGCGATCCACTCCCAGCTGGCGGTAGCCAGACCCTCCACGCCTGCGGCCTGTCCGCTCATCCCCACGAACTGCTCCGCCGAGATGTTCGCCGCTATGAGCGAAAAGCCCACGAGCCACCACTTGAGGCCGCGTCCGGCGAGGAAGTAGTCGTCGGCACCCTTCGAGGCGTCCGCACCCACTCCCTTGGACTTCACCATGCCGACGGCCACCACCGCCGCGATGAACCCCAGAAACACCGCTATGTCTATGATCCCCATCTCTCTTCCGGCTTCATTATGAATGCGGAACGCCTTGCCCTCGCCTTGCGGGCGATGATCTCATCAGCATTCCGTTTACCTTTATGTATGGACTTCGCCATGTCGTTTTTGTTCCACTTTGCTCTTCCTTCAAGGGCAAGATGTCCAAGACGAAAACAAACGTATTGTACCATAATTTCCAGAACATGGGTAGGGGGACAAAAACCATTGGTTGACGGGCTCCAAGGCTATTCCGTATCTGGTCCCTCTGGCAGCCATCCCTTCCGTCTGGCCAGGGCCAGGTACTTCTTGAAGGTGTTCTCGGACATGTCTGCCGCCTTGGCTGCCGCACCGACACGTCTGCCATACCGGAGGAACATCCTTGATGCATGCATCGCAAGCACATCCTCCTTGCGTTCCGGCAATTCGTCGATTGCGCAGGACACAGCCCTTGCACCCGCTTCCCCAACCGCGTCCCTGCCGCGCTGGCGCGCGATACCTTCGATGAGGGTACTGTTGAATTGCCGGTGGTGGTCCAGGATCGCCTTGAAGTCGGCAGCGTCTGGATTCTTCCGCGATGGATCAGCAGATGACGCCGGACACAGGGCGCACGCCTGTTTGAGCAGGGAGACTAGCTCGCGGGTGTTGCCAGGATAGTCGTAGTCCATCAGGTCGCGAAGCTGGCGCTCGGTCGGCAGACGACCTGTCATCTGCCGCCAGTAGTGCCGTACGATGAGCGGCAGATCCTCCTTGTACGCCCTGAGCGGCGGCAGCTGCACAGGGAAGCCGCTGATTCGCTCGTACAGGTCAAGACGGAACCTGCCGTCAAGAACCATCTGCTGCAGATTCCTGTTGGTGGCGCATACGAGCCTCACATTGACGCGTACCGCCTCATCGATCGTGCCACCTACTCGGTAGAACTGGCCGGTATCAAGCACTGTAAGCAGCATGGCCTGCACGGCAGGCGACGCCTCGCCTATCTCGTCGAGGAAGAGCGTGCCACCATTCGCATCCTCGAACAAGCCGGGACGCATGCGCGTGGCACCGGTGAAGGCACCCTTCTCGTGTCCGAAGAGCCTGTCCATGAGCATGTCGCCATTGCCGTTGCCATACGCACAGTTATGGTGCAGGAATGTCTTGCCGGAACGGCTGGAATTGCAGTGTATGTATTCGGCGGCAAGCTGCTTGCCGGTGCCAGTCTCACCAAGCAGGAGTACGTTCGCGTCCTCATAGCGCGCGGCCTGGTCCAGCCTGGTACGCAGTGCGACCATCACCGGGCTCTTCCCTATCAGCTCCTTGCTGTATCCCGCCTGGTAGTCACGCATGAGGCGGTCCAGCGGAGGGCGAAGCGGCTTCACCGGATCGCCTCGCCACAGCGCCTCCACCACCTTGCCGCAGGCGGTCTCGTCATGGTTGTATCGGTGGGCGAAGCCGGCGGCCTGGTAGAGACCTGCCCATACGATGCATTCGCTGCATCGAGCCGTATCCGCAAGCTCCCTGATACTGCCGACATCGGCGGCCGCCACGGGCCGCAGCCGCGCAAGCGAGGCCTTGTCACAGTTGAAACGCTCGGCTACCACCTCCAACAACGTAGGACGATCCATCACCACCGTCTCGGAAAACGTCCCGCCATGCTGGGCAAGAGCCTTGCGCGCCTGCTCAGGCATGTTCTGGCGTGACACCCACCTTACCGAAACACCTTCCGCAGACAGCTCTTCCAGAACGCGCGCCAGCTTCCCAAGGTTCTCGGTGAGTCCAACGCCAAGCACGTCGATATGGCCATAGCGCCGCCCCTGCACGTCCAGCGTCGCGGCAAGGGATCCCATGCTCACCCCGAGCACGTCTGCCTTGCCACGGTATGTACAGCCATACATCGCAGCCGCGGCCGCGAGATATTCCGGATAGTGCCATCCGGCCATGATGAGATTCTTCATTTCACATCTCCATCGCGTCTGAAGGCGCGTATTGCCGGCACGGCGGCGAAAGTCTCGAAAATACAGGCCCGCCTGCGCAGCGCCTGCGGAAGCGCGGCGCGCGTGGGCGTACCCATCACAAGCACCCGCCTACCGCGCAGGGATTCTTCCCCGTATGCGGCAAGAAACGCCTCGACAGCCGACGCCGAGGCAAAATGGACGTCGTCAAACGGAGGAAGCGTCTCGACATGCCGGACCGGCACATTGTCGTAAAGGATTCTATCCGCCACCGACGCCCCGGCCGCGCGCAGCGCATCTGCCACGGCAGTGCCGGCCTTTGCGCTGCGCAGACGCAAGATCCGCCACCCGTGCAGATTCATCTTGCGCACTTCGTCCACAAGCCCCTCCGCAGAGAAGCGGGTTGCCGGCATCACATCCGATGAAACCCCGAACCGGCGCAACTCGGCATCGGTACCCGCACCACAGGTGAAGAACCTCGGTAGCCGGCGACGATCCTGATTACATGCCTCGAAGAAGAGACGCACTGCGGATGGACTTGTAAGGACGATCGCATCCCAGCGTCCGGCCGACAAATCAGGCATCCTTCTTGCGCGCAGCTCGATCATCGGCCAGGCTATCGCCCTGCCGCCTCCATCCTCCACCGCCATGCGCACATGCGCCTGCACGGCGTCCGAGCAGGTCACGAGAACACGCCGTCCGCCGAACATGCCTAGCCGCGGCCACAGGCGCGTCGCGGCCTGGCCCACGATGAAGAGTCCCGGGCTGCCCGACCCGGCAAGCTCCTCCAATTCACCAGCGGACCTTGCATGCGATGATCTAGGCGATGCCAGCAGCTCGAGGGTCCCCTGCCATACCTTCTCGCGTGGGCCGGCGGCATCGAACACCATCGCGCACGGCGTATCCGGAGAGCTGCCGCCATCGATCAACCGCCGGGATTCCTCCGCCGCCACTCTCACGGCCATGAACATGACAAGCGGCATGTCGCCGCCCGTGGAGCGCGGAGTGAACGCGGTGAAGCCACGCGAAACGCCACGCCTTGTAAGCAGCATGCCCGTGCCGGTGGTGGCTGCGGTCAGCGCCGACACGCCCGGTCGCACAAGAAACGGCATGCGCAGGCCAGCAAGCGCATCCACCTCCTCGGCAAGCCGTCCAAAAAGCCCCGCGTCGCCTCCCTTCAGACGCACCACCCGCCGACCCTTGCGCGCCTCGTCGCAGATGAGGTCCGTGATGTCGGCCTGGCGCATGGAATGTGCTCCACAGCGCTTGCCTACCGGAATGAACGCAGGCGAGGACGTGACACGAACGTCCATCGACGGCAGCAGGTCGCGAAAGTCCTCCATCCGTCCCATCAGATCGTCGTACAGCACGACGTCTGCGGAAGCGATGTCACGCAGACCAACGATCGTGCAGAGTCCGGCATCGCCGACTCCGGCAGACACGAACCTGACGGCCTTGATGAAGTTCTGGCGCAGCTTCTGGAACCGGCGGTCCCCGATGCGGAACGTCACGGCCAGGACGCCCTGCGCCTCTGGTGGAGGAAGCTCTTCCATCGGAATCGGCTCCAGGCGCAGACGATGCCCATCCACGCTCACCGTACCATCTTCTACGCCATACAGGCGCTTCACCCCGGCAAGGGCCATCAGCAAGGCATCGAATCCGCCCTCGGCCAGCTGCCGCAGTCGCGAATCTATCGTGCCGCGTACGGGAAGAAGCCTTGCCTTTGGGAAAACCCGCTTGGCATAGGCCCTTCTCCGGGCAGAAGAAATACCTATCCTAAGACCCTTGACGTTCTTGAAGACATCAAGACCTTCAAGGCCATCGGTGAACACCCAGCAGTCTCGCGGGTCTTCGCGTTCCGGCAGCCAGAACCAATCCAGCCCTGGTGCCACCATGGCGCCGCCCTTTTCCGAATATCCGGGAAGGTCCTTGGCGGAATGGATTGCGCAATCGATAGCGCCGGCGCGTACCGCATCGTCAAGATCGCGTGTGAAAAAATCGGGCGCACTTTTCTCGAGAGGAGTGGAGAGATCGCGGTCGCCAGGGGTCTCGAGCGGAACGATCCGCCACGAAACGCCAGAAGTGAACCGCGCCAGCAGACGCAAGGCGGACTTTGTCTGGACCATGCTGAGCGCGCTGCCGCGCGCCCCTACCTTGATGATGCGCCCCATGCCGTTCACCCTTGCGCCACTACCTCGGAAAGTATCTCGCCATCGCGCAGGCGGGTCGTGAGGCGGCGACCGGCGGCGACTACGCGCGCGGACGAAACCACCGCGCCGCGCTCGTCCAGCGTGATGGAATATCCGCGTTCCAGCACGCCGGAGGGATTGAGCAGATCAAGCCGCGAGGCGGCGTGCGACAGGCGGTGCGATGCGTTCTGCATGGCTGAGCGCACCTGCGGCTCCAGTCGCAACGCCGCCTTCTGGAGGCGCGCCTCCATGCGCGCGGCCATGTCCTTCAAGGCAGGACCCAGGCGCATCACGCTGCGGCTAAGGCGCAGCTCTGCCTGCGAGCACGCCTGCTGCGGAACCTTCGAGAGATTCAGCGCGAGACAGTCGAGCTGCTGCATCCATGTCTCGATGCGCCGCATCGGCGCGCGGGCAATCCTCGAGGCGGCATCCGCCACGCGGCCTGCAAGCTCCGCCTTCACCGGAACCGCGAACGACGCGGCGATGGATGGAGTGCCGGCGCGCATGTCGGCTACATAGTCGCAGAGCGTGGTGTCGGACTCGTGCCCGACGGCGGATATGACAGGTACCGCGGCCCGGGCGACGGCGTATACTGCCTCTTCCTCGTTGAAGGCCCAGAGGTCCTCGGCGGCTCCTCCGCCCCTGCCCACTATGAGTACATCCGGACGCCAGTCTGGTTTTTCAGCCAGCGCGAGCGCGTTGAAGTAGGCGACCCCAGCCGCGATGGACGCCGCCGCGCCCTCACCCTGCACCTTCACCGGGTACAGGCGTATCTCCACGTTAGGAAACCGGCTCGTGAGAACCCTGCACATGTCATGGATGACAGCCCCTGCAGGTGACGTGACTATCCCTATGCGATGCGACAGAAACGGCAGCGGACGACGGAGTTCGGGATGGTCCAGCTTGTTCAACCCCTCCGCTTCAAGCTTCGCCTTTAAGGCGTTGAACTTCGCCATCATGTCGCCAAGCCCCGCAAGCCGTGCGCGGAAGACCTTGAAGGAGTAGCGCCCCTGCAACATGTTCAGATCCAGCTCGCCAAGCACCTGGATCTTCAGTCCGTTCATGGCATCGGCACCCTTGGCCATGGCCGCGCGGAACGGCGGCTCGCATCCGGCGAAGCAGAAGGAGAACAGGACGGCACCTATCTGCGCCGTGTCGTCCTTGAGCACGAAATATATGTGCCCGGAAGGATAGATGCGCCAGTTGGACACCTCCCCCTCTATCCAGGCATGCTTGATCTTCTCGTTGTTCGCCAGCAGATTCCGACGTATCGACTTTGTAAGCGCGCCTACGCTAAAGACCCGTTCTTCCATCGCGGCGTATTCCTCATGCCTTCTGGACCTGCACCTCGGCGTAGCCGGCCTTCGCCTCGTTGAAGCTCTTCTCGCTTATGAACTGCGCGTCGAGGAACTCGCGCACCTCGGCATTATCGGAGACCACAAATTTCTCGGGCGTCGCGCACTCTACGACCTTACCGTTCTTGAGCATCATCACGCGATCGGCGAACAGCAGCGCACCCAGAAGGTCGTGCGTCACGACGATCGATGTTATGTGGCGTTCGGCGTTGAGACGCCTGATGAGCCGGTTGATGGTTATGGAGGTCACCGGATCTAGGCCGGAGGTCGGCTCGTCATAGAGAATTATGTCGGCCTCGCGCACGATGGCGCGCGCAAGCCCTGCGCGCTTTGCCATGCCGCCCGATATCTCCGCCGGGAAGCGGTCGGCGGCAGCCGTAAGCTCCACCGCCGCCAGAGCTTCAGCGACCTTCGCATCGATCTCCTCGTCGGAAAGCGAAGTGCATTCGCGAAGCGGAAGCGCCACGTTCTCCGCCACGGTGAGCCAGCCCAGCAGCGCACCGCCCTGGAACAGATACCCGAAACGCGCCCGGATGGCGGCAAGCTTCTTGCCGCGGGCGTTGGCGATGTCAACGCCATCTAGAAGCACACGCCCTGAAGAAGGCGTGAGCAGCCTCACGGCATGCTTGAGCGTCACCGACTTGCCTGTACCGGAAGGGCCGACAACGGCCAGCACCTCGCCGGGATTGACGGTGAAGCTTACCCCGGAAAGCACCTCCTGGCCATCAAACCGCTTTACAACATTTTCAAAACGAAGCATCGCGTCAAATCTCCATGCCCGCATTATAGCAAAAAACACCGTCTGCCGCCAGCGAGATGTCACGACCGTTCGGACAGTTCCAGCCAGCGCGTCTCGGCGGCGTCCAGCTCGTCGCGCGCCGCCGGCAGACGGGCCGCAAGCTCGCGGGCACGCGCACCATCGCGCGCATAGATGGCGGGATCGGAAAGCTCCGACTCCAGCGCCGCGATCTCTGACTCCAGCGCCGCGATGCGATCTGGCAACGCCTCCAGTTCACGCGTCTCCCTGTAGGAAAGTTTCCCGGGCCGCGCATCCGGTCTAGGACCGTGTTCGACGCGTTCCACGCGCACATCCTGGGCCTGGCGGCTTCGGGCACGCTCCTTTCCCATCTCCTTCAGCATTCTCGCGGCCTCGCTGTACCCGCCGGCGGAGAAACGCACTTCGCCGTCGCCAGCCAGCACGAGACATGACGTCACGGCGTGGTCGAGAAACTCGCGATCATGCGAGACTACAAGCAGAGTGCCCTTGTAGTCGAGGAGCCGCTCCTCCAGCAGTTCGAGCGTCTCTACGTCCAGATCGTTCGTAGGCTCGTCCATGACGAGCAGGTTTGCCGGTTTCAGGAAAAGCCTGGCAAGCTGCAGACGCGCCTTCTCTCCGCCCGAAAGGGCCTTGACCGGCGTGCGCGCACGCTCCGGGGTGAAGAGGAAATCCGCAAGGTACGAATAGACGTGCTTCGTCACGCCGCCAATGGTTACGGTGTCGCGGTCCTTGTTGAGCGCTTCGGCGACAGAGGCATCCGGCGGCAGATCCGCGCGGAGCTGGTCGAAGAACACCATCTCGACGCGCGTCCCGACGTCGACCGTCCCAGACGTGGGCTTCAGACGACCTGTGAGCAGGTTGAGCAGCGTCGTCTTGCCCGTGCCGTTGTCGCCCACGATTCCGATGCGCTCGCCCTTCAGGATGTCGGCGGTGAAGCCGCGTATGACGGCATCGCCGCCAGGATAGGCGAATGAAAGGTCCACCGCCCTTATCACGCGGTCGCCGGACGGTGCGGCGGTATCGAGCCGGATATTGGACGTTCCCACGGCTGCACGCCGAAGATCGAATTCCTGGCGCAGCCGCCGAAGCGCCTCCACCCGACCCTGGTTGCGAGTGCGGCGGGCCTTCACACCCTGCCGTATCCAGGCCTCCTCCTGTGCAAGACGCTTCGCCTTCTTCTCCCAGAGCGCGGCCTCGTCCGCAGCGAGGTCGGCCTTGCGGGCTAGGAAGGTGCGATAATCGCAGTTCCACCCGGAAAGCCGCCCCCGATCGAGATCGTATACGAACGTGGCGACATCCTTGAGGAACGCGCGATCATGGGTGACGAAGATGAACGTGGTCTCGGCATTCCGCTGGATGAAAGTCTCCAGCCACTCTATGGATGCGATGTCAAGATGGTTGGTCGGCTCGTCGAGCAGCACAAGGTCAGGCTCGTCTGCAAGCACCCCCGCCAGCAGGACACGCCTTCTAAGGCCGCCCGAAAGGGAATTGAAGGCGGCATCCGGCGGAAGATCCATCTGGGACATCAGCTTCTCCGCGTCCTTAGCCTCGCGTCCGGCCAGGACGACGTCGCGCACCGTGCCCTGACGGTCGGCGGGGACATCCTGTCCAAGCATGGCGGTACGAAGCGCAGGCGCACGCACCACCGTCCCGGAATCAGGCGCCAGCGTACCTGCGATAACCTTCAGCAGCGTGGATTTGCCTTCTCCATTGCGGCCCGTGATGCACGCCCGCATGCCGGAATCGACATTGATCGAAACGCAATCCAGCACAGAATCCCCCCCGAACGCGAGGGAGACTTCGTGAAGACTCAGCAGATGGCGGGCCATCAGACCTTGTGGCGGTAGGTTATACGCCCTTTGGCAAGATCGTAGGGGGATATCTCCACGTCTACCTTGTCGCCAATCGCAATCTTGATGAAATACTTGCGCATTTTCCCAGATGGGAATGCCAGGACTTCATGCCCGTTTTCCAGCCTTACCCTGTACATGGTGGCCGGTAGAACCTTTGTAACGGTTCCTGTTACCTTTATCGCTTGATCGTCTTCTTTTGCCATAAAACTGTCTATGAGTTGATGAAACTTGGCAATTGTATCAAAATCGGCCTTACAGGTCAATAGGCACGCGCAAAAAACATTTTTCCCTGAAAAGAAGAAAGACCCCCTGCGCATCCGCAAGAGGCCTCCTTGAAAATTGGTAGCGGGGGCTGGATTTGAACCAACGACCTTCAGGTTATGAGCCTGACGAGCTACCAGGCTGCTCCACCCCGCAATCTGGTGTTCCCCATTGGCGCGCCCAGCAGGAGTCGGACCTGCAACCCTCAGATTCGTAGTCTGATACTCTATCCAGTTGAGCTATGGGCGCAAACGGAAAACGCGGATATTCTACCACATCCGCCCTCTGGAAGCAAGGGGGTTTGTGAAAAAAAACATTAATTCCCATTGACCCTCATTCTGCGGTTTGATATACTACTCGCTGTTTCCACCGCCAAGGCGGTGTACTCTCATGGGGATATAGCTCAGTTGGTAGAGCGTCTCAATGGCATTGAGAAGGTCAGGGGTTCGACTCCCCTTATCTCCACCATCTGTGGGAGTGCGTTTCACCCAATAAAATCAAGGGGACAACGCGTTTTCTGTTTTCAAAGAAACGAGCGATGAAAAAGCATCAAAGCGAAACGCGAAACAACGGGGCAAATGCTTACAAAAGGCATACACGTTGTATTCCCTCTTACCCCTCCTAACAACCGTACCCACAACGGAATCAATTGCCTTTCCCCATCTCAAACAAAATGTGTCTAGCAGCACTACCCCTTCCCACGTTGTAGTGGTTCAATGGCGGTCGGAAGTACCTTTTGGGCTTTGTACTTCATCCATAGCTCAACCGCCGATCTTGCGCAAGGTCAGGTTACAAAAGTCAATTACTTCCTTTCGGCAGGAGAAATGACCACTCCTGCATCTTCAGGATTGGTCAATTCAATGAAGTTCGGGTCAAGATAACGCCTGATGTGTTCTCTAGTAAAGTCATTGATGGTTGAACGGACAATGTTGTATTCAATTGAGCGCCATACAGACCAGTAGTTGAATACAAGCCCAGCAGGAAGGGCATACCAGCAAACGATGTAGCGGCATTTTTCCGTATGTGCTACGGACCATATCGGTTTCCCTTCTAGATAAACAATTGCAGACATATCTGCTGAATAGTTCTCGGGTATTGGAATCATAAAGAGTGTATATACGTACACAAATGCTTTTGCATACGCTTCGTCATACGAAAACCCCGAATCATTATACGTAAACTCAATGTGGTATCCTTTGTCATCCCTATTCCCATATGAGACCTCAGAAAACAATCCTGTCTCCTTTAGCGCCTCATCAATTTTTGCCTTTATTGATTTTACCGTGGGCGTACCAGGCGCATCATTCGCGGGGAAACATGTGTCGAACTTAAGCGAGTATGAAATTGGCATCTTGTTCGACGAGTCGGTCTTGTAAATTGCGGTATCATCATTACGTGTGTACCCACAATCGTAAAGAAAACACCCTGACAGAAACGGAAAGAACAAGATCGGTGTAAACAACCTCTTCATTGCGCGACCTCCACGGATTTGATTGATGTGATGGAGTTGGAGAATTGGGCGATACTCTTTCGGTTGCTGATGGGCACTCCATTTATCGCGATGATTCTTTGGCCACGCTTGAACCCATCTGTTTCCGCCTTGCTACCGTGGACTACACCGAGAACCGTTACAGGGACAATGGCATCAGCACTTTCGGTCGGTAGCCGTCTTGGAATGAACGGGACAATCCCGTAGAACGCCTTAGGATCTATCTTCTTGAAATAGAGCGCATTATGTGTGTAGATATCAACGCTACGCTTAACAGGGACGGCATTCAGAGTAGTCGTAGAGGTCGTACCAGAGTAAGTTCCTGTACCGAATGTTGTACCACCTCTGCCATAAGCGGTGGCGTTAACAGTACCGTAGGTGTACGAGGTGGACGTCGAAGGAAGTAGCAACACGGATGTGTACTCCTTGGTTTTCTTAAACTTGATGTCAAAAAGGATCAGTTGAGCCCCGTGTTTCTCGGCAGTATCAACAGCGCATGTCATTCCATTGTATGGTGCCCAAAAGGAACTTACTCCGATTGGAAGGTATCCATCCTCGATGATGTTAATGACATCTTCTTCCGAGGTCGCAATCTTCAGTTCGACTTGTTGATTGGGAGTTTTAATCGCATTGAGAGCATCGTAGTATGCGCTATCCTTGTTCACATAATATTCTTCGTAACGATTGGTCATACACCCCGACAAAACACATAGAAGCGATAGCATTCCAATTGGTTTGACCATTGGATTATTCCCCAAAAATCTATTCGCACGGTTTATTGTCTGTAAGTTATTCTTCATGTCGCTTACCTCTCGTCTTGTTTGTCTGTCGTACTTGCGGATGTGAGTACCGCCAAGCCTTTTGCGGTAAGGCGATACTTCTGCGTGGGCGAACGCGGCGAATCGGGCTGCGTTAGTTCGATTAAACCAAGCCGCACTGCTGGACGCAGATAATCTTCAGTGAAGGTCACTCTGTCTTTAAGTGACAATGCGCTCATTATCGCAGATCGAGGCATATCCCCCTTGATAACAGAAAGAAGCCGATTTACTTGTAGGGTCACTTGTTGGCTACTTGTAGGGTTACTTGTAGGGTTTATAGACACTACTTGGGGTACTGGAGGTGTCACTGGGAGCGCTACTTGGGCTTTTACATATACGGCGGCGACGGGTTGACCCTCCCTGTCCTGGGTGATGTAGGGTACGGTCATACGGATGAAGTTGTCGAGGAAGATAAAGTTCTCCCGCGCGTACTTCTGCATGATGTAACCCATGCCCGAGCCGAGAGATTCGACAAGTTCAAGGTCGCGAAATATGCGCATCAGTTCCTTGTTGCGAGGGATGGAAACACCCGCGAAGAAGTCATCCTTTGTGAGGCCCTCCGGCAAGCGTCCGAACGAGGTTATCTCTAGATGGTCGGAGAAGAGTTCGACCTTGGGCGGCACTTCGCGTGTGTAGTCGTTGTGGACGATGGCGTTGATGACGGCTTCACGCACGGCCTTCTCGTCCCAGAGCGGCGTGTCAATGCGCTCCAAGGCAGTCTTGCGCGTCCGCACGGTGTTCTCCACCTTCAGCCGTTCGATTACACGTTTCGTGGCGGTGACGAGTGAGGTCATGCCGTATTCGTTGTTGGCGACGAGTTCCACGCGATCGCACCCTGCGTACTTCGCAACCTTGATTGAGTTCGCGTTTTCGTCGGCAAGAAGATATGCGGCGTAGTTGTACGCGCCATCGTCCGTCAGCAATTCCAGCGTCCGCGCAAAGTTGTCGTTGAGTTTGAAGCCATGTTCTTGGTAGTAGATGCGCAATTGCTCGAAGGTGAGGTCTTGCCGGACGGAGCGTATGCGCCCGATGGAGTTTCGCACACGCCTTGCGAAAAGGTCTTCAATCATCGCCTCCGGCATCGGTTCGCAAGCCGTGCCCACGCGGATGAAACAACCCTTTGGTGTCATGCCATAGCGTTTGAGGTAGTATGGCTTCTCGCTGCCACCCGCGAAGAACACTTTGATTACCTTCACGCCGCCCACCTCGTCCGCCGTCACGTCGAACAGCCCCATTGCGGACGGAAGGAGGTTGTTGCGCAGTCTGTCCTTGATCTTGAGGATGTCGCCGTCGATATCCTTCACGCCGACGGGCTTCCCCGCCTTGTCGATACCGATGTACAGGATGCCGCCTTCGCGCCTATTGAGGAACGCGACGGCTTCCTCTTCAAGGTCGATGTCGGGCGAAGTTGCTTGGTGTCGTGAGTCAGACATTCATGCACACAGCAACTGGCGACATCAAGGCTGTGCCAATTACGACCCTCAATTCGCATGGCACAAACTACTCAGCGCGTGTTTCGATTCCCAACAACCTCGGCATCGTCATCAATGCTTCGCGCATTCTTGAAATCGAAGAATCGCTCCGTCGCATATTCACGCCCCCTGCAAAGTAGCCTTACCTCTTCTTCCCTGACTCGCCCTCATTACGCCGCCACCATATAAGCGGCAGATTCTTCTTTTGCGTTTTGTTGCCCAACGCGAAGCGTAAAAATGATATAATACACACCAATTCAAGCCACCCGTGACTCGGCATGGACGGTGCGAAGGACATAGCCAAAGCGGACGTAAGTTCGCCTGTGCGTTTTAGAGTGACTTACAACAATCAGCGGTTTGGAACCTGAGAAATTTCGTATTGCTGGATTCGTTGCGAGGGCACGCGAAAGCGTGGCCTCTCTTCGGATGAGCAATACGGGCAATCTCAGGGCCTCAAACCGCCACCAAAGAGAGGCCCTTAAAATGACAAAGAAGAATACGACGAACGCGAAGACCCCTTCTACAAAGAAGGTGTTAGACGGAGAGGCTGTATGTGCAAAATATGTCGCCGCCGTAAGCCGCATGTGGCAGGACGGTTCGGGAACTGAAGTCTCCTACCGCGACGAATTGACACCTCTTCTTCGCGCCCTGCTTCCGGGATGCAAGGTCATTAACGAGCCGAAGTCAACCAAGAGAGAAAAAGCGGAAGCGAAAAGAAACAAGCCCGACTACGTGATTAAGGATAACGGCGACCTTGCCGTCGCCTATCTTGAAACAAAGGACATAGGCACTGGCGACCTTGAAGGGAAGAAAGATTCCGGACACAAGGAACAGTTCGACCGCTACAAGGAGGACTTCGACACCGTGGCTTTTACGGACTTTCTTGTGTTTGACTTCTATGCGAAAAATACTCACGAAGAAAGATGCCGCCTAATCGACTCCGTGTGCATCGCAGAAATCGCAGGCGACAACATCCGCCCGCTCAACGAAAACTTCGGAAGGTTCGTCTTCCGCATAGAAGAGATGGGATGCGCGAAGCCGCAGACAATCTCCTCCCCCACGCAACTTGCTCAGCTCATGGCAAAGAAAGCGCGGCATCTTCAAGTCGCGGCACATAAGTTTCTCGAAAGCGACGGTGCGCAAGGTTCTACGTTGCTGGAACTGATGGAAGGTTTCAAGCACGTTCTCATGCCTAAAACCAACGCCGATGAATTCTCGGACATCTATGCACAGACACTGACATACGGCATGTTTGCCGCCCGTCTCCACGACGACACGCCGGAGGACTTTTCACGCGAAGAGGCGGCACGGCTTATCCCGAAAAGCAATCCGTTCCTTCGCAAACTATTCAACCACATCAATTCGGACATCGACAAGGAAATTGAATGGGCAGTAGACGACATCGTGCGTCTGTTCGCCGCCGCAGATGTCAGAGGCATTATGAAGGACTACGGCAAGTCCAAGAAGCACAACGACCCGATGATACATTTCTACGAGGACTTCCTCAACGCCTACGATGCGGGGCTTCGCAAGGAAAGGGGCGTGTGGTACACGCCGCTCCCAGTCGTTAGGTTCATAGTTCGAGCCGTCGATGACATCCTCATAAAACACTTCGGCATCAAAGACGGAATCGCAAGCCGCGACATGGTACAGATTGAAGTAAACGAGGGTTGCGACACGGGGAAGAGGCTAACAAAGAAGGTCAAGAAGATCGTGCCAAGAGTTCAGATACTTGACCCCGCAACGGGAACGGGTACGTTCCTCGCCGAATGCATCAACCGCATCTACGATAAGTTCCTTGCAAACAGGGGCATGTGGCCTGAATACGTATCCGAGAACCTAATTCCCCGTCTAAACGGCTTTGAACTTCTAATGGCTCCATATACGATGGCGCACATCAAGATTGACAGGGTGCTTTCCGAAACTGGCTACAACCACACGACAAACGGACGCTTCAATATCTTTCTGACGGACTCGCTCGAAAAGGCCAAGGACATCAACGGCGCACTCTTCGACATCATTCTTGGCGCAGAGGCAAACGCCGCAAACTCCGTCAAGCGCGATTGCCCCGTCATGGTCGTGGTGGGGAATCCGCCCTATAGTGGAATCTCACAGAACAACGGCAAATGGATTACCGACCTTGTGGCGGACTATAAGACTGAACCTGGCGGCAAGGAGAACCTCAAGGAGCGCAAGCATTGGTTAAACGACGACTATGTAAAGTTCATCCGTCTTGCACAGGAATATGTCAAGAATCGCGGCGAGGGGGTTCTCGCCTACATCAACAACCACGGACTGCTTGACAATCCGACCTTCCGTGGCATGAGATGGCAACTGCTCGACTGCTTCGACGAAATATACGTACTGAACCTTCACGGTAATTCGATGAAGCATGAGAAGGCACCTGACGGTGGCAAGGACGAGAACGTGTTTTCAATCACCGTCGGCACGGCAATCAACATCTTCGTCAAGACGGGCAAAAAGAAGAACGGTGAACTCGCAAAAGTTCACTACGCTGACCTGTGGGGAACACGTAAGGACAAGTTTGCCTACCTTGAAAGCAAGTCTTTGGCAAATGTGAGATTCGCCTCTGTCGCACCGACCGCACCATATTATCTCTTTGTACCGCAGGATGTGACAGGATGTGAACAGTATAAGTCAGGATTCGGTATAGATCAACTGCTACCAATAAACAGTACCGCTGTTCTCACTATGGGGGATTCGTTTGCTGTTGCACAGACAGAAGATGAACTCAAAGAACGCATAAGCGACATCAACCGTAAAGAGTATAAGGAAATGGAACTTAAGTCAAAGTATGGTCTTGGAAAGAACTACGCCTCTTTCGTCTTGGGCAACTTACCGATTGACTCCAATAGCAGTATAGTTCGCTATGCCTATCGCCCGTTCGACGATAGATGGATATGTTTTACGCCAAAGACGGTGTGGCGTCAGCGGAAACCAGTCATGCAACATATCCACCAACATCGCAACATAGCACTTGTTGTTTGCAAGCACCTTGCCACAAATGATTGGAATCTAGTTGGCGTAGCAGATTGCCTTGTAGACGATTGCTTTGTTTCAAGCCGCACGAAAGAGCGTGGTTATGTCTTTCCCCTCTACCTCTACCAAGACACGTTGGGGCATGTTGAGAAAGTACCGAACTTCGACAAGGAGATATTTGAGCGTATCGCGGACGGCTTGAAGCGCAAGCCATTGCCCGAAGAACTTTTCGACTACATCTATGCCGTCCTTCACACGCCTGAATACCGCGAACGCTACAAGGAATTTCTGAAGGTGAATTTCCCGCGCATACACTATCCGACGAATGCGGCAGTATTCAAGAAACTTGCGAAGATTGGCGGCGAACTGCGCGAGACGCACCTTATGAAAGCAAGCCTATCGACAAGTGGGCGCAAGTCGCTAGCCAACTTCCCGATAGACGGGAATCGTCTCGTTGAGGATGTGCGCTTCGTAAACGGCAAGGTGTACATCAATGATGAGCAATACTTTGACCATGTGCCGGAAGAGGCGTGGGGCATGTTCATCGGCGGCTACCAACCCGCGCAGAAATGGCTCAAGGACAGGAAAGGACGCACACTCACCCTTGATGACATCGAACACTATCAGGCCATCATTCCTGCACTCATGCGCACCCGCGCCCTCATGCAGAAACTCTCCGCGCTATCGAAGGACTGGCTCAAGTGACGATGGTTATGGTATAATATGTGGCATGAAAACTCTTCGGACATGGCAAGCGGCGGCTCTTGTGATGTTGCTGTATGCCCCAGCATTTGGATTCTACAATCCGAAAGTCGGACGATGGATGACCCGCGACCCGATTGGCGAAAACGACTCCGCCAACCTGTATCAGTTCGTCGGCAACAACCCTGTGAAGAACATCGACCCGCTCGGCATGTACACGCTTGGCGACGCCGAAGACAGCCTGAACAAAAAAGGCGTTCCTAAGGACATCAAGACTTGGCATGGCGACCGATATTCAGACGCCCAATTGTTCAACGAATGGCTTGCCTTGGAGCGTTCTCGTGGCGCGTGGTGGAAAGACCTTCCGAAATGTCCGAGCAAACTTTGCATCCGCAAGGACGGCACGCCCGCGAACCCTGACCCGTCAACATGGACGCAACCATGGAAGCCACCCACCCTCAAGCTATATCATCCAGGAGGTGTCTTTGAAATGCGGTCGATTTCAGCAGATGGGCATGGAAATCAATGTGTATATGACGCAAGAGGCAATCTGCTTTACGGACCTCCTTCAGGCGGGACGGTTGATTGGCAAACTCCCAATAATCTTTTTAATATGATATGGTGGCACTGGCCTCATGATGTGAACACGTACAATCTTGCTGAAGGGCTCGGAAGAGTCGAGGACTATTATAGAGTGCGTCCATCGTGGTGAGGAGGTGTCATGGAGTGCTGGCGATACAGAAAAATGATATGTGATTTTGTCGCGATATGGTGTTTCATCGTGGCTTGGCAGCTCGGAATCATATCATTGGCGCTTGGAAGATTCGTTTCGAATTTCTCCCTACTTGATTTCGTCCATTACGTTGTTTGCCATCTTTCAACGTTCGGTTACTTGATTTGCCATGTCCCGGGACTTCCAGATTGCATCCATACCATAACTCCTTCCGATTGGCGGTGGATCACAGGCTTTGTTCTTATGTTGCTGTTCAGCTTCCTCTCCTTATTCCCACGAAGCAAGGCGGCGCGGATTGCCGCAATGGTGTTGTTCTTCCTTTTGCACGTTGCCGGTTCTTTGTGTTCTTTCGGGCACATTGTCTGTGACATAACCTGACATTGGAGAAACATGATGGCGAGATTTCTAACAATGTTAATTTTGATTCTCCTGTTCGGCGGATGTGGACAAAGGCGCGAGTTCCATATCGCAGATGAATTGAAACCTCTTACGCCACGTGATCTATTCGAGATGCCAATTGAAAACCTCGACCGTGTGGACATAGGACGAATGAACGTAATCTGCGCGAGAAATGTCACTCGAAACGAAGTTCTTGACACGGCAAAATATGTCGCACGGCTTGACGAATGGGCGGCAATCGCCAAACAACTTGAACAGAAATATCTGCCGTCCTTCGAGAAGAACGCGGCACGATACGACAATTCGCTTGCGAAGTTCAAGGCCGTCACGCTTGCGTTGACCATACAGCAAGACCTGAAATGCGGCTACAACATGGACTTGATAAAGTCGGGAGCGATGAACGACATGCGGTCCCCACGATTCTTCAAGAATCCAGACGACATATTTATCACGGGACTTCTCAAGCGAAGAAAAGGAACTTGCTCGTCAATTCCCGTGCTGTTTGTCGCCCTTGGACGCAGACTGAATTATCCTGTCTATCTCGCCCACACCAAGGGGCACCTCTACTGCCGATGGGATGACGGGCGTGAGAATTTCAACATTGAAGTGACAGGGCAAGGCGTTGATACGCCCCCAGATTCATTTTACAAGGGGTCTCCCTACAATCCTTCCGAAGCGGACATCAAAGATGAGGGGATGTTGCGCAACTTGACCAATGGCGAATCGCTTGCCGTGTTTCTTGAGACTTCTGCGATGAATAGAGAGGCAAATGGCGATATGCCTCTGGCGTTTCTGCTCTACAGCTTTGCACTGCGCCACCGCCCCAACTCGCCGGTTCTTCGTGGGTTGCGAGACCGTGCGCATCGTCTTACCACGCTTCAACACCCAGCAGTCAAGTGATCTTTCAGCATCAAAAACTCCACTCGAAAACCTTCCTCACAAATGACAGACTGAGCCACCCACGAACGGTAGAAACGACCCGATTTTACAGGGGTTTGACAAATTTCGCGCTTGCTTTTCAAGCCCGTTTATGGTATGATACGTGCCATCTAAACGAGACATCAGAGAATCACTACGCCGCAAGGCGTTTTGTGCCAACCGAGTCACGAGAACCACCACGGTGGCGGCGACCTGAAAGGGTCGGATGCGCCTCAACTCCGAGTGGAGAAGAGGAAAAAAGGTTCCAACGGAGAAAGACCGTGCGTCTCGTATGG
>JAFXTB010000149.1 GCA_017525225.1 Kiritimatiellia bacterium
GAGTCTCGTTCCGTCGCGCTGACCGACGAGCAAGTCAAGGAACTCGGCCGGCAACTCGACGGCGTCCGTGTGACTCTGCCGCTGGACGGCAACCAGATTGGCTCGTGGAGCTACTACAATCCGATATGGCATGGCGAGAGCGGCAGTCTGGAGTTGTGCGCCTCATATCCCAGGCGTAATATCCGGGGTTCGCGCGAGATGCCGATTCTGCGCATTTCAGCGCGGCTGAAGGGAGTCATGAGGAAAGAGGACCTTCCGTTTAAGGATGGCGAGAAGAACCTGCGCCTGACTGGCACAATCAGAAAGTCGGACTTCGACAGCTCGTTGAAACTCAAGGATGCTGTCGTTGAGCAGGTAAAGCAGGGCGCAGCTGATTGACCAAGGGGGGCTGGACTGTAAGACTGCCCCAAACACTTCCAATCTAGTCGAGCGGTTCTATCTTGACTGGAACGATCGAATCGGCGATTTGAAATGTCGAATGGACAAAGAGGCGCGTGAAGCCGATACGACAAAATTGGGGAACCTCCAAAGAGGAAATGCCGTTGCGCCTTGAAAAGCGGAAATGCTATAATGTCTGTATGAGTGGTTTGTATGAATCAGTCAAATCGCGAATTAAAGGAGAGCGGATAATGAGAATGAATGATGCGTTGGCCGCGTTGGCCGCAGTTGCGGTTGCGGCAGCCGAGGTGTCGGCTGCTGCCGTGCCGCTTGACCCTGCTCCGATCGTATCGGTCGGGCTGTACAAGAACGGGATGGCCGTCGTGACGCGGCGCATCACGCCAGGCGAGGACGGCGTGTCGTTTGTCGACGCGAATGCGCGCCCGGCGTACGGTTCGTTCTGGCTCGTGTCCGGCGGTGGCGTGTCGGTGTCGTCCACGAAGGCCGACGTGCTCCGCGAAAACGTCGACGCCGGCTTTGCGGAAGGATGGACCGGCGCATATGACGGCCGGAAGATCGAAGTCGCGTTCCGATGCGGCGTCGGCATGGACCAGATACTCGACGCCGCCGCCAAGACTGGGTCTATGAAGGTCCTGGCCGGAACGGCGGGCGAGTCCAGCCGCATCTGCACCGTGCGCGGGACGGCCGTGAAGGACGAGTCTGAGCGCGCAGCCGAGCCGATTGGACGCCGGAACATGTACTATGGCTATGCATCGTACTACTACGAGCCGCCCAAGCCCAAGCCCGCGAAGTCGCTCAACGTCAGGCTGGAGAGCGGATCCATAGTCTCGGTGCCTGAGTCAGCCGTTGTGAGCGTCCGGTCTGACGACGGCGATTCGCGCGGCATTGCGCGCGCGATGCCCGTTTGGCGCTTCGACGGCGCGAAGGCGCCCTTCGACGTCCAGTACATCGCGACCGGCGCCTGCTGGACGCCGTCGTATCGGGTCGATCTCGCCGACGGCAAGGGCACGGTGTCGATGACGGCAGAGGTGTACAACGACATTGCTGACTGGAAGGATGCGGAGGTCTCCCTCATATCGGGATTCCCGAATCTTCTCTACGCAGACGTGCCGTCCCTCCTTGGCGGCGGCGTGGACTTCGGCGCGTACAGCTCCGCCATACGCGCGGCGGAGGACGATACGTACTGGGGGTGGTTCCGCAGGGGCGGGCGCAATCGCGGCGGGGTGATGTCGCAGAGCGTCATGCTCAACAGCTTCACGCCTTCCGGCGGGGCGGACTCCTTCTCGGCAGGCGCGGCGGAGTCTGCGGGCGCCGGCACGGACATCCACTACCGCGGCGTCGGCCGGATGACGCTGGCCAGGGGCGACCGGCGCATGCTCCAGCTGGGACGCAAGGAAGTGGCGCTCCGGCGCATCGTGGAGTGGAACCTGTCGGACGACCGCGACGAGCGCGGGAATCTGCGCGACGGCACCGAAGAGGAGCGCCGGACGGCGTGGGACGCCGTCGTGTTCGCCAATCCGTTCGGATTCCCGATGACCACCGCGCCGGTCGAGATAGCCGAGGGCGGACGCGTCCTGGGCCAGTCGAAGATCGGCTGGACGAATCCCGGCGACGAGGCGTCCGTCAAGATCACCAAAGCGCTCACGGTGTCGGTCAAGTATACCGAAAGCCTGTCAGGGATGGACGGTGTGAAGCGCTGGGGCGGACGCGATTGGCGCAAGGAGGGCGTCAAGGGCTCGTTCAGCATAAGGAACCACCGCGGCGAACCGGCGACAGTGCGTGTGAAGAAGACTGTTTCCGGCGAATTGGTGGACGCGACGGACGCGAAGGTCCACGACAGGCCCGCGCAGCCAGAGAACCCAAATCTTGAGCACGATATGACATGGGAGTTTGTCCTGGCACCTGGTGAGGACAAAGTGTTCTCGATTGAATACTGGCATTGGCTTTGGCGCTGACAGAATGGTTCGCCGCCCGCATGGAGGCTACAGGGTCAGACATGGTTACTACAGTAGCGGGAGTTTGTGATATACTGTTCGGCATGAGACGGTGCATGATAAATCTTCCAAATCGGTGCCAGCGCCTGATCAGCCGAGCCGAGTGGCACACCGTGCGTTTGAAGGGGGCAAGCGGCGAATCGGAAGGGTTGCGCCGCTATGACAAGGAAAACCTACTGTGGCAATCTACTGTGGTAATCAAGTCTGACCCTGTTGGTTCCCAGCGCTGTCCCAAGCACGGATATTGGTATCTGTGTCCGCTTGATTGCCCTGAGCGTAATCTCAAGTGCCTTACGCCCGAAAAATATGATCAAGAACACATTCTAAACAGTTGCGGCAGGAGAGGAAAGCAATGAAGGCTATATTGATGACATTGTTCAGTGCCGGTGCGCTTTTGTTCTTGCTGATGGCGTATGCTTTGGGCGGGAATTTCTATGGCGATC
>JAFXTB010000150.1 GCA_017525225.1 Kiritimatiellia bacterium
GGGCCCAACTTTTCAACTACATGAGGCTGCTCAAGATGCCATGCGGAATCATCGTCAACTTCTATCCGAAGTTCGCCACCATCGAGCGGTATTTCTACGATACGGACAAACGCGAGATCCTCACCTCAGATGGGAATCCGCTCCAAAGTCGGCAAACGGGCACGGGCGAGTTAGCCCGTGCGCCAAAGGCAAGTTGTTTCAAATAGTTGTTTCCAAACATCAGAAGGCTCTGCGGTGAATTACGCAGATGCGCCCGAAGTTTTGCGCGCGAGCGCGCAGAGGTTGACGATAGACGTGAGACGTGAGACGCGAATGGAGACTAGTAGACGTGAGCCTATGAGGTAATGCGGCTTCGCCAATGTCTTATCGTCTCACGTCTCGGCTCGTCTCTCGTCTCGCGTCTCACGTCCACGCGCCGGTTCCCACCTCGCCGACGGCGGGCGCGTGCGCGGCACAGCCAACGGCGCGCCATCGGCTTGCCCCACCACGGCTCGGCGGGACGCCTCGCCCCACCGAACGGCAGCGACAAGCGCGGCCTCTCCCGCTGTTGGCCGGGCCACCATGACAGGGGGATTTTTGAGCCACGTTGGCAGAGCGACCTCCCTACGATTAGGGAACGACTTGCCTACGATTAGGGTTGGATGCTCCTACAGCGAAGGCATGCCCCCCATACGGAATGGAGGTCAAGGGTATCTCACGTTGAACTCTGCTGGCGTAACAACTGGAATCTGCGAAGTCGAAAAGCCAGACTTGTCGCGGGTGACAATAACGCCAGCCGATCCGGATACAGCGCAATCATACTGCATCGCGTCTTCAAAATCAGAGCTGCCAGAAGCAATCGCCCAATCAACAGTCCGATCAGCCATCGGCAGAACTGCTACAAACTTGCGCAGATTGCGCAACATGACCACCATCTGATCTCTGCCAAGTGATTTGCGGAGAACATACGCAACCGTACAAAAAGTCAAAACCGACGCCATCCCCGTACCAGAATTCCGCTCGCAGAAAGTCATTACACGCTGTGAATCGGCGAAGAACGGCTGCCTCCCGGCTAGCACGTCGAGAATGACATTGGTGTCGAGAAATACTTTCATACCAAGGAATTGTATTTTTCGAGCATCGCCGAGGCGAACAAGTCCTTGTCAGAGATGCCCCCTGGCAAACTGACGATCCCAGACAACTGTCTGGTAAGCGTCCCTACATCTTCTGAAACAACCTGCGCTGCGTCCACACTGTCATCATCTTCGCCAAAGCCGAAACGCTCACGAAGGAAAGCCACAAACAGGGCGGATAAATCCGTCCCTTGACGCAATGTCTGGCGTTCAACGAAACGCACAGCCTTCTGCGGCATGTCAAGTGTCAACGTATAGCTCATTCAACAATCCTCTTCTATTCCCTAACGCGGCGGCTTGCCACATGTCCGCTGCGCGGGTAATCTGCATGCCTCGCCCTTTTTCGGGCAAGACGGAAAAATTATACCCCATCCAATCGGCGAAAACAAGGGAAAACTAATTTCTGGACTATCCCCAAACTGCAAAATGGCTGGCGAGGCGACCCCAGCGAGGTCCGCGACCCGTCGTGTCCGCCCCAGCCGTCTGCAAGGCTGCTCCTTCACTTTTACTATGGGGGGCAGACCCTCCCCATCCCTTCTTCAGCGGTCGCGCAGACCGGCATATCCGGGGCCGCCGGCCGCCAGATAGCCGCCGGACCTTCCAGATGCGTCCTTCGACACCCAGAAGCTGTACAGCGTGCAGCAGTGCATCTTGAAGCGGAAGCGTACCGGCCGCCCGGCCAGCGACGACAGGTCGCCGCCGCGCCAGCGCATCCCGGCCTTCGTGGAATCCATCCTCTCTAGCGCCATGCAGTCCGACGCCCCGAACCCCGCGATGGTCCTGCCTGCATCGTCGAGCACCTCGGCCGCGAGCTCGCCGAACCTGCACTCGGCATTCACGAAAAGATACCCGCCAGAGAACCTGACCGGCTTCGTGACCACCTCTCCATCGCCATCCGCCACCATGCCTGCAAAACCGTCGCGCCGAAGCGTTGCCACGCCGATGGATGCGTTGAAATGCATGCCGTTGCGCCGCCAGCCTATCTCTGGATCGCTCGAATACGGCGTCGTCTCCGTGGCATCGCCCCGCATCGCCGTGTAGTAGAACCAGAGCCGGTCGCCACGGATCACGCAGATGCCGCCCATCGGCGATAGATACCCCGTGTCCCATTTGCCGGAACCCCAGCGCGACGCAGGGATCGCCGCCGTGCGGTCGGGACGGTCGAACGTCCAGCCGTCGCGCGAGTAGGCGAAATGGAGGTCGGTGATCTTCGGCATGCCGGCCGCCACGCAGTCGCCATTGTCGCCCTTGAGCGGATGCAGTATCTCGAAGATGCCGAGCATTATCGATTCGTACGCGACCGCGTCCATGTTGTACAGCTGGGGTGTCCGCCCGCCTACGGACATGTCCGGCGGATCCCTGTCGTCCGTCGCCAGCCACGGTTTCGGACGGGGCAGCCCCGGATGGCGTCCCTCGCTCTTTCCAGACTGCGGGAAGTCCCACAGGCACGACCCGCCGCCGAATGTGGCCGAAGCCCAGTACGACCTGTTGCGGCCGCCCTTGCCAGGCCCACCACCGCGCAGGGAGAACACCCATTTCCCGCGGAACGGATCGTAGAACATCGTGGAACGGTCCCCGCTCTGGCCGGCATCGCCTATGTACTTCCACGCAATGCCGTCGCTGGACGTGTACAGTCGGTTGTCGGTGACGCCGCCCGCCACCGACACCATCATCCGCCAGTTCGCGTAGGGATCCGCCGCCGCATAGTCCGGGAATACGGTCCAGCTGTCCAGCAGCGTATCCGTAAGCACCCGGTTCGTCCCTTTCACGATCCCAAGGTCCTTGCGCTCCCACTTCACGCCGTCCCTGGATTCCGCATGGCATAGATGCTTCATCCATCCGGACTCGTACCACAGCCGGAACACCTTTCTGGAAGGATCCCACCAGAGTCCGCCGCTCGTCGCACCGGCGACAGGGGCGAAACGGTATGGACGGGTCGCGTCGACCTCGCGTTCGAGATCCGTCTCCGGCCACATGACCGGCGAATCGAATTCCTTGACGGGATGGTTGTATGCACGGACTACGCCCTGGGTGTTTCCCACTAGCCAGTCGTCTACGAACAACTGCCGACCTACATCGATGTCAATCGCCTGGATTGCTGCCAGAAATGCCAACGCCGAAGCCATCATAGGTCACCTCCCTATCCTTCCACTATTCCAGAAATGCAAACGCTGCATGGCACTCATCGCCACCGGTGCCGAATCCCTCGTACCTGACCCATAGCACATCCGATGCTACAAGCTCAGGAGGTATGGGGAACTCGTTCACGTTGCGCACCGCGGCGGAACGTTTCACATCCATCCAGACGGTTCCGTCCGCCGAGATAAGGCATCTCGCCGGTTCCTTCGTATTGCGCCTGCCCAGAAGGTTGCCTAGTATCGCGTACCGGGTGGCCCTGGGCGCAACTTTGCCTTTAGGGAACCTGTACAGCGTGGTGCCGACATAGAAGAGCCAGCCGCAGTTGTCGCCGGTCCTCTCCAGCCTGACACGGCACGCCTTCTCCTCGGCAGAGCCGACGAACGCACACCACACGACGTCGTCGCGCCCCTGCCACGCAGATGGTATCCCGCCTCTGTCGGCGCATGATTCCGGCATCTTCTCACAGGAGAACGAGTCCTCTCCATTCGGCTTGAACAGACGGGCTACGATCCGTCCGCCACGCACACCGTAGGCCCACCAGCCATGCCTGTCCATGGTGTGCGTTGCGACCGCAAGCGTTCCGCCGCCAGGCAGGCTCCAGCGTGAGAGGGCGTTGCAGTGGTTGTGTCCGCCAAGGAGCCATGTCACGCCCTGGCGGTCCGCAAGGGCCGCCTTCGCCACCCGTCCGATATCGCGCTCCATCCAGCAGGAGCCTACGGACGGCTGATGCACGAGGACGACGATCTGCCGCTCCTTAGGGCACCTGGCGCACTCGTCCATGATCCACCTCTCCTGCGCCGCGCCGATCATGCCGTCCACTCCGCCGTCCCACTTCACGAATCGGATGCCGCAGGCATCGAACGCACAGTATGGCGGCTGGTCTGGGAAGTACCTGCGCCAGAGGGTACGGTCGTCTTCGCCGATGTAGGTGTCGTGGTTGCCTACTACATACACGCGCCGGATGTCCTTGCAGAGACCCTCCGTGAGAACCGCGTTCACGGTTCCGAAGTCGCGTGCGGCATTTCTGGCCGCCTGCCCGGACGAAACGCGGTGTCCGAAAGCTCCGTTGATGTTGCCCATGTCGCCGAGCGCGATGACCATGGCCGGCTTCGGATCCATGGCGTTCCAGGTGGCCACATGTCCGGCAAGGTGTCCGTGGCATCTGTCGGCGTGTATGTCGCTCGTGACGGCGAACCATTGCGAATCTGGCGCGTCGGGATCGAAGCCAAGCGAACGAAAGGCCGCCTTCCAGTCGCCGCCCGCCGCACATGCCGCCGACGGCAGAAGCGCCGTACCGAACAGCGCGGCACCACCTCCGACGAAATCCCTTCTTGAGAAATGCCCCATTCTAGACATCCTCACTCCCACTTGCCATCCATGGATCCTGGCGGCCGGCGGGACGACCGGGCTACTTCTTGAGGGAGGCACCTGTGGATGCGTTGCCGACCAGCGTTGCGTAACGCTCCAGCCAGCCGCCGCGGATGCGCGGCGTCCAGGGTCTGGCCACCTTGCGACGCTTCGCGATCTCTGCCTTGGAAAGATCCACCGAGATCTTCCTGGCAGGGATGTCGATCGTGATGAGGTCTCCGTTCTTCAGAAGTCCAATAAGTCCGCCCTCCGCGGCCTCTGGCGACACATGCCCTACGCACGCGCCATGCGTCGCGCCGGAGAAACGCCCGTCCGTTATCAGCGCCACGGACTCTCCCAGCCCCGCGCCGATTATGTAGCTGGTGGGTGCCAGCATCTCCTGCATCCCCGGCCCACCCTTCGGCCCTTCGTAGCGGATCACCACCACGTGCCCGGGCTTCACCTTGCCGCCAAGGATGCCCGCGCAGGCATCCTCCTGCGAGTCGAAGCAGATCGCCTTGCCAGTGAATCGCATCATCGACGGCGCCACTCCGCCCTTCTTCACCACCGCACCGCGCTCGGCGAGGTTGCCCCAGAGCACGGCAAGCCCGCCGTCCCTGGAATACGGGTTCTCGAGCGTGCGGATGACATCGTCGTCGGCTATCTTTGCGGCGGAGATCTGCGCACCGAGCTTCTTCCCCGACACGGTGGGGCAGTCCAGGTTCAGCAGCTTCTTCGGCAGCCGCCTGAGAATCGCCATGATGCCGCCAGCGCGATCCAGGTCGCTCACGTGGTAGTGTCCCGATGGCGCCAGCTTGCAGATGTACGGCGTACGCGCCGAGATCTCGTTCATGCGCTCTAGCGAATAGTCCACGCCCGCCTCGCGGGCGATCGCGAGCGTGTGCAGCACCGTGTTGGTGCTGCCGCCCATGGCCATGTCGAGCGTCAGGGCGTTGTCGAGCGATCTTGCCGTCACCAGCTCCCTCGGCAGCGGTCCCCCCTTCTTCGCCATCTCGACGGCGCGTTTCGCGGCGGCCTTCCAGAGCGCCACGCGGCGCGGATCGGTCGCGAGGATCGTGCCGTTGCCAGGTAGGGCGATGCCCAGCGCCTCGTAGAGGCAGTTCATCGAGTTCGCGGTGAACATGCCGCTGCACGAGCCGCATCCGGGGCACGACGTCTCCTCCACCTGCTCAAGCTCACGCTTGGTGATCCTGCCTACGTTCTGGGCACCTACGGCCTCGAAAACGGAATTGAGGTCGGTATCCGCACCCGTCCTGGGATGGCGGCCCGGCGCCATTGGCCCGCCGGAGGCGAACACCGTCGGTATGTTGACCCTGAGCGCACCGAGAAGCATGCCTGGCACGATCTTGTCGCAGTTTGGGATGCAGATGAGCGCATCGAAGCAGTGCGCCCTCGCCACCGTCTCCACGGAGTCCGCTATCAGCTCGCGGCTCGGCAGCGAGAATTTCATGCCGGGATGCGCCATCGCGATGCCGTCGCATACCGCTATCGTGTTGAATTCCATCGGAACGCCGCCCGCCTCCACGACGGCCTTCCTCACGATGTCGCCGACCCTGTTGAGATGGCAGTGGCCGGGTACGAACGACTCGTACGAATTGCAGATGCCGATGAACGGCTTCTTCATGTCGGCGCGCTTCATACCCGTCGCGAAGAAAAGCGACCTGTGCGGCGCCCGCTCAACGCCAAGCTTGACCTGGTCGGACAGCATCTTCCTCATTCCTGTTCCTCCGTGGACGGCCTGGTCACTTGCGCTGGTTCCCGAGCGCATCCATGGCGCATTGGCGCATGAGCGACGCCTTGGCCTCCGACAGGTGCTTCGGACGATACCCGAGCTTCGTCACATCCGTGCCGAAGAGCGTCGCCTGCCACACCAGAGCCTGAAGATATTCGCCATCCCTGTTCAGGTGAGATGGATCCACGCGCAGCCGACGTACGTCCGCGTCCGGCCGGCCCTTGCGTCCCTTGCCCCAGTGCGAGCCTCCGGCGACGTCGCCATGGAAGTCGATGAGGGCAGGTTCGCGCATCTCCGCTATCTCCTTCTTGGAAAGGACCTTTCCGTAGCTCACGGGCAGACGATCGCGGTAGAGCTGTACGGCATCGCCCACCGGTATGGTACGAAGACCGTACTGCGCCGCCAGCTGGCCGTATGCCTTCTTGAGCGCGGCGTGCATCGTCGCGGGCGTCATGTTCCAGTGGCCCAGCCTGCCGTCGTACGGTGTGTAGCTCCATGTCTCCTGCACCACGATCTCGGCCTGCGGCGCGAGCTCGCGGATCTTGGCCACCAGCTTGCCCGCATAAGGCTCGTACATCTCCGGGAAGGGACTCTTGTGGCTCGCCTGCTGGATCGTCACCACGTCCCACTTGTCGGCGGCAAGCGCCTGCGGGATGTTGGTCTTCGAGCCGAGCTTCGCCACCGGGGCGTCCGCCTTGTTCGCCGTCGAGGCATAGTTCCACGAGAAGCCGTACGGCTTGAATTCGGGATCGGCGCTCTTTTCAACGTTCTCCCAATGCTTGTCTAGCGGACACCCGCCGATGTAGAGCGAGGCGAGGTCGAGCTTGTCGCCTGCGGCGGCAGCGCATGCTGGCAGCTCCTTCAGCACGCAGATGGAGAAGCTGTTGCCGATCATCAGGACCTTGAGGGACTTTGCCTGCACGGTGCCGACCATGGCCAGGCCCGTGCAGCAGACTGAAAGTAGTAATTTTTTCATGCGCACATTATACCATGTACGCGACCGGAATGGGAGAAAAAAAACTGTCCTAACGACTAGCCACTAACAACTTGCCTATAACTTGATCAAATGTTGCCAATATCCAATGTTGCCATTCCCAAAACCCAATTCCAATTGGAACTGGCAACATTGGAACTGGCAACATTTCCACATTGGCAACATTCTCCAAATTACCCTCACCTACACTCCCGTGCGCAGCGCGGGCGGCATGCTAGTCACTAGCAACTTGCCTATAACTTCGTATTGTTCACAAATCTCAATTGTTCACAAATGCCATCAATGCCACCAATACAAATTGCCATTTGTCATTTGTGAACAATTGTGGCAATTGCCATTTGTGAACAATACCATGTTATCCTCATTTA
>JAFXTB010000151.1 GCA_017525225.1 Kiritimatiellia bacterium
GGCCATCGGCAGCTGGACGTACCAGGCGAAGGACTGGGTGCAGAGCTTCGACTTCCTCAAGGAGGCGCAGGAGAGGGGTCTGCCCGTCACGGACCTGCTGACGCACAGGTATCCGCTCGACAAGATGAACGAGGCGATGGAGATGAACATCTCCATGAAGGGTCTCAAGATCGCGTTCGTCCCCGAGGCTTGACCTCGGGGCGGCGCAGCTGCAAAAGCCCTATCTTGTGGATGTGAATTCCACGCCCGGCTCGGTGGCCCTGGCCCTGATGGCGATGGTCTGTGCCTTTGCCGTCCCTGCGGCGGCGGGGGCCGACCAGGCTGTGCCGAGGCGCAATCCGGCAGATGTGGTACGCACTCTGCCGGAGACGCGCACGTCTTCGGACGGTCTCATCACCGTGGTGGCGGCATCCGTGCCGGGCGACGAGATGGGGTTCTGTGGACCGCTCCTGCAGTTCGCCGGCGGGATCGTGCAGTCGATGGGCAAGGCCCTGTCGCTTCCGCCGCCGGCGCGCCGCCGCGATGCGGGAATCGTCATCGTGGCGCAAGACGGCCGCACGAACGATGTACGGGTGGTGTCGAAGGCAATGCCCCGCAAGATAGGCCGGCAGACGCGCATCTGGCTGCCGTCGCCCGGGCATTCCGACATCTCGCTGCTGCGTTTCGAGATTGCTCGCGCGTACATTCGTTCGCAGGTGGACGCCCACCGTGAACATCCAGTGCCGCCCGGTACGCCGCCGCCGGCAGAGATGCCGGATTGGCTGGTCGCAGGGATCCTTCGCATCTGCGACATCGAACAGGCCCGCGCCGACTTGCGCCGAGTTCTGTCGGGCTGGTCGTCGGGGTATTTCCCATACTTCCCCTCGCTTTGCGCGCAGGACGATGTGCCGGACGTACTGGCCGGATACCTTGCGGGATGGATGCGTGAAAAGGCGCTCTTCCCCGTTGTACTGAAGGAACTTGCCGCAGGCAAGGCATGGGATGGACGCCTCCTCGCGACGCGTCTGACGGGTTGCGAAGATGCCGCCATGCAGGACAGGGCCTCCGACCTGCGGCTCGTCAGGATGCTCCGAAAGGTGATATCCCCCGGACGCACCGCCCCGGCCGACCTGCATATTTTTGCCTCAAGACTCTTGCTTTATCCGTCCTTTTATGACAAAATGTTCGGTGACAGCCACTTCGGCTGCACCTTTCGCGACGCGGTGGCGCTTGCCGCCAACGAGCCGGAGATACGCATCGCCGCGGCGCGCAAGGCGCAGGAGGTGCCTCTTTACGCGCTTGGCCGCGGTGAAGAGCTGCAGCAGGCGTCGCTTGCGTACAGGGATTTCCTGCTGGCGTTGTCCGGCGGGGAGTCGCCTGTCCGCCTGACAGCGCTGCTGGAAGGGGCTGAGACGAAGTTCGAGCTGGCGGCGGAGTCGATCCGCAACAGGAGGAGAGAAGAAGGCAGATGAGCGTTAAGACGCAGGATACGGTGACCGGCAAGGTCGACCCCGATGTACTGGCGTACACCGTCGGGGACGATCCCGTGCTGGATCTCGACCTTGTGGCGTGGGACTGCCTTGGCACTGCGGCGCATGTGACGATGCTCTCCGAAATGCCGGTCTCGCCGCCCGTGGTCACAAAGGAGGAGGCGGAGCGCGTACGCGCGGAGCTGGCCAGGATCGCCCGCGACGCAGGCTTCACGATCGAGCGGTCCGACCAGGACGTGCATCTTGCCGTTGAACGCCGTCTTACCGAGACGCTTGGCGATCTGGGCAAGAAGATCCACACGGGCCGCAGCCGCAACGACCAGGTGGCGGTGGACGTACGGCTGCACATCAAGGACCAGCTGCTCGAACTGGAGCGCGAGGTGGCGGAGCTGGCGGCGGCGCTCGTGGCGTTCGGCCAGGCGCATGATCGCGTGCCGCTCGTGGGCCGTACGCATCTGCAGCCCGCGATGCCGTCTTCCGTGGGCGTATGGGCCACCGGGCATGCGGAGATGATCCTCGACCAGGTGGCATGCCTCGAGGCCGCATACGCGCTCAACGACCTCTGTCCGCTTGGCAGCGCGGCGGGCTATGGCGTGCCGCTGCCGCTCGACCGTCAGCGCACGAGCGACCTGCTGGGCTTTGCGCGTCCGCTCCACAACGTGTTCGGGGCGTCGATGGCGCGCGGCGAGGACGAGGCCGCGCTCCTGTCCGCGCTCGCGCAGATGATGGCGGTGCTGTCGCGTCTCGCGGAGGACATGATCCTCTTCTCCATGCCGGAGTTCGGCTACTTCCGGCTGCCGCGCGAATATTGCACAGGCTCCTCGATCATGCCGCAGAAGTACAACCCGGACGTCCTTGAGCTCGTGCGCTCGAAGACCGCGCAGGTGCTGGGGCTTGCGACCGGCGCGCTCTCGCTGCTGCATGCCATGCCAGGTGGATACAATCGCGATCTGCAGGATACGAAGGGTCCGTACATGAAGGGCCTCTCGACCGTCCGCACGACGCTGCGCATCCTCGCGAAGTTCGTACGCGGCCTGGAGATCGACGAGAAGGCGTTGCGCGCCGGATTCATCCCTGGCGTGTTCGCCACGGACGCCGCGCTCAGGCAGGTGGCTGCGGGTGTGCCGTGGCGCGAGGCGTACCACGACGTGCGCGACCATCTGGAACGCCTGCATTCCGAGGATCCCGATGCCGCGGTTGCCGCCAAGACGCATGCGGGGGCCACGGCCGGGCTCGACTACGGCCTCTATGAACGCCGGCTGGAGGAGCTTCGCATCTCGGTGGAATCCCGTCAGGACGCATTCCGCGCGAAGTGCGACGCCTTGCTTCCAAAATCAACCCCTTAAACCTAACCCTCGCAACCCTCCTAACCTTCACAACCTTCCTAACCCTCACAACCTTCACAACCTCTTATGAATACAATACCAAATCAAGCCGAACAAGGCATAACGTTTCTTCAGGCCTGGACCTATGGCGGTCCGCTCATGTGGGTGCTGGCAGGCCTGTCGGTAATCGCGCTTACGCTGATGTTGTATCTGCTGATTGCCCACAGGCGCGGAGCTCTTGCCCCCACTGCCATGGTCAGCGACATCCTCAACCGCATCAGCACGAAGGATCTCGGCGAGGCCCGTCGGCTGTGCGAGCGCAGGCCGTGCGCGTTTGCGAGGCTCGCTCTGGCGGCTCTGGATGTAATGCGTTCCGGCTGCAAGGATCCGGCCCTGCTGAAGTCGGCGATAGAGACGGCCGGGGCGCACATCGCCGAGCGGCTGCAGGGGTCCGTGGACTACCTTTGCGACTTTGCGGCGATAGCTCCGCTTGTGGGTCTGCTCGGCACGGTGCTGGGCATGTTCCAGGCGTTTGGCGGAATCGCCAACGACCTGGCCGCCGCCGCGCGGCCAGTGGTGCTGGCGCAAGGTGTCTCGCAGGCGATCGTCACCACCGTGTTCGGACTTGTCGTGGCCATCCCCTGCCTGGCCGCGTATGCGTTCCTGCGCCGCCGCACGGCGCGCCGCATAGCCGAGCTTGAGTCGCTGGCGGTGGAACTGGAGCGGGCCGCAGAATGAACTTCCGCAAGAATTCCCGCGGCAGGCCGCAGGGCCTGCAGATGACGGCGCTGATGGACGTCATCTTCCTGTTGCTATGCTTCTTCGTGACCACGAGCGTCTTCTCCCAGTGGGAGTCGGAGATCGCAATCTCGCTACCTTCCGCGAAGTCGGCCACCGTGCCGGGGCGCATGCCTGGCGAGATCATCCTCAACGTCTCCGCCGGGGGGATGGTCACTGTCAATGGACAGGTGCTGGCGCTCGACGAGCTTACCAGGCGGCTGTCGCGTCTCGCGAAGCTCTATCCGGGGCAGCCGGTAGTGATCCGCGCCGACAAGGAGACCTCGTACGAGAAGCTCGTTGACGTGATAGACGCCTGCCGTACGGCAGATGTATGGAACTTCTCGCTCGCCACAAAGGACGAGGAAGTGAAATAGGCCTTCGGCCTTCAACAAATGATTAAGCCGGCGGCAATGCCGCCGGCTTAACCATCTATGACCGCGAAGCTGAAGCTTAACGGACCTTCTTATATCCGTATACCGCCTTGTCGCCCAGTTCCTCCTCGATGCGGAGCAGCTGGTTGTACTTGGCGATGCGGTCGGTGCGGCTCATGGAGCCGGTCTTGATCTGTCCCGAGTTCGTGGCGACCGCGATATCGGCGATCGTCGCGTCCTCCGTCTCGCCCGAGCGGTGCGAGGTCACGGACGTGTAGCCGGCGCGGTGGGCCATCTCGATGGCATCGAGCGTCTCGGACAGGGAGCCGATCTGGTTGACCTTGATGAGGATCGAGTTGGCGGCGCCGAGCTTTATGCCCTTTTCAAGGTACTTGACGTTTGTGACGAACAGATCGTCGCCGACGAGCTGGCACTTGTCGCCGATGGCCTTGGTGAGGGCGACCCAGCCGTCCCAGTCGCCTTCAGCCATACCGTCCTCGATCGAATCGATCGGGTACTTGGCGACGAGACCTTCCAGATACTTCACCTGCTCGGCGGAGGTACGCTTCGCACCCTTCTTGCCTTCCTTCCAGGTGTAGTCGTACTTGCCGTTCTTGTAGAACTCCGAGGAGGCGCAGTCGAGGGCGATCGTCACATCCTCGCCCGGCTTGTAGCCCGCCTTCTTGATGGCGTCGATGATGCAGTTGAGCGCATCTTCGATCGAGTCGAGCGCCGGGGCGAAGCCACCTTCGTCGCCGACGGCCGTGGAGAGGCCGCGGGCCTTCAGCACCTTCTTGAGGTTATGGAACGTCTCCGCGCCCATCCTGAGGCCTTCCTTGAAGGACTTGGCGCCGACGGGGCGGATCATGAACTCCTGGAACGCGATGGGTGCATCGGAGTGGGCGCCGCCGTTGATGATGTTCATCATCGGCACGGGGAGCGTGTAGGTGTTGGTGCCGCCGATGTAGCGGTAGAGCGGCAGGCCGAACGATGCGGCCGCGGCCTTTGCCACTGCAAGCGAGACGCCGAGGATGGCGTTGGCGCCGAGCTTGGACTTCGTAGGCGTGCCGTCCAGCTTGAGCATCAGCTTGTCGATGCCGCGCTGATCGCAGGCGCAGTGGCCCACGAGCTTGGGCGCGATCACCTTGTTGACGTTGTTCACCGCCTTGGTCACACCCTTGCCGAGATAGCGCTTCGGATCGCCGTCGCGCAGCTCGAGCGCCTCGTTGACGCCCGTGGACGCGCCGGAAGGAACCGCCGCGCGGCCCAGCGTGCCATCTTCGAGGATCACATCGACTTCAACGGTAGGATTGCCGCGGGAGTCGATGATCTCCCGCGCCGTCACTTTCTTGATTGCTCTGTTCATTCTCTTTCGTTCCTTTTAGTTGGAAAAACGGCGGAAAGTTTACCATCTGCCGCCCGCAAAGTCAAGCGCGCATACGGCCTTGCCATTCATAAGCCACGTATGTACGGGTTCATGAAAATATGCTAGAATATGCGCCATGGAACCTGTCTTTGCGACATGGGGCGCGGTTGGTGCCCTTGCGCTGGCCATCCTGCTCATAGTCCGCAGGATGCCGCCTGCGTATGCACTCATCTTCGCCGCGCTCGCCGGCGGCCTTGCCGGCGGCGGCGGACTGGCGCAGACCGTCGAGGCTATGACGGATGGCGCCAAGGGCATGATGCCCGCCGTGCTGCGCATCCTCGCCTCGGGCGTGCTCGCGGGCGCGCTCATCCGCACCGGCGCGGCCGCCAGGCTCGCCGACGCGATTGTGGGCGGGCTTGGCGCGCGCTTCGCGCTGGCGGCGGTCGCGCTCGCGACGATGGTCGTATGCGCCGTGGGGATATTCGTCGACATCGCCGTCATCACCGTGGCGCCTATCGCGCTGGCGGTGGGCCGCCGGGCGGACGTCCCCGTGCCCGCGCTGCTGCTCGCGATGGTCGGTGGCGGCAAGGCCGGAAACATCGTATCGCCCAACCCCAACACGATAGCGGCTGCCGATGCGTTCAAGGTGGATCTCACGGCGCTCATACTCGAGAACGCCATACCCGCCCTGGTGGCGCTTGCGATGACGATCGCGCTCGCTACCCTTGTCGCCAGGTCGAGGCGCGGACGGTACGACGTCTCCGCCGACATGGTACCGACCGGCGGAGCGGACGCGGCGAGACCGTCCCTCTGGGCGGCGTTGGCCGGACCGATCGTGGTGGTGGCGCTGCTGGTCCTGCGGCCGATCGCCGGAGTGGCGGTAGATCCAATGATCGCGCTTCCGGCCGGCGGGCTGGCTGCGCTTCTGGCCACGGGACACATCCGAAGCGCCGTGCCGTTCACGGAGTTCGGACTTTCCAAGGTGGCGGGCGTGGCGGTACTGCTCGTGGGCACGGGCACGCTCGCGGGCATCATCAAGGCGTCGGGGTTGAACGCGGACATGATCTCCCTGATGAAGCTCTGCCATCTGCCGACGTTCGCGCTTGCGCCAGTTTCGGGCGTGCTGATGGCCGGCGCCACGGCATCCACGACAGCCGGCGCCACCGTCGCCTCGCAGACCTTTGCAAGTACGCTGCTCTCCGCCGGGGTTCCGGCGGTCTCGGCCGCGGCGATGATACATGCCGGCGCGATAGTGCTGGATTCGCTGCCGCACGGCAGCTTCTTCCATGCGACGGGTGGCGCGGTATCGATGCCGTTCGGCGAACGCCTCCGGCTTGTCCCGTACGACGCGCTTGTGGGCCTTGCCGCCACGCTTGCCGCCACCGTGCAGTATGTGATCTAAAGGAGGCCCGACAATGGAAACCGCCATGAAAAAGCTGTTCATCATCGACCTCATGCCTTTTCTCTACCGGGGGCATTTCGTGTTCCTGAAGAACCCGCGCATGACCTCCACGGGCATCAACACCTCCGCACTCATCGGATTCGCCAACGGGCTTCTATCCATTCTCAAGGACCACGCGCCTACGCACGCCGTGCTGGCGATGGATCCGGGCGGCCCCACGTTTCGCCACACGGCCTATCCGCCATACAAGGCCAACCGCGAGAAGATGCCCGAGGATCTGGCCGCCTCGATCCCCTATGCCTTCGAGCTGGCGGACGCGCTCAACATCCCCGTCGTTCGGCAGGAAGGGTACGAGGCGGACGACATCATGGGTACGCTGGCTGTCAAGGCCGCCGCCGCCGGGTTTGAAGTGTATTGCGCCACGCCGGACAAGGATGCCGCCCAGCTTGTGGCTCCGCACATCAACCTCTTTCGTCCTGGACACGGCAAGGACACCGCAGCCGAAATCTACGACGAGGAGAAGGTGAAGGAGCATTGGCACCTCGCGTCACCCAGGCAGATGATCGACTATCTCGCGCTGGCGGGCGACACGGCGGACAACATCCCCGGCATCAAGGGCGTGGGCGAAAAGACTGCCGCCCAGCTGCTGGCCGACTACGGCACGGTGGAGAATATCATTGCGCACGCCGCCGAGCTGAAAGGCAAGCTTGCCGAGAAGGTGGCCGCAGGGGCGGAGGATGCGCAGATGTCGAAGTTCCTCACGACCATCCGCACCGACATTCCGCTCGATCTGGATCTGGAATCGTTGGTCCGGCGTCCGCCGGATCCAGCAAAGCTGGCGGCCGCCTGCGCCAAGTTCGAGTTGAACCGTCTGGCGCAGCTTTTCGAGGTCGATGCGGCGGCCAAGGCGTTGCGTGCGGCCGAACAGCCGCTTAAGACGCTCGCCGACATTCCGCACGACTATCGCCTCGTGACGCGCGCCGAGGATGCCCGCGCGCTGGCGGCGGAGCTGGAGAAGGCGCCGATCGTGGGCTTCGACACCGAAACGACGTCGGTTGACGCGAAACGCGCGCGACTCGTGGGCATGAGCTTCGCGACCGCGAAGGGGAAGGCGTGGTATGTTGCCGTGCCGCCGCATGCGGATGCCGCCGCGGATGGAGCCGCCTTGCCGGCGGACGATCTTTTCGCCGCCGCCGAACAGCAGTCCGCCGCCGCATCTTCGTTTGCGGACGCCTGCGCCTTTGTCGGCATCTTTGCGCGCGTCTTTTCCGATCCGTCCAGAACGCTGATCGCGCACAACGCGAAGTTCGACATGACGGTCCTCGGACGCTACGGCATCGTGTTCGGTTCGACCGTGCGCGATACGATGCTCGAACACTACATCCTCGATGCCGCGGCACGGCACTCCAAGGAGGTGCTCGCGCGCGAATATCTCGGCTACGACCCCATTCCGATCGAAAGCCTCATCGGCGAGAAGGAACGCGGCAAGGAACAGCTGTCGATGGCCGATGTGCCGCCGGAGAAGATATGCGACTACGCCGCGCAGGATGCAGACCTGGCGCTTCAGTGGGATGCGGTACTACGACCGAAGGTGGCCGAGGCGGGGGCGATGCGTGCGCTGGAGGAGTCCGAGGAGCCGCTGGTGCCAATCTTGATCGCCATGGAACGCGAAGGCGTGGCAATCGACGTGAAGGCGCTGCACAATTATGGCGTGCAGCTCGATCGCGAGATCGGCGCGCATGTCGATGCGATCCTTCACTACGGCGAGCCGGGACTGAACGTGGATTCGCCCAAGCAGCTCGGCGAACTGCTCTTTGGAAGGCTGGGTATCCCTTCCTCCGACGTGAAGCGTACGGCGAACGGACAGTATGCGACCGACGAAAAGACGCTGCAGAAGCTGGTCGATTTCCATCCCGTAGTGTGGGACATCCTCGAATACCGGGCCTGCTCGAAGCTGAAGAACACCTACGTGGACAAGCTGCCGCTGTGCATCGACCCGGTGGACGGGCGTGTACATACGACCTTCTCGCAGTCGTTCACGGAAACAGGGCGCCTGTCGTCCTCGGACCCCAACCTGCAGAACATACCCGTCCGTACCGAGCGCGGCAGGAACATCCGCGCCGCCATCGTGCCGCGCGACAGGGATCACCTGCTCGTCTCCGCGGACTATTCGCAGATCGAGCTGCGCATCCTGGCGGCGATGAGCGGCGACGAGAACATGCTTGCGGCGTTCGCCAAAGGTGCCGACATCCATCGCGACACCGCCGCGCGCGTCTATGGCGTCGCGCCGGAGGATGTCACGCCCGACCAGCGCTCGCGCTGCAAGATGGTCAACTTCGGGATAGTCTACGGCATCTCCGCGTTCGGGCTTTCACAGCGCCTCAAGATCGCCCGCCGGGAGGCGGCGGACCTCATCGACACGTACTTCAAGCTGTTTCCGAAGATACGTGCGTTCATGGACCGCGCCATCGACGATGCGCGGCGGACGGGCTACGCCGTCACGGCGCTTGGGCGGCGCCGGACGCTCAGGGACATCTCCTCGCGCAACGCCACCGTCCGGCAGGCGGCGGAGCGCGACGCGATGAACACGCCTGTGCAGGGTACCGCGGCGGATCTCATCAAGCTCGCGATGGTGCGCGTCGACCGGGCGATCAAGGCCGAAGGCCTCAAGGCGAAGATGATCCTGCAGATCCACGACGAGCTGCTGTTCGACGTGCCGCGCGGCGAGGTCGACGCGGTCTCGGCGCTGGCGAAGCGCGAGATGGCATCGGCGCTGGATCTTGGCGTGCCGCTGGATGTCTCGGTGGGCGTGGGCGAGAACTGGCTTGCCGCGCATTGACCGCGCCCGCCAGTGCAGCCCCTCTTCGCCGCCAGTGCAGCCCCTCTTCGCCGCCAGTGCAGCCCCTCTTCGCCGCCAGTGCAAGCCCTTTTCGCCGCTGGTGTAAGCAATTTCCCCGCCAGTGTAGGCACTCCTGCCCGCCAGTGTAAGCGCTTCCCCCCGCCGGTGCAAACCCCCAATTTGCCGCCAAGTTTGATCAAGTTGCCGCCAAATATAGGTATACTTGGCGGCAAAACTAGGTAATAATGGCGGCAAAACTCCATCGTTCGCGGGAGGGCGCCTGTCCGTTCACGCGAAATGGGGTCTTCAGGCACGCCGCATGCCCATATAAATCTCACGCGGAGTCGCGGAGAGCGCGGAGGAGATCAAGCCCTCTTCGCCAAGGCTACCGCCGCATTTTGCGCTATGGCGGTTAAGACGGCGGGTAGCCCAGCTTATAATTCATAAACACCCTTGCCGATGGCAGGGGTATTTTGGTATAATGGCGGCGTTTCGATGATGGAAGGGCGGTTTGTCTCCAAGCCGCCGCCGGATTCGGAGCATACAGATAGCCCAGGTGGTGGTAGGGGCACGAAATGCACCGCAGAAGCTTTGCCTAGGAGGGAACATTTAAGGATCTGACATGTCATTGCCGTTAAACATAGATGACTTGATTCATCAGCGCAAGGTGGAGAGCGCGCAGATCGAATACAAGAAGGACTGGAACCCCGAAAAGGTGCTCCATTCGGTTTGTGCATTCGCAAACGATATCGGCAACTGGACAAGGACGGACATTGGGAAGTGATTGGGCAAGTGTGAAAGGTGAGAAGAAATGAGCGCAAGGACTAAAACGATTCGTGAGAATAAGCCGCTCGTTCCTGAAGTGGTTGACGGTGGAACATACGCCGACTTGGTTGGCGCGATTGGCTCGCTGCTGGAACGTGCTCGCGAGAAAATCGCGGCGACGGCGAATACAACCCTTGTCGATACGTATTGGAATACAGGGCGTTACATTGTGGAGTATGAGCAACATGGCGCGGACAGGGCTAAGTACGGCAGTGCGCTTCTTACGAAACTGGCGAGGGACTTGACTCTGACATACGGGAAAGGCTTCAACCGTAACAATCTCCAGTATATGCGTAAGCTATATCGGAGCTTTCCAATTTGCACGACGCTGTCATGCAAATTGAGTTGGAGCCATTATCTGGAGATTTTGAAGTGTTCCGACGAGCTGGAAATCGGCTTTTACTGCGCGGAGTGCGCCCGCTCGAACTGGAATGTGCGCGAACTGCGGCGACAGATGAAATCATCGCTGTTCGAGCGCCTTGCACTGTCAAAGGACAAGAAGGGCGTTCTTGCGCTTGCGCGCAAGGGGAACGAAGTACAGAAACCCGAAGATATCCTTCGCGACCATTACGTGCTCGAGTTTTCGGGCATAAAGCCGCAGACGCGACTCAAGGAGAAGTCGCTCCATGCGGCTCTTGTCGAGCACATGAAGAACTTCATGCTGGAACTCGGCAAGGGTTTCGCGTTCGTGGCGAGCGAATACCGCATTCCGCTGAACACCTCAAATCCCTGCCATGTCGATCTTGTTTTCTACAACTACTTCCTCAAGTGCTTCGTGCTGATCGACCTGAAGCGTGACATGGTCGAGTATGGCGATGTCGGGCAGATGAACATGTATCTGAACTACTTCAGATCGGAAGAAGGCACGCCGTCAGACGCTGCGCCGTTTGGCATTGTGCTAGGTGCGAAGAAGGACGATCTTGTCGTGCAATTTGCGACTGAAGGCATAACCAACCGCATTTTCGTGAGCCGCTATCAGCTCTATCTGCCGGACAAGGAACAGCTGCGCCGCGAACTCGCCTACGCAATCGAAGCGCAAGAATCGGGTATCGTCAGACCGCATAAGAAGAAAGGCGGGAAGAAATGAGCGCAAGGACTAAAACGATTTGTGATATGGTGTTCTTTGCCGCGTAGGCGTTGAACTTTTAGAAGGGAAACAGGCATGAAGAAGCTGATTGCAGCGACAATGGTCGCGATGGCGGCGATCTGTGCGAAAGCAGACACCTGGAAGGATACAAGTACTGGCTATACGTGGACATACACGGTAAGCGGCGGCACGGCGCGGATTTACGATGATTATTCTCATTCTACTGCTGTTTCGCCCTTGCCAACCGGCGCATTGAATATCCCTTTCTGGCTTGGCGACAAGCGTGTTACGAGTATTGGGTATAAGGCGTTGTATGGTTGCGATGGGCTTACGAGCATAACGATACCATCGAGCGTTACGAACATCGGATCGTATGCGTTCTCAGGATGCAGAGGACTTGAGAACGTGACAATCCCCGGTAATGTAACGAGTATCGGATCGTATGCGTTCTCAGGATGCAGAGGACTTGAGAACGTGACAATCCCCCGTAATGTAACGAGTATCGGATCGTATGCATTCTCCGACTGCAGTGGACTTACGAGCGTAACGATCTTAGACAGCATGACGAGGAAGAGTATCGGAGATAGGGCATTCAAGGGTTGCATTAGTCTTTCAAGCGTGACGATCCCCGACAGCGTGACATACGTCGGATATTGTGCGTTCGACGATTGCAATGCGGCGCTTTACGATACGGCAACCATACCCGGCGTGAAACTGGTGGATGGATGGGCGATTGGCAACACAGGTTCTCTTTCTGGTAGTCTGAATCTGACCGGTGTTCGTGGCATCGGATATTCTGCGTTCTACGGTTGTAGCGGACTAACGAGTGTGACTATTGGTGATGGTGTAACGAGCATTGGGGATTGGGCGTTTGGGTTTAGCAGACTTACGAGCGTGACGATTCCTGACAGCGTGACAAGTATTGGAACTAATGCGTTTAAAGCATGTAGTAGCTTGAAAGATGTTATTGTGCCTCAGTGTGTTTGTACCAATCGAATGTCATATGTGTTTCCAGATGCGTATCAGTCGATAACGAACGTGATTATTTCAGACGGTGTGACGAGTATCGGGCCTCGTGCGTTTTGGCGTTGCAGTAGCCTGGCAAGTGTGATGATTCCTGATAGCGTAACGAGTATCGGAGAGCATGCGTTTGACAGCTGCACCGGACTTACGAGCGTGGTGGTTTCCGCTAGTGTGAAGAACATTGAACCTTGGGCGTTCTACACGTGTCGAGGACTTAGATCTATTACTTTTGAAGGCAATGCCCCCGAAATTGGGTCAGGTGTGTTCTCCGGAATTGCATCCGACGGTTGCGCATATGTGAGACGGGATTCGACTGGTTGGGGGGTGCATATCCCTGGTACTTGGAAAGGGATCACAATTGACTATCTTCCGGAGATAGCCGATCAATATATCGTAATTGACCTTTCCGGTGGTGCTAATGCAACATCCTATGCCGTATCCTATCTCTCCAATGTGCCTATTGGTGGTTGGACTGATCAGTACAAGACAACGAAACTCGTGTTACGCAAGATTGAACCGGGGTCATTCAACATGATCCAAGGTGGTACGAATGTAAGCACCACCCTCACCAAGCCATATTACATAGGTGTGTTTGAGGTGACGCAGAGACAATGGGAACTTGTAATGGGGAACAATCCTTGCTATTCGACATCATATGGTAAAGGCGATGCCTATCCCGTACACTACGTCTCCTGGAATATGATTCGCGGCGTTTCGTCCACCTATGATTGGCCGACGTCTACGAATGTCGATCCCGACTCATTCGTCGGGCGTATCCAGTCGCGTACGAAACTCAATTTTGATTTGCCGACAGAAGCGCAGTGGGAATATTCTTGCCGTGCGGGAACAACAACGACTTACAGTTACGGAAATGACGCGGATGGAAGCTATATGTGGTACTCTGGCAATTCCGATTCAACTTCACATACTGTGGGGACTAAGTTGCCGAATGACTGGGGACTTTACGATATGCATGGTAACATATGGGAGTGGTGCCTTGATTGGTACGATGGAACGCTTATGGGAGGTAACGACCCTGCGGGTTCTTCCATTGGGTCGGGGCGGGTGGCACGCGGTGACAGCTGGGGCTACGATGCGGGCTACTGTACCTCGGCTGATCGCGGTAGCGTCATTCCGTCGTATGTGGACTACTACTTCGGCTTCCGCCTTGTCAGGACGTTGTCAGACATTGTCGAGACAAACGACATCGCGCTCGCGCAGGTGGATGTGGATTGCTCTGTGGTGACTTACAGCGGTTCGGCGTTCACGCCGCCGATACAGTCTGCGACCTGGGGCGGCAATGCGCTCGTTGAAGGCACGGACTACACGCTTGCGTATGCGGATAATGTAAACGCCGGCATTGCGACAATCACGCTGATAGGTACCAACCTCTACAATGGAACATATACGACGAACTTTACGATTCGGCCGAGGCCGCTGACGCAGGGGATGGTCGGTGCCATAGGGAACCATCCATACACCGGCAAGGCGCAGACCCCGAAGCCGACGGTGACGGACGTGGAGCGCGGCGTTACGCTCCGCGAGGATGTGGAGTACACGCTTTCCTACGCGAACAACACGGCGTTGGGCGATGGGGTCGTGACCGTGACAGGAAAGGGTAACTATACGGGGTCGATTGCGCGGATGTTTGTCATCGAGCCCTCGACTGGGTCGGAACTTGAGGAATGCTTTGGTGGCGCGGGCAAAGCGGAGTCCGACGGTGTGGGCGGATGGATCGTGACGCTTACGAACGATGTCAACAGCGCGGACCTGCCGATTGACATCCCCGACGACATCGGGCGAGTGACGATCGACTTGAACGGACACGATCTGCTGGGCGCGAACGGCGAAGACGGCGCCGTGTTCGACGAGAGAGTCCTGCCGGGTGGTGACGGGAAATCGGCGCTGCGCATCGTGTCGAAAGCGGGCGACGGCGCGCCGACGGTGCTGTCGGTGATTACAACCGGAGGCGACGCGTTGGTGAAAGGCGGCGATGGCGGCGCAGGCAATCCCGGCGGGAACGGCGCGCCTGCCATCAAGGTTACGGATGACGCGCAGGACGGCGTGCTGATCAACATCGGCGCGGGCGTGACCGTGCGGGGCGGTGGCGAAGACGTGCCTGCCATCATCGGCGAAATCGGCGTGAACGAGGGTGCGATTATTATGCCGGCGGCAAAGGTGGAAGTGACGCTGAAGGTTGGCGAGTACTTCTACGCGAAGCTGGCGGAACTCGGATATGAGGTGCCGACGGACGGGAAGACGGCGTACACGGTGAAGGCGTATGGGTTGCCGGCGGGGTTGAAGCTTGTGGGGAGCAAGGCCGTGACGAAGAAAGTGGGCAAGAAGACGGTCGTTGTCACGCCCGCGAATGTCGAATGGTGGATTGAGGGTGTGCCGACGGCGGCGATGGACTTCTTCGAGAATCCGCCATATCTTCTGATCACCGCCAATGGAACGACGGTGACGGAGCCGTTGCCGATCGAAGTAGTGCCGCAGGAGGTGACGGAGCTTGAGGATCTTGCGCTGGGGCAAACGGTGAACGAGCAGTTTTACTTGTCTGGTGTCACGAACGGATGGACGGTGTCAGGGTTGCCGACGGGATTGAAGTACACGGCGAAGCTGCTGACGGAGAAATGGAAGGCCGGGAAGAAGACGATGATCGTCACGAACGCGTTGCCGTATTCGGTGTATGGCAAGACGACGAAGGCGGGCCTCTTCACCATCACGGCGAAGAAGAAGGTGAACGGATCCTACGAGACGCTGAAGTACCGGGTTCTAGTGACGCCGGCGGCTGTGGACACGTCGCGCTTCGGCGAGGAGTTGACCAACATAACGACAATGGCCTACGTGCCGGTTACATGGGATCTGGTGAATGGCGGCGAATGGGATGGCGGTCACGCGGGACGCGTGACCCTACCTGGCATATCCGCAATTGGCGGCGTGAAGGTGGCGAAGGTGTCGGGGCTGCCGACGGGGCTCACGTTCGCGGCGGCGGATACGTACAAGGACAAGAAGAAAACCCAGGTGAAGCAGTATGGTCAGACCATCGTGGGCACGCCCACGAAGCCGGGGACGTACGTGGTGACATTCACGAAGAACGTGAAGAACGGCAAGAAGACTGTCGCGAAGACGGCGCAGATATTGTGGACCGTCATTGCGAATGACACAGAGCTGGAACTTGGTTTCAACAAGAAGGGCGGCGTGATCGAAAGTAGCGTGGTTGGCTTGAATTACGGCGATCTCATGGCATTCACGGCTACGGAGGGCGCGACGGTGACGGCGAGCGGCCTGCCGAAGGGGATTACGCTGGCGAATCTCGGCGGCGGCAACTATGTTTTCAGGGGCTTTACTGCGAAGGCGGGCACGTACCTCGTGACTGTGACGGCGACGCTGAACGGCAACACTGTGAAGCAGCGCGTGGCGCTGGTGGTGGACGGATTGCCCACCTGGGCGAAGGGCACGTTCAACGGGTACGTCGCCGGCGCGGACGGAGCGACCAACGGGCTTGCGACGGTCACGGTGAGCTCGGTGGGTAAGATAAGCGGGAAGTTCAGCGAGAATGGAACAAACTGGACGCTGAATGCGGCGTGTTATACGGGGACGGAAGCGGGCACGCGGGACGCGTGCCCCTACCAATTCGTATGCTCGAACGTGGTGGCCAAGTATTCGTGGAAGGTCAAGAGCGGTAAGAATACGGTGACAAAAACGCTGACGCGCGGATTCACTTTGTCCGTGGAGCAAGGTGCTTTCGGTGGAGTGGCGACGCTCTCTGAAACGGACGCGACGGGGCGCGTCCCTCCCGAGGTGACCGGGATTGAGGCTTGGCAGAACCTGTGGGGCTCCACGTACAAGGCGCTTGGCAAGAAGCTCTTCACGACGAAGAGCGGGAAAAAGACGCTGAACTACAAGGTATTCGCGTATGAGGTATACACCAACGAGACGGGCAGGGTTTATTTCAAGGATCAAGATGGGAATATGTGGGACGCTGATGGCGGCCGCCTCGGCGAGGCGGCCCTACCAGGTGACGGTGATAAAACAGGTCTGACCTATTTTATCA
>JAFXTB010000152.1 GCA_017525225.1 Kiritimatiellia bacterium
CGTGACGGGCGTCACGGTGGCGGCGATCGTCACGTCGGCGGACGCGGTGAAGCTGTAGGTGCCGGCAACAGGCTCGAGGGGGACGCCGTTGACGGTGACGGTGCCGATCGCATAGCCTGGCGTGGCGGCGCTCAGCGTGACGATGTCGCCGGCGATCGCGTAGGCGGTCGTGCCGTCCTGCCTGACGACGCCGCCCGCGACGACGCCTTCGGGCAGCGTGATGCTGTATGCCGGCCGCAGCGTCTTGCCCTTGAGGGTGGTGGGGTGGGTGCCGAGGTAGTCTGTGTAGATGGCGCTGCCGTCGGTGAGCCGCTGGTCGGTCTTGACGCGGACGCTGCCGTCGCCGGCATAGTAGCTGCTGGCGGTGATGCTGTCGGTGGGGTTCGTCCAGCCGAGCGTGATGTCGTCGTGGGCGAAGATGCCGTAGCCGCCGGTACTGCAGGTTGCGGTGACGGTGCCGCCGTTGATCGTGACGGAGCCGTGGGCGTAGATGCCGTTGCCGTAGCCGTTGGCGGTGACGGTGCCGCCGTTGATCGTGACGTAGTAGCTGGCGAAGATGCCGCAGCCGTCCTTGCCGTTGGCGGTGACGGTGCCCGTGCCGTTCGTCTGGCCGTAGATGGTGAGGTTGCCGGCTTCGATGGCGCGGCCGTTCGCGTTCGTGACGGCAAGGGTCGCGCCGTCGCAGAGAATCAGGTGGGCGGCGTAGTCGTTGAAGCGGAGCTGCCCGCTGATCGTGACGGCGTTGGTGACGACGTACCAGGCCGTCGCGCCGTTCGCGCCGTACGCGACACCGCCCGCGGCGTTGGTGAGGATGGTGTAGTCGGCGCAGATACGCTCGATGCCGTCCGCGTCGATGTACGGGACGGGGATGCCCCACTTGGCGACGAGCGACACGACGGCGTCCTGGGCGTTGGTGAGGTTCAGGACGGTCGCGCCGTCCGGGTATGTGGTGCCTGCCACGCTCCAGCCGATGAAGGCGTAGCCCGTTCGCGTGAAGGCGTTGGACGAGAGCGCCTGCGGCGTGTCGTAGGTGAAGGACTGGTCGGGCATCGAGCCTTCGCCGCCACCGGGGTCGAAGTGGACGGTGTAGCTGTGCGCAGTCCACTGCGCATAGAGCATGACGGAGCCGTAATTCACGGCGGTGAGGTTTGAGACGGAAGCGCCGTCCGCATAAACGACGGCTCCGTTCGCGTTGGTGCTCCATCCCGCAAAATCGTAGCCGATGCGCGTGAAGGCGTTGGAGACAAGATTGTCGGGAACATCGTATGTCATGCCCATTTCATCTGTGCAGCCGACCGCATCTGCGGCGTTTCCGTCGAAGCGAACGATGTAGGAATGTCCGACCCATTGTGCATAGAGATCGACGGTACCGTCCGCCTCGGCGGTGAGGTTCGAGACGACCTGTCCGCCAAAGTAGAAATCGCCCGAGCCGTCCGCGTTTCCAGTCCAGCCCGCGAAGTCGTAGCCGGTGCGTGCAATTGCGGGATCGAGACTCTGTGGCTCGTCGTAGATGAATTCCTGGTCGCGGGTCGCGCCGCTGCCGTCGTTGTCGTTGAAGCGGACGCGGTAGGCGTTGGCCTCCCAGGTCGCGACGTAGCTGCGGTCGCCCGTGGAGCCTGCCGCGACCGTCACTTCGTTGGTCGGTCCGCCCAAGTCGGTTCCCGTCCAGCCCGCGAAGGCGTAGCCCGTGCGCGTGGGCTGGACGAGCGACACCGCCGCGTCGTAAGTGTAGCTCGTCGGGGCGTTCGCCGGGAGCGTTCCGCCGCCGAGGTCGTAGGTGATCGGGTAGGCGTGGCTCGCGGAGACCGTCTTGCCGTTGAAGGTCTTGTTGAGCGACCCCTGGAAGTAGTTGTCAAAGAAATCGCGGAAGTTGCAGGTCCCGCCGGTGATCGAGAGCACGGTGCCGGCGTCGGCGGTGATGGTGCCCTTGAAGGTGATGACGTTGGAGCCATCGCCGGAACAGTAGTCTGCGCTGCCCCACGTGGTGCTGATCGTCTTGACCCCCGAAGAAAAGACGATTTCGTTGAACGGCACGCTGATGTAGAATGCGTTGCCCTTGCTGTACGGGCCCGGACTCACGCTGATGGCGGCGGTCGAGTTGTTGTAGAGGGTGGGCTGCCCGTTGTCGACGAGCGCCATGCGGACGAAGAAGTCCTTGTAGCCCCAGGTGTCGTCGTTGTCGCCGCCGGCGTCGAAGCGGGTCGTGATGTAGGACGTGCTGACGGGGAGGACGACCGAGCCGCTACTGCCGGCCGCATATCCGTCCTTGTACTTCTGCTGCCAGAGCTTGCCGGTGGAGAGGCTGAACTCGGTGGTGTCGGTGCCGCGGTGGGGGAAGAAAGCCTTGCCCTCGGCATTGCTGCCGTCGGCGAACTCGAAGCAGACCTTGTAGACGGAATTCGCCGGATCGTTGACCTGGCCGTTGGGATCGGCGCCGTCGTAGGAGGCGGAGCTGGTGCCGGCGACGATCTGGAGGTACTGGTAGCCGTCGTCCCGCTCCTTCTCGGTGAAGCAGACGGTGGCGTAGATCTTGTAGTCGAGCGCGGCGAGGTAGTCGGCCTGGGCGCCGGTGGAGTTGATGAGACCGGCGGTGGAGACCATGGCGGGCTTCTGCGCGTAGTCGTAGCTGTCGTCGATGAGCACATAGCCGGCGAGCGTGCCGCTCGTCTCCACCTGGCTGGAGGGCGGCGTGTAGGAGACGTCGAGATACTTGCCGCTGGGCATGCCGCTGGAGAAGTTGCCGCCGCTAAACGTGACGAGGTCGGTCACGCTCTTGCTCACCTTGTCGGCCTTGAACTGCCTAAGGCCGGTGGAGACGTCGCGCGTCGCGTTGGTGATCGGGAAGCCGCCTTCATCCAGAATCTCGAAGCGGTAGGTGCGCACGACATTCGTCTGGTACATGTAGGCGCCGTCGGACAAGGTTGCCGCGGAGACGGTGATGTTCGTCGAGGGCTGGCCGGGGGCGAACACGAGCGTGCCGCTCTTCTCCGTGTAGTGCTGCCCGGGGAAGGCCGAGAGCGGAACGGTGCGGTAGCGCACCGTCTCGGCGGCCGCCACGCCCGCGCCGGAGCGCGAGACGGTGAAGGTGTTGCCGCTGCCGCCGACGGTGAACGTGGAGGCGCGCGCGGGGAGGCAGAAGGCGAAACCCGCGACGGCGATCATCGCGGCAACGGTTGCGCGGAAGTATGGCATTTTCATGCTATTGCTCCTTGGAGCAATGTTATAGCATATTTGAAGTGTTGCCAATTGCCAATTTATCGACCCTTGGCATCGCCACGCGTGCCGATGAAATAGCATTTGTTCCCCTTCCCGAATCCGTCAACGAACGCCTGCGTGCCGGGACCGTACACAAGCGACTCGCCAGACGTATCCGAGATCGCGCCGAAAAGATCGCCGACGCGGCCCACGAAGATGTTGCCCTCTAGCTTCGGAAGCGAGGATGAACCGTCGGGATTCTTCAAGCCGCTGCAGGCCTGTATGAGCACGTCCATGCCGTAGCACATCGCGTTGTTGCGGATCACGTAGTTCGTCGCACGGTTGCGCGCAAGGCTGAACCACGCCTTGATGTGCGAGGCGCATCCACGGTCCGGACGCTGCTCGCAGAAGCCGTAGCCGGCATCGAACATCAGGTTGTCATCGAAAAGGATGTTCTCCATTCTGCTTGGATTGCCGTTGCGAACCGATAGGAAGTATTCGATGGAGTAGTTGCATTTCTCGAAGACGTTGCGGGAGTAGCGCACGTTCTTTTGGTCCAGCCGCTGCATGCCGAGCTTCTCGGGGATGCTCACCTGGTGCGTCACGCCGGCGTCGTACACCTGCCAGATGTAGCAGTCCTCTACGACATATCCATCGCATCCGCCGTACACCTCCACCGCGTTGCCGAAACGCGTCGGGTAGTCGCGTCCGAAGATTCCTTCGGCCTGGATGGACCCGCCGATCCAGCCGAATTCGCAGTTCCGGATGGCCAGGTTGCGGCAGGTTCCCGCCGATACGCCGTGGATGCCCACGTACTTTACGGTGAAGTTGTCGATCGTCACGTCCGGCGCGCCGCCCACGCGGAAGCCGCACGTCTTCACGTTGAACTCGATGGATTTGAATCTCTCGCCTGGGTTCTTCGCGCTGTATAGATACAGCTTGCCGGTGCCGTCCTTGTAGTAGTCGTGCCAGAAGTGCAGGTCGCCGTCGAGGTCGCGGTAGGAGTTGAATGGCCTGCCGGTGAACTTGTTGAACTTCTCGCCGGTCTTCTTGTCGGTGCGGATGACTATCTTGATCGCATGCGCCGCGCCGCCGTCGAAGACGAGCGTGCCCACGTCGTTATGGCCGATCGTATACGCCCACACGCGCGGATTGTCCGTGTGCTCCCATTTCGAAGGATCCGCGCCATCGGCGGGAGAGCCGAATATCATGGGCTTCGGACCCTTCCCGTACGCGGCGTAGGTGACGCCGGCCCTGGCCATCACGCAGCCGCGGTAGAGTCCACCGCGCTCGAAAAGCGCGTACGAGCCGGGCTCGAGCTTCTCCCTGTTCAGTCGTGAAATCGTCTTCCAGGCCGTCTGCGGCGTCTTGCCGTCCGCCGCGTCGCTGCCCCCCTTCTCCGAGACGTACCGCCTCGGCGCGCCATCAGGAACGGCGGCGTCGGGCGCGGCGCGTATCTCGGCGATCCGCCGGTCGGCCTTGGCGCGCAATGCCGCGAACACCTCCTCGGCGCTCTCCGCGCGCGCATTGATTCCCCCGGACAATGCCAGAATACAGACCGTCGCGCACCACACCCAAAAAGATTCCATCCTCTTCATGCTTCACCCCCCTTTTCGACGCCACGCCCAGTAAACCGCGTCCCGCCATCACTTCTCGTGACGGCGCGTCGGGGAATAGGGACAGCCCGAGCCGTTGGCGGTAGAGCCGCACCAGATGCACTTGTTGCCGCCGGGGCCATGCCGGTGAAGCCGGTCTGGACCGTACACGCACCCATGCCCGTAGCTCGACGAACCGCACCATTCGCAGTGTTTCTCGTCGTCGCGATGCTCGTGAAGCCGGTCTGGGCCGTATACGCATCCGTGCCCGTAGCTCGTCGAACCGCAATGTCTGCATTTTGTCGCCATGTCAGTATTCCTTTCACCTTTCTTCCGTCGCCATACCGCGAATTATACCAGACCACGCCCACCCGGTCAAACCACCTTCCCGAGGGACCGATGGGGGGGGCTCAGACCTTGAAGAAGAGCTTGTTCCGGTAAAGGAAGTAGAGGAAAAGCCAGGCGAAGAGGCATCTTCCGAACTCCTCGACAAAGGGCGTCCAGCCCGGAACGGCAAATGCCTGCGGCAGGGCACCGAGGAAGAAATTCCCCATCTGCTTGAACGAGACGAAGCGCTGGACGAAATAGATGGTGATGGCGTTCATTCCGATGACGCGGAAATAGAAGCTCCACGCCTTGTAGCCCTTCACGTCAATCACCCAGTGGAACACGGCCAGCAGGACGAGCGAGATACCGCCCGCGAGGATGGCGTACGAGCTTGACCAGATGCCCTTTTGGACCGGCATGCCGAACGGCATGCGCGCCCAGCCCCAGGCAATGAGCATCATCAGCACGCCAGTGCCGATCATCTGCAAAACCTTCCTGTCGGCGGACAGGCCCTCGCGGCGGAACTTGAGCCACATGCCGGCCCAGATGCCGAAGAACGCGGTCGGCACCATGGCGATGGTTGCGAGTCCGCCTTCGTGCCGATGCGCCGTGGTCAGGTAGTGCGTGTCGAACCATATCGCGAAGCAGTTCTCCCTGACGGCCATGGTGTCCGGACCGACCGCATCCGGCGATGGTACGAGGCGCAGTAAGAGCCACCAGCCGATCAGCAGGGCCGCCGTGATCGCCACGCACGTGCGGAACCTGCAGTGAAGCGTGAGCATGGCGGCCGCACCCCAGGCGATGCCGATACGCCCTACCACGCTCCACACGCGGAAATGCGGCCAGTCGAATCTCTGCACCTGCGCGCAGAACAACCCGATCACGATGAGAATCAACGTGCGCCGGAGGATGTTTAATGTGACGACGCGCTTGCCGTCGCCGCGCGCAAGGCGTTTTTCCGTGGAGAAAGGGAACGTGACGCCCGCGATGAACAGGAAAAGAGGGAAGATGAAGTCGTAGATGCGCAACGGCTCAGTCCAGGTGGCGTGCGTCATCTGGACTGCGATCCAGCTGTGGGCGTCACCAGTGATCAGAAATCCAAGCGCCGCCAGCAGCGTCGAACCGCCGGTTATGAAAAACATGTCGAAGCCACGCAGGGCGTCCAGTGAATCCAGCCTCTTGTCCATGTCACTCGCTCCTATCTGTTGGAATTGCGTAAGATTGTACCAAAACATTCTCCCATACGCCTGTCACCGGCGGCGAACGCCCTTGCATTCAATAGGCAGCCACACGCGGTATGCACTTGATGCGTTCCACGTGTTTCCGGCGGAGGCATAGTCGCAGAACTTCACCTCGCTCGGCATTGGCTCCTCCGCGGTCGCCGTCCGATGCTGATGGTGTCCCAACTTCAAACGCGCAGAACAGACTATCCTCATGCCCTGGTTGGGTGAACGGACACAGGCGAAGTCGACATTGGCTGTTGAAAAAGGCGCGCTCAGCACTTCGCAGATGTCCCCGTCGCGAAACCGGCAGTCGCGTGCAAGCACTATAGGACCACGCGTAAATGCCGCATGTCCATTCAGTTCGTGCGCCTTCACCTTCATGTCAAAGACCATCTCCACCATGTCGCCAGGCTTCCACTTGCGCGATACCGGGAAGTATTCGCCCACCTTGACGACACCGAGGTCGGTTTTCTTGAGTCCCCTGCCTTCGGGTATGGAAAGCTCGAGCTTGGTGTTGTCTGCCCATGACGGAATACGCAGCTTCAGCGTGAAGTCATGTTCCGTTTCACCATCGTAGCGGATTCGGACGCGATTTGACTGCGGGTAGTGCGTGTATATCTCAAAACGGGCGAGCTTTTCCGGCGCATCGCCGAACGGCACGATTGCCGTAGCGGCGGCGTACTGGTTGACGGAAATCGCCGACTGCTCCGACATCAGCATGGATCCCATGAAGGCGAGGAATCCACGCGGACCGTTGGCGTTGCAGCAGTTCGCCGTCGTCCAGCACTGGTCGCGTCCCTCCTCGCGCATGCCCGCAAGCGGCGTGTAGATCGCGAAAACGCGGCCATCCGCCGAGAGAGCTGCAAGGTAGGCGTTGTAGAACGTGCGCTCGATGAAGTCCGCCCATTTCGGGTCGCCGGTAAGCGCGAGCAGCTTCTGGCAAAGACGCATCCATGTGGTCGACACGCATGTTTCCTGGATGCTGGGGCATGGCTCCGTCTGCCGCGATGCACCCCCATACCACAGCTCCTCGGACGCCATGCCGCCGCAGATGTTCATCTCCGTAGCAGCGATATTCTCCGCCGTCATGCGCGCTGCATCAAGGCATCGCCTGTCACCCGTCGTCTCGTAGTATTCCAGCAGGCCCTGATAGCAGCTCATCATCTCGTATGCCTTCAAGCCACCCTTGTACCATAGTGGATCGCCGGTCGGGCGTTTGGCGGCAGGGACGCCGGCCAGGGCCGAGGAGATCAGTTTCGGACTATCCGCGGGCTCTTCAAGTTCGCTCACGATGTAGCGGGCGAAATCGAGGTATTTGGCCTCGCCCGTACGCCTGTGTAGCCAGATGATCGGCTCAAGGACGCTTCCACTCGCAAGCCCACGGTAGCCGCCGGTCGCGTGCAGGGGCCTTTTCGCGGGGAACTGCGCCATCAGCCAGTCCGCAAGGCGTCTCGCGCCATCGAGGATGCGCTTTTCGCGCGTACGATCGTACTGCATCATGAGCCCAAGGAGAGTGTACTTGCAGCCCCATACGTCCCAGCCGAGGTTGCCGCGGAGGTCTTCCCGGAAGTTGCCGATGTAACCATCCGGCAACTGTTGCGAAAGAACGGCATCGACACCCGATGCGATGCGGCGGGAGAAACGCTCGTCTCCAGTGTATTGCGCAAACGGCACGGCGGAATGCATGAACTTGCCCCAGAACTCGGTGTCCCAGTGCCAGAACTCAGACTTGCGTCTGAACGTGTCCGTAATGTACTTCACGTCGACAGCCATGAGGTTGTTCTTCAGGCAGTCGTCCAGCCTCCGCCCGACTTGTCCGCGGAGGCGGACTGTTGCGTCTGCGCCATGCGCTGTCGCAACAAGTGCACAGACAGCCGTCGCAAACATGAATAAACCGCTGGATTTCTTCGCCATGCAATGCTACCTTTCGATTCCACGTACAATGTCCACCATGTCGCCGGCAGAACCCTCGAAGTAGGGATTGAGCGAGACGGCGTTTACGCCAAGTTCCTCGCCGACCTTTGCGGCGGCGTTGTCGAAGACTACCTCCGTCTCTGCCGCACGGGCGGTGAACACGATGTGGTGCAGGTTGACGCGTGCCACGTTGTTGTTGAAGTCGTAGCGTCCGTTGCTGCGATTGTCCACATGCACCCACGAAAGATCCTTGCGGACCTCGACGCCCGCATCCAGCCGCACGTCGATTCCAAACCTGCGTGGCGCAATGCGACGCGCCTTCACGTCCTTGACATCGAACGTGACGAACTGCAGGCAGTACGTGCGACCGGGCACAAGACCTTTCGCCGTCTGCGCAAGCCTGGTCGGCGCGCCATCCTCGCGCACCAGCACGGCGAACGTGTCGCCCACGCCGCCATTGCCACCCCAGCGGCATTGGCTGCGGCGGGCAAACCCCTCATGGGAATCCGTACGCACTTTGCCAGATGCACGCCACGGCGCTGGTAGGGTCACGCGTCCCGCATGACCACTGCCGTCTGGTAGGGCGGTCGCCCCGCGACCGCCACTGAAATCCCCGTCCTGCAGGTGACCGGGACGATATCTGTAGCCATATACGGACGACAGCATGTTGGTATGGCCCTCAACCACATAATGCCGCATCAAGGCGAAGCTCCAGCGCTTCATCTCGTCATCCGCATAGTTGCAGCCCCAGTAGCCCACAGAACCGAGGCCACGGCACGAGGGGTCGTTTGCGGCAAGATTCACCTGCATGTCGAGATAGTACTTGTAGTCGACTTCGGGATGGTGCACAAGCGAGATGATCGGCATCTGGTTGAAGTTGCCGAACGCCACGCATGCGGAGGGAATCGAAAGCGGATACCATGCGCGGTGCCTGTCGAGCGTATCCGCCACATACCGTTTCAGATACTGACGCGCATCCTCTTCGGACGTTCCAGGCGTACGGCAGTACATTTCAAGCAGCAGCTTGCCGCGTCCGCGCGAAGCGTTGATGCTCGTCGCAATGAAAGCATGGTCAAGCGACGGCGTGGCAGGCTTTCCGACGATCCAGGTATAGATGACACGCTCCGGAGAATGCTCGAGATCGTAGGCTTTCAGCCCCCTCGTATACGAATCGATGGCTCGGGGAGTGGCGTAGGTCTGCTCGTCGCACGTCACGCCGGAGTAATGTGGCGCCGTCATCCCCTTGCTTTGGGAAAGCGCCTTCTGGAGCGCTTCTGCCGAAAGTCCTACAGTGCCGAGATTGGCGAGCCAGCGGTAGCCCCGCGAATGGAACGAGGCGATGGTGTCAGCCGGGATGGTGCCACCGTTTTCAGTGGTGATCGCCGGAAGAACGTGACGCTCCTCGTACTGCCAGTCGTAGCGAGGTCCTTCCCGCACCGAACACTTCGCGCACGGTGGATAGCTGAAGATATCCGCTATGGAACGTACGATCAGCCGCCCTTCTCCGTCCCCTTTCACCACGATCTCATGGGGCCCCACCGAAACCTCGCGGAACGTCTCGCAGCGCGGCGTGTCGGCGGCAATTACCTCGCGCCCGTCCAGCAGGGCGCTCATGGCTGGTAGAGGCCGCTCCTTCCCCTGGTAGGGCGGGCAGCCCCCTGCCCGCCGCACCGCAATGTACAGCCACCCGCTGCGCGGCGCAGTGAATGTGAATTTGGCAGTTGCTTTCGCTTCTGGGAGTCTTGGAGTCTTGGAGCGACCTACACCCAATGGTTCATTGAGCAGCTCCGTCGATAGGTTGTTGAGCCTCCGCCCAATTCTACATTCTCCATTCTCCATTCTACATTTGTCATCCACCGTTCGGAACGAAAACTTCTCGCTGCAGATCTCGCGTCCGCTCGCGCGTTCCACGCCACGTATTGTCATCACACCCTGCTCGACACCCTTCGGCAAAGAGACGATGCTCGAAGGTTTGAGGGGTTGAGAGGTTTGAGGGTGGTTCCCCCCTTCAATTTTACATTTTCCATTTTCAATTCTACATTCCAGATCGTAGTCCTCCAGCCTGCCAGACGGCACCTTGCCGAAGAAGCGGAATTCAACTTCACGCTTCGATCTGGGTATCTCCCACAGAAGCGGTGCGAACGGCACCAGGCGTGGAGTGTTCATGGCAGAGGAGATCGTCGAGAGCTCCGTATTTGCAAGCGCGACTTCATTCTCGGCCGTCAACCTTGCATCAGCCACGTCGAATGTCCCGGTGAAGCCGATCGCATAGAAGATCACCTGATGGACGCCTTTATCGTCGAACGGCTTGAACTGGAAGGTCATCTCCTTCCACTGCCCATCCGTGTCTTTCGGAATGGTTCCAGCGGATTTCGTCTTCTCCCATCCGGTATTTATGACAACCACGCCTGCGGCCTTGAACCTGAAATCCTTCGTGCGCACTTTCGCGGAAAGCCTGTATAGGCCGTTGGAAACAAGCTGGATGCCTGTCTGCCGTATTATGGCTTCATGCGGCTCCGGTGAGGTCGATTCAAACCGAAAGTACGGCAGTGCGCCAGGTCCGCCGGACGGCATCCATTTCACGAATCTCCTGCTGTCCGAAGAGATGTACCAGCCGATCGGATAATCCGTCTGATCCGCTTCGAGAAGGCCGTTCGCAAGAATGTTCTCGCCAGGACCGACGCTGGCGAGAAGAGGCAAGGCTGCCGCCATTGCCGACAACATGCAGAAGACTGCCGTTCGCATGCTACCTGACCGGCCAGGAATCGAAGCGCACATCTATCGGCTCCAGTTCGTATTTCACGCTCCGTCCACCTACCTTCAGCACGCCCGACACCTTGCTGCGCACGGTGTTGGCCAGTAGAAGATGCACGCGATCCCCGGCTAGCCAGGCGCGCGCTGCAATCTCGGCCGGTGCATCCTCTATCTCGGGCGGAACGCCGTCGGAAAGAAGTACCGGCTCGAACGCCTTGACCTCCTTAGCCACCGCGCAAACGTTCGGCCATGCGTCGGCAATGCGCTCCTTCGGCCACTTGTCGCGCTTGAGCGCGTCGAAGAACGAGTAGAACACAAGCCCGTTCGCGCCCGCGGCTATCGCCTGCCAGGTCATGGAGCGCAGTTCGGGATACGTAGGCAGGTGCACGGACGGACGGTTCGTCTCGTCCGGACGGTAGTAGCCCCAGTCGAAGGCCTGCGGCACCTGCCACATCGGCTTGAATCCGTATGTCGACTTCTTCGCCTCGCGCGCCCACCCCGCGGCAATGCCGATCTCGGTACGGTCGGGTCCACCATGGTTGCCGACGGGGTAGGGGTCCATGCCTATCACGTCGAACCCGCGTACGAGCGGCCGCACGTCCCTCGGCTTGTCGAGCACTATCCACGTTGGATGGTCGGGATCCATCTCATGCACGGCCGCGCGGCGGGCGGCAAGAATCGGCTCGAAGTGCTCAGGCACCTCGTCCGCCAGATACCAGGCCATGATGGAGGGATGCATCCGGAAGCGCCTCACGTTGGCGCGGATGTATCTGGCATCCAGCTCCGCCGCCTTCTGCGGCGTCCTGGCGGAACCGATGTCCTGGAAGAATCCGCTCAGCGGGTATATGACGTGCAACCCCGCCGCTTGGCAGATATCGAGCCGGGCCTGGTCAGGACGCTTGTACGGCATCAGGCAGTTGAAGGGGGCGCCGTTGGTGTACACGGCGATGTCCTCCGCCGTCACCTCGCCCCAGTACATGCCGAGCGGGAAGAACGGACGGCCATCCAATATCGTGCGGTGGCGGGCGTCGAAGGTCACCTTGCGCGGCATGGGGCAGTACTCGCGCGTGAAGAGGCAGCAGGAACGCCCAAGAGTGGCAGTGCCGTCCTTGCGGCGTACGGACAGCGCCACCTCGTTCCTTCCATACGCCAGCGCCTCGACCGGGAGCGTGGCCGTAGCGACAGCGTTGGACAACGTGCCGCGCACCGTGGCCGGCCCGTTGGTGGAAACATATTCAAGCACGCACTCGAGCGCCTCCACCGGGTTCTTGAGCGGATTGACGCAAAAGGCCGCACTGAAGGCGACGTCCCCTTCCCAAGCCTCGTTGCGGTAGGCGGACGTGCAGAGATGGTCGACAGGATTGGCCGCCACCGGGCGAAGGACGATCTTGTCGATCAGGACACGCCCGCTCGCGTCGCCGGAGTAGAGGAAGAAACGTCCCGCAACCGCCTTCTCGGGCAGGACGCGCGTCACACCCTCGACGCGATGCCAACCATCCTTCCTCACGGAGTTATCGATGACACGCCGGGCGGCACCTCCGCCATAGCCGAGGTGGTGGCCATTGGCATCGTCGGCGCCGAACGACAGCGACAGATCGCCCTTCTTGGACTTCAGGCCAGATGAGTTCATCCACGCCTCGAAACGGTATGCAAGGCCGGCCTCCACAGGTATCGAATCGGAGCAGGGCCAGCTAATCTTGTCGCCGGGCTTGGCCTCGAACACCAGCCCCGCAGAGCCATCCAGCCCGCAACCCTTCTTCACGCGCCAGAAACGAGCTGGCAGATACCTCCAGCCGTTCGTCCCGGCCTCGAAGTCTCCATTGACGAAAAGATTCGTCTCGGCATGGAGCGTGGCGGCCACCATCGCCACCAATGTAAATAGACACTTGCGGCTCGTGAACAACCGTACCATTCTTGATCTGTTGACATTCATTCTGATCATCCTCCTTTACATTCCCTTGCAGGCGCGGACCGCCGGCACGACCACTTTGCCGCCGAGCGGCGCCTTGAGACTGCGCCCCTCGACTGTGACCTCCACGCCATTCGCCATTGTCGCTACCACATCGAACACGCGGCCAGCCAGCTTCACACCTTGCAGCGACATGCGGTCCGCGCCTTCGGGTAGATGCGGCGCGACTTCGATGGAGAAGTCTTCGCGCACCTTGATGCCGAACATGCCGAAGATGATCGTCTGAGAGATGCCGCCGCCCTCGATGTTGAGCTGGAGCGGTGTGCTGTGCCGGTAGTCGGGACGATCCGCATAATGCGAATCACCCCAATATGGCAGCCGGTCGCCAAGCCACTTCAAACGCGAGAGGATGGTCTCTGCCTCCTTCACGCGACCATCGGCATAGAGGCGGTCCACGACGGCCGGCGCGAACGAGACACATGCGCCAGGGCCGCCGTTGTCCACATCCCAATCGTCGTACGCGGGGTCGATCTTGGCGAGCGAATGCACGCCGTATGCGCCCAGGAACTCCTTTGGATCCATGAGGTGCCGCACGAGCGCCGCCTCGGCATCGCCATCCATGACCCAGTCGCCCCAACCGAGCGCCTTGAACATCTGAATGGTCCAGCGGCATGTGGGTTTGCCATCGGAGCACTTGCCCACGAACCAGCCGCGCTTGGCGTCCCACTGCTTCTCGCGGCAGAGTCTCTTGAGGGCGTCGGCGCGCCGGACCAGATCGATCTTCGGATCATGCCCTGCGAGGCGGCAGAGGGAGTCCGCGAGATGCAGCAGCACGATGCGGCGCAGGTTCATATCGGGCATTTCACCGTTGTAGAGGTTGCCGAAGCGAAGCTCCAGGTGGTCGTTGCGCGGACCATAGTCAGCCAGCACCGCGTCCTTCGTCAGATCGTCGTGCGTAAGCGCCATGTCCAGCACACGCTGCACGACGGTACGGCCGTCCACGCTTTCCTTCAGGAACGCCACATCCCCCGTCTCCATCACATAGGCGTGGATGAGGAATATCATCTTCTCCTGGTTGATGGGGTAGTACGGTCCCACTGGTCCGCCGTCGCAGGGGTTGAAGGCGTAGCATCTTGTGAGGTCGAGCTTCATGTACACGCGCAGGTGCTCCTTGATCGCCTCGGGCGCGACAAGCGGCCACATGCGGTATGGTCCACCTATGTTCCAGAGATAGCTGCACATGCAACAGCCGAACATCCCGCCCGTGGAATAGTAAGGCTTAACCACGAACTCGTCGACGTTCCACTCGCAGAGAAGGAAGTGGAGAAGCGAGCGCGTATAGAGCCGCCGGTAGCCGTCGTCATCGGTCTCGAAACGCGGCACCCTCCCGGCGAGAGACCGGACGCGCCCCCGCCATGCCTCGATGCTCGCGGCGATGGTCGCGGCGGGTTTGGCCAGGGCGCGGCGCACCGTGTCGCCGACAGGATCATCAAGCAATCTCTGGGCGGGCTGTCCTTCCTTCCAGTACGCCTTCGTAGATTCCGGGTCGATGCGGCCGCTGGGGCCTATCGCAAGCGCGAAGTGGCACTTACGGCTTTCGCCGGGGGGGACATCCTTCATCGTGACGGCACCGAACTGCCATGTCGAGGCTCCGTAGGCGACCTTCGCCGGGTTCATCCCGCTTTCGTGCGAAATCACACCGCCGCGCCAGGCCGGAAGATGCGCGTGCGGCGACGAGAAGGACCACTTGGCCAGATAGTGCGGGGTGCCTTCCATCGAGTGGCCGATCCTCATCGTCCTTGCGGCAGCGCCTTCGTTCTTCGCCTCCACCTCCAGGATGAGCGCCCTTTCGCCCGCGATCGGATAGAGGCGGCTCGAGATGCGCCAACCGTCGGCCACCCCTTCCCGCACAAGCACTTCCGGACGCCACCGGTGCCGTTTCGCCGCCACCTTTGCGCCGTTGAACGTGAACGACAGCTTCAGGTCGTCGCAGAAGTAAGGCGGCGCATACAGGCGGCGGATCTCCGCCACGTCCTCAAGCCAGCCGTTTACGGAAAGATGCCCGTTAACAAGCCCGCAGTCACGCGGCTTCATTATCGACCGGTCGCCATCGATGCCGAAGGAACGGTCAAGTTCCTCGGCCCACGTTTCGCCAGGAGTCAGCGCCACGAACGCATAGCCAAGCGGCGGCAGATCCAGCACGAGCGAGGCTCCTTCCAACGAAGCGCCGCCGCCCAAGGCGGTCTCGATGGCACGGAACGCGCGTGGCAGCGCAAGGCGCGCCTTTGCCGGAGACTTGGTGCGGTTGACGGCAAGTACCCAGTCGCGTCCACCATGGTTCCAGGCACGGACGGCCAGCCTGTCCATCGGCACGTCCGAAAGCGCCATCGGCTCGCCGTCCGAGAGCAGCACGCCCTCCATCCGCTTCACCTCCCGCGCCACGTCGCAGACATCTGCCCATGAGGCGTCGAACTCGGCACTCTTCATCTTCCTGCGCATGGAGCTGTAGGAATAGAGGCACAGTCCGTTCGCGCCCGCCGCCACGCCCTGCCAGCACATGTTCGCCATCTCCTGGCGGGTAGGCATGTGGACATCCGGCGGGATGTCCCTCGGATCCTTGCGGTACCAGGTCCAGTTGAACGCCTGCGGCACCTGCCACATGGGCCGCATGTCGAACATCCCCTCGCGCGTCCGCCAGGCCCAGTCGGAGCATATCCCGATGTCGGCACGATCCTCCTTGTTGCCGATGGGGTATGGATCCATCCCTATCACGTCGTAGCACGGCAGAAGCGCGCGCGCGTGGTGCGGTTTGTCGGTGACGGTCCAGGTAGGATGGTCGGGGTCAATCTCCTCCAGCAGATCGTTCACGCTTGCGACGTTAGGCACATAGGCGAGCGGCACCTCGTCCACCAGGAACCAGGCCAGCAGCGCAGGATGACTGCCTACGTCCGCCACATGCTTTCTGAACCACGCATGGCTCTCCGCCTCGGTCTTGAACGGGCTGTTCACGGAATATCTGAGGCCGTGTACCTTCTGCATCACGCACGGCGCGACCATCAGTCCGGCGGCGGCGTAGCGGTCCATGTCGTCCTTCTCCACCACGCCGTACGGCATGAAGAAGTTGAATGGCCCCTTCCTGTAGATGGCGAGGTCCTCGGCATCCATCCTCCCGGAGAAGCACCCGAGCGGGAAGAAGGGTTTCCCGTCGACAAGCGTACGCCCCAGCCTGTCGAATGCGACATGGCGGCGGATGGGCGTCTCGGAATGGATGATCCGGCGCGATCTGCTGGCAAGCACCTTGCCGGACGAGCGCTCCCGTATACACAATGTCACCTGCTGCGTGCCGCAGGCGAACTGCGCGGCGTCGCACGTCATCTCCGCCAGATCGGCGGCAAAACGGTCGGCCGGACGGGAGACCATCCTGCCGTCCTCACCCTTGAACGTGAATTCCGCCGACAGGCCATTCAGCGGATGGCGCACGACATTGAGGCTCAGGGGGGTCACGAAGCGTATCGGACCATCCGCCCGGATGAATGCGTTGCGGTATGCGGAGGTGACCAGGTAGGAGATCATCTCCGAGCCTTCCTCGGCAAGTAGGAAGTCGTCGAAGAGCACCCTCCCCGTGTCGCCACGTCTCATGTGCGCATGCAGGATGCCCCTGGCGGCGTTGGCCGGCAGCGGCGGGGTGTGCCCCTCGTAGCGGGTCCAGCCGTCTGTATGCGCGTCGTTGTCGACGGCCGGGGTAGCGTAAGTGCAGGCTATCCACTTGTTCGTGGCGTCGCACCAGCCCAGGCACACCTGCGGCGAGGGCTTGCCGCGTTCGGTCTTCACCCACGCGCCGAAGGCATAGCGCACGCCCGGTTCGAGCGTGACGCGCTGGGATGGGTAGGAGAAGCGCTTCGGATCGTCGCAGTCCCACGCTAGAGCGCGAGAGCCCTTGCGTCCCGCCCCGTCGAGGACGCTCCAGTTCGCAGGCACATACCAGCCCTCCACCGGCTTCTCGGCTTCGAAGCCCGTGTTCTGGGCGATGGGGGCGGCGGCGCTGGCCGACGCCACGGAAACACACGCACAAAGGCACCAGCCAAGGTATTTCATCTGTACCATCCCCTACCGGAACGTCAACGACATTCCCTTTACCAGGCACATTGCATCTAGGATCGCCCCGCCTGAATCACCTTCGCCGGGGACGTATTCAAACTTGATACCGAACGACGTCGACGGGATGTTGATGCATACAACCCTCTTCTCTTCCGAATATGCATACGAACCATAGAGGCTGCCATCGATGAAGATGTTGAAGCTGCCCGTTCCTTCAACGAGGAACGTCGCATTGAGACGGCTGGCCGATCTGTTAGAAACGGTGACCGTGCCTTCGACGCAGCCGGACGGCAGGCATATCTGCCGCGATGCGTTCGCGTAGACCTCCGACGAGGCGTTTGTCACCGTGAGACGCCTGCCTCCAAGCAGATATTCGGAATAGGTCGGCTTCCAATCGGCCTCCATCGCGCCGATGTCCATCGCGCCGTTGGTGATGCGCGGTCCGCCGCTGAGATCCAGTCCATCATTGATCTCGGCATGCAGAAGCGAAGGATCGCCCCGGTCTATGCCGGCGTTTGAACCGACGATCGGCCTGTAGTTCGTATCCAACGCGATCATCTCGCTGTTCGTGACGATGCAGTTGTAGAGACGCTCGGTCGGCAGCGTGCTGGCCGCGTTCAACACGCAGTTGCTGAACATGTAGGGATGGGAGGACGATATACCGGACAGTCCCTTTATGAGCGTGTTTACGACGAGGGCCTTGCCGCCGCTGATCCCGCCGTAGTTGATCACCTCCGCGGGATTGCCGGACAGATCGGTGTTGCCGTCCCCGAACGTGCAGGAATCCACCCTGTAGAAGTACTGGATCGCCTGCTGCCCGCCCTTGTTGCCGTCGATCAGGCAGCGGTAGAAATAGCTTTCGCGGCCAACGGATGCGCATGTTGTGGCGTGGTTGTCCTTTATGATGCAGTCGAACGCCCTCGTGCGGAAAACCGCCCCGTTGCGCGAAGAGAAGTTGTTTGTGATTATGCAGCCCAACACCCTTGCCGTGCGGGACATCACCGCACCGCCGTCGTTGTCGTCGCGCGATGCGGATCCGGTGGAGGTATGCCCACCGGTGAGGGTGAAGCCCTGAAGCCGCGCATCCGATCCGTTCAGCATTACGCACCTTACGGCATCGGGCCCATTGCCGTACGCATCCGTGTCATGCGTGGCTGCGCGTCCGACAATGATCGTGGACTCGGGCCCATGCGTGGAACGCACCGTCACGCCATTCGGCACAAAGACGCGCGAACCCACGTCAATCGGGCTCGTCTTGTCGTCGTCGAGGGCGGGGGCCGGGTGGAACTGCACCCCTTCCAGCTCGCCGTACGTACCCGGCGCAACCAGCACCACGTCGTCCCAGACGCAATTCGTGGTGGCGGAACGGATCGTCTGTCTCGGCGTTTCGTCGGTGCCGCCGCCGTTCGAGTCGTTACCTGTAAGGGCATTGATGTACCATGTCTTGCCATAGATCGCACGAACCGCATGCGAGACGGTATCGGCGGGCGAGACGTTGAACGTGTACGACGTCTGCGTCGGCGGAAGCATCTGTCCATCGACCTCCAGACCGACAAACGGGCGCTTGGCGGACGACGCCTCGACCGTTATTTCGGCATCCGCCGTCACGAAATGCGTCCCGGCCTGACCTCCGCTCACCGAAACCGACCCGCCGCCGGTTGCAGAAGCCCCGTACATCGGAAGCAGCGTCTCGTGCACCGCGCCAGAGGTAACGCGGCCATTGTCGATCTGGAGCGTGTTCCCGCTCACGTCCGACACAAACCAGAAATTCGCCCCTCTGTCGTAGAATTGCTCTATCGGATGCTTGCGTACGGCGGGAGAGAGTCCGCCAAGCCTGTAGTCGCGCGATTCGCGGTCGACGAAATACGGTGTGGGAGTGACGGCGTTGTAACCCGTACCGATATACGACTGCGCGGTATCGGCCGCCACAAGATTGCCGTAGAACGTCGGCGAGTTGCCGGTGGTCAACACGAAATCCGAACCGAGCATGTCAACCGTGCAACCGCGCATGACGGTCTGGTTGCCGATCAGCCCGTAGTTGGAAGGCACCGTGTTTCCCGCGAACAGGCACGAGGAGAACACTGCATTCTTGGTAAACTCCCCGCCCGTGGTTTCATTGTCGAAGAACTTCGACCGCCACGAAAAACCGTAAGATACTATAGCCTCGTAGGAGTGGCAATTGGTGACGATGCAGTCTGCCAGGGATCCGGCACCGGACGCATTGCCGGAGTCGACGGCACCTCCGCGCCCTGAACGGCTAAAAACATTGTGCGTGTATCCTTCCGTGAGAATGAACCCCTGAAGATACGACCTGTTCCTTGGGAAGAAACATCGCATGGCGTTAGGCCCAAGTCCGCCCGTATCGGGATCCGGGGCGCCCTTGATCGTCGCAGTGCCTGGACCCTCGGCGGCTATGAAGCCAATGTTGAACTGGCGCCCAACGATCACCCTGTTGGAAATGGTCAGGCCACCTTCCTCATATATGCCGCCACCCTCGTCGTAAACCCCCGGCGCCACGTATACGAGTGTATAACCACCATCGAGGGCGGCATTCGCAGCGGCCTGAAGCGTGCGCTTGGGTCCCCTTGTCTCGGACTCCACCACCGGGCTCTTCCCGTCATAGTCATTGCTGCCGGATGCCTTGTTCACGTAAAGCGACAGGGTCGCGGTATAGGTGCTCACGGTGATCGACGAATTCGCTGCAAGCGGAAGGAACACGCTCGTCCATCCATCGTACTGCGGTACCATGTGAACCGTCGCTCCGTCCGCAGCCTTCCAGCATACCATGAAGGGCGTCCCATTCGTCGGCGCTGAACGTATGCGCAATGCGTGCGCGCCATTCGTTGAATAATGATACGACCCCTTCGGAGCCCTGACATTCACCCCTTCCATGCAGAACGGGTCGGCGAAATTGATTCTGCCCGCAACCGGCGTGAAGGCCGGCGCCTGCACGGCTCCGCAGTCCAACGAGCCTGAAGTGTCCACCGGATTGCCGTAGTAGTCGGCGAGCGAATATCCAGGTGGGAGCTTTACGGACTTGGTCCTGTCCGTGATATAGCTTCCCTTCCCCTTACCGATCGCAGGGCTGTCGGAGAGAAGCCGCCAGTCGTGGAACGCAGTGGAGACGCACTGCAGGGACGATGCGTCCGTTATCATATCCGTGGCCGTTCCCGGAATCCGGGTGGGAGCGGCACACACGCTATCATGCATGTTGAAGGCGTCGTTGCTTTTCGGACTGCATCCGTTGTCCGTTCCGTTGCCGAATGAAAGGCAGTTGTAGCAGTTCATGGCATAGCCGCCAAGGAACGCGTACTGTTCGTTACATGCGAACGTGCAGTTGAGGGCGGAGAACATGTTGTGAGTGGTTGCCGGCCCGCGGTTTCCGGTGACCACGCAGAACAGCATGCGGCCAAACGCCATCGCGGAGCCGCTTGTGCCTGCGTAGTTGTCCACGAAGAGCGTGCGGTACGCGTACTGCCGGTATATTCCGCCGCCGGTCGCTTCGGCCGCGCAGTTGGATACCACGCAATCTATCAGCAGAGACGCACCACCTGCATCGGGTGTAACGCAGTATACGCCTCCACCTGCCATTCCCGCAGCCGTTGCACCGTTGCAGATCGTAACGCCTTCGATCACGATGTTTGTTGCAGATTCCGGCAGAGAGACGCTCCCCAGGTCTTTCTGGATGTAGATGCACCGCACAGCCGCAGGGCCGATGCCATTATAATTCGATGGATCATGATTGCCTACGATGAAGGTGTTGTTCTTGTTCCCGGAAGAGCGTATCTTGAGCTTGGAGGCGGTGATGACGACGCGGTTCGTCATGTCGCCCGCGACGTACTCGCCCTTGGCGTAGCGGCCGGGGGCGAGCGTGACGATGGAGTTTACGCCGTCGTTGTTCGCGAGCTCCACCGCCGCGCCGATGGTCTCCTTCGGACCGACCAAAGTTCCTTCGACATGCGTCGCCGAAAGGCCATCCCATGCGTCGTTGCCGCCGTTGGCGTTGGCGAAATACTCGATGTCGGCCAAGGCCGCGCCTGCAAGCGCGAATCCGAACACAGATGCCAGAACACCCGGCATCGCCTTTGATGGTCTACCTCTCATTTATGACTGCCTTTCTTCTATCGTCCTGTTCGCTAGCGTAGATGTATGCACGTTCCAGCCGCAAGGCGCGCCTCACTCACGATCGCCATGCCGGTATCGCCGGCCCCCGGCACGTATTCGAGCCTCATGCCGAAGCTGTCGGTGGACCGCATGAATGTCGCGTTCTGCGTGTCTTCCGAGAATACGTAGGAGCCTGCAAGGGTCCCGTCAAGATAGATGTTGAACGTCCCCGTACCCGTGACGCGGAACACGACGGTGAACTTGTGGCTACGCAGGCTGGATCCGCTCACCACGCCGCCGATCTCACCTGAAGGCAGGCACACCTCCTTCGATGCGTTCGCGTAGACCTCCGGCGAGACATTCGTCACGGAAAGGCTCTTGCCGCCGATGTACCGCGCATAGACGGGCCGCCAGTCGGCCTCCATCGCGCCAATGTCCATCTCGCCGTTCATGACACGCTGAAGGCCGGAGATGTCCAGACCATCGTTGATCTGCGATGCGATGAGCGTGGAGTTGCCCGTGTCTATCGCGGCATTGGAACCGATGACTGGCCGATAGTGTTCGTCCAGGGCCAGCATCTCGGCGTTGGTGATGACACAGTCGGTGAGCGTGATGCTCGCGGTGGACGGCGCACGATTCGTCATGAACGCGCAATTGATCGCCGCGAACGGGTAGTTGTTCTGCGCGAGCACGGAACCCATCACGATGCTGTTGATGATCGTGGAGGTGCCGCCGTTGGCATAGGCGATGACATGCTGCGGTTTGTCGTTCAGGTCCGTGTTGCCCGGACCGAACGTGCAGGAGTTTATGTACGAGAAGTACTGTATCGCCTGCTCAGGGCCCTTGTTGTTGTCGAATATGCAGCGATGGAAGGTGGATTCACGTCCGATCGAAGCCCTGACCGACACCTTGTTGTCGAACACGCGGGAGTCGAGAAGCACAGTGCGGAACACCGCCCCGCAGCGCGACGCGGCGTTGTTCGAGATGATGCAGCCGGACGCGACACCGCCATTCCCGGAAAGTACGCCTGCGGCGGCATAGTCGTCATGGGCGCCTGAACCGATCGCCGTACGTCCGCCGGTGAGCGTAAATCCTTCAAGCCTGGATCCCACACCCAGAAGCGTGACGCAGCGGACAGCGCCTTCTCCACAGCCCCATTCATTCGCGCCGGATGTCGCCGTTCCACCCAGGATCACCGTGCTTTCTGGCCCTTCAATGGACCGCACGACCACGTTCCTGGGGACAAGCACGCGCGCACCTACCGTCACCGGGGTGTTGGTGTCGTCCTTGTTGATGTGCGATGGATGCAGCTGCGAACCCTCGTCCACACCGTACGTGCCCGGCGCCACGAGAACCAGGTCCCCGGCGACAGCGTTCGTCGTGGCGGCACGGATGGTCGCCTTCGCCGTGGCCAGCGTGCCGCCTGAATTGGAGTCCGACCCGCCAAGGCAATCCACATACCATGTCGTGCCGTATCTGGCGCAGACGCTGGGCAAATGATCCATGTCGGGCGAGACCTGGAACGAGTAGCTCGTCTGCGACGCGGGCAGCATGGCGCCATCGACCTCGAGTCCAAGGAATGGACGATTTGCCACGTCTGTCGCGACGACCGTGATAGTTGTCGCCTCTTCCACGATGTTTGTACCTGCCGAGCCTCCCGACACGGACACGCCGCCGCCATCGCCCGTGACGATGTACATCGCGATCGGCCTGTTCTGCAGCGCACCTGCGCTTGTCGCGCCATCCTTCCAGATGTAGTCGTTGCCGTCGATGTCGGCCGGAACGCGGAAGTTGGCACCGGTGGCATAGAAGTCGCTACGACGAAATGCGCCTATGGCCGGGGACATCGAGCCCAGACGGAAATCGCGCGCGGCGCGATCCACGAAAAACGGTTCGGCGGCGAGGCAGTTGCCTCTTGCGGCAGGCACCGGGGAGCTGAGCCGCGTCGCCAACAGGTTGCCACAGATCTCGCTGCCAGGCGAGCTCTCATAGTGCAGGTTCATGTCGTCGTCGAGCTTGTCGATCGTGCATCCCCACAGCGTGCATTGGGATCTGAACATGGCGCTGCCGTCTGCCGTGGTGTTGCCGGCAAAAATGCAGGAGAAGAAATTGTCGAACCGGAAAAGCTCGCCGGAATATACATGGTTGTCGAAGAACTTCGTCCGCCAGGAGATTCCATAGAACACCACGCCGAGGTGCGAATGGCAGTTCGTGACCACGCAGTCGGCAAGGCACGCCGCGGTGTACGTGGAATTGCCGAAGTATGCCGCACCTCCGCGACCGGCCCATCTGTCGCTGTTCTGCGTATAGCCGTCGCTCAGGATGAATCCCTGGAGGTACGATCGCCCCATTGGGAAGAAGCAGCGGATCGCGCCCGGCCCCAGGCCGCCGGTATCTGGATCCGGCGCTCCCTTGATGGTCGCGGTACCCGGCCCCTGGGCGGCGATGAACCCGACCGACGAGTATGGCTTCAGGCGGTTGGTACAGACGAGACCCTCCTCCGTATGGGTACGGAACCCCTCGTCATACACGCCAGGTGCCACATACACGATCGAATATTCGAAGTCCTTCACGGCCTCCGCAGCCGCCTGCAAGGTCTTCAGTGGACCTGATGTGGGAGATTTCACCGTGGCGCTAAGGCCATCGTAGGAGTTGTTGCCGTTCTCCTTGTCCACGTACAGGACGTGCGTAGCGGTGTATGTGCTGACCGTGATCGCCGAATCCGCGCCTGTGGGCGGCAGGATGCGCGTCCACCCATCGTACTGCGGAACCATGTTGATCTGGGATCCGCCAGGCGCGTCCCAGTAGACCATGTACGGCACGCCCGATGCGGGCGTGGAGCGGATGCGGCTGGCCGCCATCGAGTTCGTGGGATAATGGTATGTCTTGTTGGCGGAGACGGCGTCGTAGCCATCCATGCGGAATGGCGAGGTGAACACGATCCTGCCCGAATCGGGCGTGAACGCCGTGGACTGCACCGCACCGCAATCCAGCGTCCCCGATGTATCGATGGGATTGCCAAGATAGTCCTGCAAGGTGTAGCCGGGCGGCAGAACCACCTTTCCCGTAAACCACTTCCCCTGGCCCTTGCCTATCGCGGGACTGTCGGAGAGAATCCGCCAGTCGAAAAACGCGGTTGAAACGCACTGCACGGACGTTGCGTTGGTTATCGAATCCGTGACCGTTCCTGGAATCCGGGTGGGGGCGGCGCTGACGCAGTCATGCAGATTCACATATACATTGCCGTTCGGATGGGCACCATTGTTCGTTCCGTTGCCGAAGGAGAGGCAGTTGTAGCATTCCATCGTGTAGCCGCCAAAGATCACATACTGCTCGTTACAGGCGAACGTGCAGTTCACGGCCGTGCGCATGTTGTATGTGGTTGCAGGTCCGCGGTTCCTTGCTATGACGCAGCATACCATGGCACCAAACGCCATCGCGGATCCGCCATTCTTGGCGTAGTTGCCAGTGAAGAGCGTGCGATAGGCGTTCTGACGGTAGAGCGCGCCACCGTAGTCGTCAGCCGAGCAATTGGAGACGACGCAGTCGATGAGGATCGACGCGCCACCTGCATCGGGGGTACGGCAGTACACACCGCCGCCACGTCCGCCGCTCACAGTCGCACCGTTACAGATCGTAACACCTTCGATCACGACGTTTGTCGCCTGATAGTCGGCACCGACTCCCGTCACAAGGTTGGATACGATGTATATGCCACGCACGGCCGCAGGACCGATGCCGTTGGCATTGGATGGATCATGGTTACCTACGATGAAGGTGTCGTTCTTGCTCCCGCTGGAGCGGATCTTGAGATGCGGCTTGGTTATGACGACGCGGTTCGTCATGCCGTCCTCGAAGTACTCGCCCTTGTCGTAGCGGCCGGGGGCGAGCGTGACGATGGAGTCTACGCCATCGTTGTTCGCGAGCTCCACCGCCGCGCCAATGGTCTTCTTCGGACCGACCGACGTTCCATCGACATGCGTCGCCGAAAGGCCGTCCCATGCGTCGCTGCCGCCGTCGGCGTCGACGAAATACTCGATGTCGGCCATGGTCGCGCCCGCAAGCGCGAACAAGGCCACCGATGCCAGGACACGCGACATCGCCTGTGTGAATCCAGCTCTCATGTCCATCTACCTTTATCCTGCGGCGCGCCTCGCGCGCACCATGTACGGTCTGCCACTCCCACCACCTCCGACTTCTCAAAGATGGCAGAACAAGTATAGCATATCTTCGAGGGTGAAATCTATTGGTTTGCGCAAGAAAAATCTATTGCTTTGAACAGGCCAAAATGCTATCATTCTCACATGCAATCGCCAAAGAAAGTGCTTATCGTGCTTGAGATGAAGGAAATGTCGGGTCGCAGCCAGCTTTCCGGCATTCTCCGCTTTCTCGGTTCCTCCGGACGCTGGAACATGCATCTGATCCAGCGGGCGGCGGAAATCACGCCTGAGATACTGCATACGCCGTCCAAGGCGTACTTCGACGGAATGATCGCCGGCATCAATGCAAGCAACTCCGACTACGACGAAATCCAGAACTCCCTGTTCTCGAGCCGTCTGCCGACGGTGTTTCTGGACGCGGAGCCGGAGCTTTCGCGGAAGAACGCCAATAATGCGTTCATTCGGCTGGACGATACCCAAATCGGAAAGACCGCGGCGCACCATCTCACCTCGCTCGGACATTTCAGCAGTTTCGGATTCGTTCCGGCGAGAATGCAGACGCAATGGTCCAGGATCCGCGAACATGCGTTCTGCTCCGCCATCGCCGGCATGGGCGGCAGATGCTCTGTGTTCCGGGCGAATCCGGCGGACGACAAGGCGTACCATGATGGCCTGGCGGCCTGGCTGCGGGCACTATCCAAGCCCACCGCCATCTTCTGCGCCTACGACACCTGCGCTGTGGATGTCGTCACGGCCTGCCACGAATGCCATGTCGGCATACCCGACCAGGCCGCGCTGCTGGGCGTGGACGACGATGACTTCAACTGCAATCTCGTGTCGCCAGCGCTTTCGAGCATCCGTCCGGATTTCGAGGGCGAGGGTTTTCTGGCGGCAAAGACCCTTGACGCCCTGATGGATCATAGAACCGTGAAGAGGCGTCTCATGACCCATAAGATATGCGGCATAACGGAACGTGGATCGACCAGGCCGATATCCCCTTCCGGCTTCCTTGTGCAGAGGGCTCTGGAGTATATCGGCGGCAATGCATGCAACGGCATAGGGGTGGCGGATGTCGCCGCCTATCTAGGCATATCCCGCAGCCTTCTCGACCTGCGCTTTAGGCAGATACAGCGGCAGAGCGTGCTGGCGACGATACGCCGCAGGCAGCTGGAAGAGGTGGCAAGGCTTCTGCGCACGACCCGCCATTCGATCGCGCACATAACCGCCCTGTGCGGATTCAAGAGCGAGAACCACCCGAAGAAGTTGTTTCGCGATGCCTTCGGGGCCTCGATGCACGAATACCGGCGCGTTGGGGTGGCAAAAGATCAACCCTATCGTCCCGCCCGCTAGCGAAGATGAATGCGCGTTCCAGCCGCAAGGCGTGTCTGGTTCACGATCGCCATGCCGGAATCGTCGTCTCCGGCACGCATTCGAGCCTCATGCCGCAGCTTTCGGACGGCAGCATGTACATCGCGCCTTGCGTGTCTTCTGAGAATCCGTAGCAGTCTGCAAAGTCACCAGATAGACGATTGTCCCAAGGGGACCCATGCTACTCGGTGAATGGGGATTGCCGACGCAAGAATACGTTTCACCTCAGAAAGGAAGGGAAACGCATTTTGGTGCGTCGGCCCTACACGCTACACGGATTCGATCTCGCCAACGATCTGGGCGAGACGCGACACTGAGGCCGCGAAGAAGTTCCTCTCGAAATCGCAGGAAAAAGCGGCGATGTGCGGCGTCACGATGCATCTGGGATGCTGCAGGAGACGGCTGTGGACGTCTGGCGGCTCTTCGCACATGACATCTATCGCCGCACCGCCGATCGCCCCCGCGTCAAGAGCGTCGGCAAGCGCCTCCTCGTCGACCACGGCGCCGCGGGAGGTGTTGACGATTACGGCGCCACGCTTCATGAGCCCGAGCCGCCGCGCATCGATGAGCCCCTTCGTCTCCGGCGTGAGCGGACAGTGGATCGAGACATAGTCCGACTCCGAAAGGAGGGTGTCCAGATCCGTCGAATCGGGCACGAACGGGTCGTAGTGGATTGTCCGCATGTCGAACCCGCCCATCATCCTCTCGACATGGCGGGCGATGTGGCCGTAGCCAATGAGCCCGAGCGTCCTGTGCGAGACGTGCCAGTCCATCCCCTCGACCCTGCCCCACTCATAGCCGGCCTTGGCACACGCGCAGTATCGCGGAATCTGGCGAACGAACGACAGGAGAAGTGCCACCGCATGCTCCGCCACGCATTCGGCGATCGATTCCGGCGTGTTGTACACCCTGACCCCGTGCGCCTTGGCCCAGGCGCAAGGCAGCGCATCAAGTCCGGACCCCGAACGGAGGAGCGCCTTGACGTTCGGCATCTTCTCCAGCACCTCCGGCACAAGGCAGAGGTTCGGGCCGAACATCCACAGCACCTCAGCGTCAGGAAACGTGGCAAGGAGGCTTTCAGGCGTCTCGCAGCGCGCTGCACGGAAGTCCGCGAATCCGCGGATTGCCGCCGCCGTTCCTTCAGGCAGACGATCCTCGCCAGCGGAAACCAGCGCAACCTTTACCATCGATCCCTCCTGCCGCCACCGTGCTGCGGAGCTACTTGAGCGGTTTCATCGCCATGAGGAAGCGCGATATCGTCCAGGCCCAGTCGGCAGGCATGCGCTTGAGCACATGCCCCTTGCCCCATGTATCGGTGTAGAGTATCTCGTGCTTCTTGTCGTTGTAGCCGATGATGAGGCGCATGTGACCGCCACGCGTCTGCGGAAGGTCCGTCTCGGGATACGTGCCGAGCATCACGCCCCAGAAAAGCGGCATGCCGGAGTTGACGTACTGGTGCACGTCGGCCATGAACTTCTTGTACTTCGACTTCAGCCCGCCGTTCACCTTCATGTCCTTGAGTACCTCGGCGTCCATCGCCTCGTCGGCCGCGCGAGGGTCGTACATCACCATGTTGCCCTGACGCTTTATGTACACGGACTCGGCGATCTCGGGCTTCTTGAGCTTCTTGGCCGCCTTGTTGTAGCTGGCGATCTCCTTCTCGATTCCCTGTATACGCTCGCCGACAGGCTTCTCGAAGTCACCGTAGAGCGTAATCGTAGCCAGCCGGAAGCGCCGACCGATGGCGTCCACGGCGTCCTTCATGTCCTTGGACGAAGTACCTTCCTCTGCCGATGTACCGGCGGCCTGGCCGATCTCGTGCTCGTCCACCTCCACGCCATAGTACCGCAGCACGCGCTCGGCGGCCGCGGCGGCGCAATAGCCCTTCTGGCCCTGGTCGACCATCGGGACGTTGTCCACATACACATCGCCACGCGAATCACGGAATACGTTGTCGACGATCGACTTGCGCCCCTTTGCCGCAGGCTTCGCCACCTTGCCGCCCCTGGCGTGTCCGCCGGCCAGCCGCGCAGGGCCATCCACGGCCACGCGCACGAATCCAGGCTTGAAGGTTCCGGCCTTGCTACCATCCTGGAAATAGTTCCAGGTGAGGGATGTGGACGAAGGCAGTGCGGTCTGCGGCCAGGTCTGCACCTTCTGGACCTGTCCCCTTCCCTTCATGCGTACCGGCACTGGCACCGGGTTCTTCGATCCAGCGGGCGTGAGCTTACCGCGCACTTCCGTAAGAATCTTGAGGAATCCATCGCGGGTTATGGACTTCTCCTTACGCACGAGCCTTCGCATAGTGCCCCCGGAAACCTCCGTACGCTCTATGGACTCCGTGCCGGCCATGCTGAAAAGCGTCAGCTCCACGCGCTCGATGCCGTCGCCGGACTCGGTGAATTCAATGCGCGTCTCGAATACAGGTATGCCGAAATAGGTCACGCCGCCATCAAGACGCGAATCGGCCCCTTCGCGGCTTTCCGACGTGAACTTGAACCCCTGCTCGCGATGGTTGCGGACAAAAAGCACGGGGTCGGACTTCCAGAACACCTCGGCGCCAAGCTCCTCGCCGATCTCATAAGCATCCATTCCGGATGCCATCAAGGCGGCCATTGCCATAACAGCCAGGATCTCGGTCTTCATCGCTTTTCTCCTTGCCCAATCTAGTTCACTTAGCTTTGACAGGCGTATACCCGCGATCGAAGAAGTTGACGAGTCTCTGAACCTCGTTCGGCTCGACGCCATGCGGATGGTGGCCGTACTTGCCGCGCCGCTCGATCATCAGGTCGCCGCCGGCCTTCTCGAAGGCGGCCGCGAAGCGCATGCAGTTCTTCTCGGGCGGCACCACTTCGTCCACTCCACCGTATAGTATCAGCACCGGTATGCCCGCCTTTGCGATGGGTTCGAAACGGTTGACGCTCTGGAATGGATCGTCCGCGCCCACATACGAATCCGTGATGAACGGATAGTACTTCGCAAGCTTCTGCCGGCTGTAGTTGCCGGTCGCGTTGAAGCCCTTGAGCGTGGAGAAGTCGAGCAGGGGCGCGTCGAGATATATCGCGCACACGCAATCGGGATGCGTGGAGGCGTACCTGACGGAATAGTATCCGCCCCAGCTCATGCCTATGAGCCCGCACTTCGGCGCAAAGCCTAGCCCCTCCACGAGAAACTTCTGAAACGCGCGGCGCTTGGCGATCATCTCGTCGTTCTGGTTGCCGGCGTAGACGGTCTTGGACGCTGGATTGAACGTCACCCACCTGTAGCCTGCGGAAAGGAGCGCCTTCACGCCTGTGCGGTCCTGGAAGGCGGTAGGCCACTCCATGCACCATACCCAGCGTCCGTCGGACGCCGGCTTGTCGGGCTCAACGACCCATGCCACACAGCCGTCCATTTCGAACACCGTGCGCGTGAACCCCTGCATCTTGTCCTGCTTCTCCACCTTGTAGCGGGCTGCTATGCGAGGGCCATCCACACCGATGACGTCGCCGCCAGATGCTCCGCATGAGGCTACCAGGACGGGGATTATGACTAATGCTGCCAGATGAATTTTGCTTTTCATGCGGCTAGTATACCATATTCCCCGTGCAGATTGCAAGATGGTCAAACGACCGACTACCGAAGGGTTGTGATGCGTTCGATACGCACGTTCTCGGCTCCGGCCGTGTTGAACGAACCGGCTGCGGGCGTGGCGTTCCTGATGCCGCGCAGGTCCACGGTGCAGTCGCGCATCGTGACGTTGCGTCCCGTGGGGAAGTCGAGCACGGGTCCCGCCGGACGCACGAACGTGCACTTTTCGATCAGCACGTCGCCCCCCACGAATCCCTTGTCGGGCGGCGGGATGTCCCAGCCCTCCGGCACCACGCAGCGCGTGGATATCTGCCCTTCTTTCGGCACGAGCTGTCCGGAATCCTCGAACGTACAGTTGCGGATAACCACGTTCGTCGTGCCCATACCCTCGCACCAGAGATGCGCCCGCCAGTCGGCAATGAGCCTGATCGGCATGCCGGGCGTGCGGCGGAACGTACAGTCCTCGATGGTGAGATTGGATGGGGAGAAAAGGTTGCGCCAACCGCTGTCCTCGCACGTACACCCCTTGAAGAGCACCCAGTCGGTCCCGTACGTACGGTCCCACACGAGGAAGCAGGGTCCCTTCTGATCGGGAATGTCACGGTCGAGCTCCAGCAGCTCCCCCTTCACCCGCACGAGCTTCGCCGTGCAGCCCGCCGGCGAGAAATCGGGGTGACGCAACTCGATCGGCGCGCCCGGCACGGCGCGGAAGTAGGCAACCCCGCGGCGGTTGATCACGTAGAGCCGGCGCGGCGCCACCTTGACCGCGATCGTGAAGCGGTCGTGGAAGTTGTTGGCGTCGTCGTTGTTGCGCGTCCAGTAGCAGTCTATGTACTTGCAGTGCCCCTTCGAGCGCGCCACGTGCTGGCCGTCGGAGGTGGAGGAGACGGGACGCTCGAAGAATCGCTTCCCGGGATAGGCGGCGGCGAATTCCCGCGCCGTGGGCGGAGCCACCCGAAAACGCTCCACCTGCCAATACTCCTGTACTCCGTCCGTCACCATCCCCATGCCGAAACACGCCCACACGCGCACGTCGCGGACGGTGAGGTGGCGGTTAGAGTCGAGGTTGATACCGTTCTTGCCGTAGTAGCAGTGCTGGAGACGGTATAGCCCGCCATCCTCGAACCGGCGCACGGCCCGCAGGTTGGCATCGGGATTGGTCACGAAGTGCGTGGCAGGGTTCTGGTTGCGTCCCGGCATGGCGATGCCCGGCCACACGCGCAGGACGTTCGGCGCGACCCATTCGTTCTTCGCGCCGAAGTGCCCTTCCGTCTGGCCGCAGTAAAGTCCAGGCCCCTTGCGGAAGCGCGTGCGGCATTCGTCCATCGCCATCAACTTCTGCACGGGCACGGGCTCGGGATACTTCGGGTGGCGCTCGTAGTCGACGAACGTCAGCTCCATCCAGGCGTTCTCGGGATGCGCCGTGTCGATGTTGCACTTCGTCACACGCACGAAGGAGGCGAGCGGGTCGCCCTCCCAGTCCCAGTCCATCGTTAGGTCGCGCACTTCCGTGCGGAGGCAGCGCTGGACGAGCAGGTTGCCCTTGTCGAGGATCAGTTCGCTCTGCGGCTGGCAGCGGTACTCGGGCGCTCTGCGGAACACAAGCACAGCACCCTTGCCGTCGAGAGTGAAGTCGGTGAATCCTCGAACCACGACCCCGGGCTCGTCGAAGCAGCGGTACGTGCCCGGGGCGAGCTCCAAGCGGCTCGCCTTCACGCGGCAGCATTCGTCGAGCGCGCGATTGATCGCGGCTGCGTTTTTGTCGTTCGCGGACGACAATCCGAAATCCGCCGCGCGCACGACGGGTCCGCCCGTCGCGCGGGGCGCGTCGATGGTGAAATCACCCGCGCCTGTGGGCTCGGCGGACGAGGCGCCGGCGAGGAACAGGCAGACCGCCATGGCGGTGCATAGATGCATGTCGGACATGTAGTTTCCTCCGAACAGGAACAAGTCGGGCAATTGCGAAGCTAGCGCTGGACGCGGCGGATCTTCACGGTCGGCGGGACATTGTTGAACACGATGTCCTTGAACACATTGTTCGCCACAGGCTCCACCACGCTGATGACGGTATTAGTTTCGTCGCCATACACGCGCACGCCGTCGAACGACACGTTTTCGATGCGGCACATCGCCTCCTGAGGGATCGGCACCGGCGAGGACGTGCCGGAGATATAAGCCACCACGCCGGACGGTTTAGGCTCGAACACGAACTTCTCGCCGGGGATCCGCTGCAGCCGCCCTCTCCAGCGCGGCGATGGGAAGTCCACCTCTATGTTGCGGTAGCGGATGTCGCGGAACGTGATGCCGCGCCTGCCGCACGCGACGATGTTGCAGGCGACGTTGTCCACCGCGATGCATGCGATGTCTCGGAACTCCACGTCCTCAATCGTGCACGGCCGTCCGTCCGCGATGATCTCGAGGTTCTTGCCCCAGTCGCACCATAGCACGCAGTTCTCCACGCGGATCCCGCGCACCGGCCCGATCTCGGCAGACCCCATCGTGCCACGCGCCACGATGCAGTCGTCGAACGAGCGGAAGAAGCTGTTGCGCACCGCGACATCCTGCGACGAGCAGATGTCCAGGCCGTCCGTGGTATAGCGCCACTGGCCGATCACCTTCACGTTGTCGAGCGTGATGCCCCGGCTGTTCCCGCGCACCACTGTGCTCCAGCGGGATGAATCCCGGAACACCAGCCCTTCCACCGTCACGTTCGTACAGGCGTTGACGGTAAGGCAGCAGTTGGCGCGCGCCTGGAAGTCGGCATTCAGCCCAAGCGACTCGACGTAGCGCTGCGGCGCAGATTCGCGGTCTCCGCGGTGGAGCTTCGACACGTCTATTATCCCGCGCCCCGTCACCCGTACGTCCTTGGCTTTGTATGCGTAGATTGTACCATAGACTATGGCGCCTTCGTCTATACACACCGTCTGCCCGTTCGTCGGCGCGATGACACCCACGTCATGCTCCCCGGGACCGAAGTAGATCTCGCCCGGCACATGCCTGTAGACGAATGGCGGGTTGGCGAAGACCGATACCACCGGGCCATCCGCGCCAAGCTCCACGACGAACTGCTCCGGACCGCGCACCGGCACCACGAGCCTGCCGCCTTCGGTCCGGACAGCCCTGGCGATCCCGAGCGGACGTATCCGCAGACCTTTCGGCACGCCGCCCGGCAGATCGAAGGCGATCTCGCATGGCCCTGGCGTGTCGAAGGAGACGAAGTAGTCGATCTTGGTCTGGTCCAGCGGACGCTGGTAGCCGGGCCATTCCTGATTGAGCGGGAACGCCGACACACGCGCGGCATGCACCTTGACCTCGCGTCCGCCGACATACGCCTTGAACGGCGCGATGACGTGCGTGACCGTGGCGTCGATCCCGCCGCGCATCTGCCTGGCGTACCGTTCGCCGAACTCGCGCAGCGCAGGCGTGCTGAAATGCAGCATGTCGCCGCCGTCCTCAAGCCCGTCGGCCGGCACGTAGAAGCAGTTCGGCAGTTCCTTCGCGGAGGCCCGCAGCTGGGCGTCGACCTCGCGCCAATGCGCGCCGCCCTTACCGGCGGCGACACGCCGGTCGAGGAACTGGCCCAGCCCGCCCACGATGACGCGCACATCGCCCTGGCCTAGATCCTCGCGCAACCGGGTGATCATCTGCCGGAAGCGTTCGCCGTATGTCGCGGCAGCCTCCGCGCTGTTTGCATCAGTCTCGCCCTGGTGCCAGAGGATGCCCGTGAGCCTGCCGGACTTCATCGCCTCCTTCGCGCGCTCCACGGCCTTGACATACAGCGGCGCGCCAGGCATCCACTGCGAAAGAGGCGTGCCGCCGACTGCGCACGGCACCAGCCCCACGGAATGTATCGGACCCGAGTCCACCATCGTCCTGCCGAAGCTCATGCCAAGCCCGGCTCCGGCCACGGACTTGTCGGCGTGCAGGGGTTCCGCCGCCATGCGCCACTGCCCCTTCTCGTCGAACATCAGAAGTCGCGGCGTGGAAGCAAGGATGTTCGAAGGCTTGAGCGCGCCGCGTCCGGCCATGTTGGACTGTCCCATCAGCAGATAGAGGTGCAGCCGCCCCTTGCGCGGCATGGCGGCCTCCTGGATAACGGGGGTTTCGGGACGGATGTAGCGAGACGTCAACCCCTTGAAGATGAGATCGGCGATACGCCTCATCCCCAGATCGCCAGGATGCCCCGCGACGCCGGAATGCGCGAACAGCCCGAGCGCCTTGTTCTCCGGGGCGTCTAGCACGGATGCATCGACATACCGGGAACCGGTGCGCGTGGCGGCGTCAAGCGTGATGGCTGCCTTGAGTGGATTCTTCCAGAACGGTGCACGGAAAAGGATGATCGGCCGGCGGCCATCCTTCTTGAACGCCTGCGCGAGCTCCACGAGCTTGTCGCGATATATGTCCTGGCTGGCCTTGTCGTCCAGACGACCCACATTCTCGCCGATCGCTATGACGACATAGTCGGGCTTGAACGCGATGTCTTCTGCAAGCTCGCGTTCCACGTCAAAGTTGCGGTGGTCCTTCTCGAACCAGTACAGGCCACGCATCACATAGTCGGCCCTGGCACCGCGGCTGCGCTCGAGATCCTTGATGAGCAGATGGGCGAAATCCTTCTCCCTAGAGCTTGCCGCCATGCCCCAGTCGTTCGTCCATCCGATCGAAGGTGCAGGACGGTGCTTCAGCACCGAGTTGCCGTAGATGAGCACGCGGAAGGCACCGCCATCCACGCGCCGCTCGATGGCGGCCTTGGCCATGCGGTTCATCTGCGTGGCGTTCATGCGCTCGGCATCGGTAGGCGGAGGATCGAGACGGAATATCTTCACATCCCCCTTCTCGAAATTCACCTTGACCTTGGGGCCGAACCCGTACCGCTTGCCGGAGATGGCGTCAACCACGGTCGTCTCGCGGCCGAAGTCCAGCGGAATGTCGCCCGCCTCGGAGGCCTGCACCATGACGAAGTTTTCCGCCGCCCACACGGCTGCGCGACCCGGCGGCGCATAGATCTGCACGCCCGCAAGCCGCGCCAGCGCGCCGACCATCTCCGGCCCCTGCAGACGGATCGGACTGACGAATACGTCCGACCCTCCCTCGGCGTACCGACGCACCACCACGGCCGGCGAACCGTCTGGGAACGTCGCCCATACCTCGTCCGTAGCGTTTGTGCGTACGATGAGCACTGGATCCACCACCATGTCGTCCTTGAGCGGCCAGGATGCCTTTGTGAACCCTGCGGCAAGACCTTTGGCGGAGGGGGATATCTTCACGTTGATCAGCGAACGGCGATCGAACTGGAATCCGGTGACCTCCTCCACGTGGCGGACGTCGCACCCTTCCGGCGACACGAAACCAGGCGCCCACACCCACACGCGCGTGCGCTCGGGATGCGCTTTGCGGTCAGCCGCGAGCGCAGAGCGCTCCGCGGCGGTGAGCGACATCTCCATCGCATACACCCGCATCTTCGCCGACAGCGGACGCTCGAGCGCATCCTGCAGCAGATACTGCCCGTAGGGTGCGCCGCAGCCCGAGAACGGGGGACGCATCGTCGGCGGAAGCGCAAGATGCCTGGAACCTGCGGCAAGGCTTGCCAAGCTCTTCTCGTCCACGATCACGGCGATGTCCGGCGAGAACGGCGCACGGCGGAAGAGCATCGCCTCGTCGATGGGGCGCAGCGCCTTCATCACCTTCCAGAGGTCCTCGTCGTCGAACCAGCCTCGCCCGAAAAGATCCATCCACCAGCAACCGAATCCGCGCATGATGTCTTGCGCGAGGTTGCGTTTGAGCGTACGGATCGTCTGCGGCTTGTCTATGGGCGGGCCGCCGCAGCAGGTGATGAAGTCCCAGATAGGCTCCTTGCACGTACGCGTGTCGTCCTCGTTGAACCACATCACGCCTGCACGCGCAAGCGTCTCTGCCGGCCCCATCGCGTCCGCTGTGCCCGGCCACTTCTGGCGTCCGGGATACGAAATCGGTCCGCTCAATATGTCCACGTTCTCGCGGCCGTTCTTCAGCAGCCAGTCCAGCGCGAGATGCCCCGACTCCGCCCCGTTGCCCGCCAGCTCCCAGTGGTATCCGTAGAAGAACACGGCAAGCGACTTGCCGTCGGTACCGCGGCGGATGGCCGCGCCAAGCTCGGAGAGGAAGCTCGCGATCTCCTCCTGGTAGAACCTGTTGAAGGCCACGACGCGCGCCTCGCGCACAGGGTCGTGGAACACTCCCGCCGTCCCCTTCCTGCGATCCTCCACGGGCGGCACCTCTGCGGTTGCGGCGTCCTTGTCGCCATGCGCCGCAAGCCATTCGCGGAAGGCGTCGCGGGTATATGGATCGTATCCCAGCAGATCCATCCCGTAGCCGTGGTAGTAGAACCACTCGCCGGTGTTCTGCCCGCACACGTGCAACCCCGCGAAATTGCGCGGGAAGGTCGTTGCGAGATGGCGCGCCAGCTTCTCCACGTACTCGCATGCGGCCTTGCGGTAGAAACGGCACGAAGGCGACGATTTGGCGAGCAGCTCGCCGGACGCCCGGCGCAGCCTCATCTCCGGGTGGGCGGCAAGCATCCAGCCCGGCGCATCAACCCCGATGCGCGGCACGATGAGCGCCTTCGGGTTCAAGTCGATGAGCCGGCGCATGAATGCGTCTACCTGCTTCCAGTTCTGCGGACGATCGGGCGGCAGCCAGGCGCTGGGCGCCTGGGGCGTTATGAAGTCCACCCCGGCGTCGGCGGCAAGTTTCACCGTGCGGTCGTACACCCCGCCATCGCCCGGCGACACCTGCACGAACCCCGCGCCAATCTTTGCAAGTACGCGCGGATATACGGGCTGACGGCCCGTCGATCGCGATTCGTACGACAGGCGGTAGCGGCCGGGACGCGGCGCGGCAAGATTGGCCCGCAGGTGGAAATCCCCCCGATTGTGCGGATCGGGCGCCTGGTACAGCGACACCGCGAGTCCACCGTCACCGAAGCCCACCTCGCCGGTTGATTTCTCGGCCATGCGCTTCCAGAGCCTGTCGAACGCCTCGGCGGACGCAAGCGACCCCGAAAGCCCGATCTCGCGGCCGGTGGCCAGCTCCACGAGCTCCAGGTTGCGCACCCACACCGTGGCGCGCTCCTTGCCGCGCAGGTACGGGTTGAAGCGCAGCTGCACCTGCACCGGAACGTTCGAGCCGGTGACCGCAAACTCGAGAGAGTTCGTCCCCCACGGTTCGTACGCCATCTGCAGGAACGCCGCACCCGCCGGGTACACCCAGCGCGGCACGCGCATCTCGCCGTCCACGAACAGCTGCGGACCGCCAGGCGTCTGGCGGACACGTACCTCCACCTGTGCCGCCGACAACGGCCGAAACACGGCGCACGCGCACAGCGCGATCGCCGCCACGCAGACAGGCGCTCTCATGCCTTGGCCCCCTGCGTCTTGAACCGGAAGTAGAGCGTGCGGTGGAAACCATCCATCTTCTTGACGAGGTCGAACCTTCCGGTTGCACGGTCGTACGCGAAGCTGGCGATCTGGTCGTTGCGCTTCAGTCCCACGAGGAGGAACTTGCCGCCTGGCATGAACTCGAAGTCGCGCGGGAAGCTGCCACCCACCGGCGTCTCGGCGAGAAATTCCATGCGGCCCGTGTCGGGATCGGTGTTGAACACCGTGATCGTGTCGCGCGCGCGCATCGAGCAGTCCCTGTTCGAGCAGAAGAGCTGCGTACCATCCTCGGAAAGCTTCACGGCCGATGCCTTGCAGTCGCGGTTCAACGCAGGGTCCGCTATGAGCGCACGGGTCTCCACGTACTCGAAGCTTTCGCCCGTGTAGCGGTAGCCGGCCACTAGGTTGTACAGCTCGAAGATGACGTACATGATGCGCCCGTTCTTCTGGAACACCACGTGCCGCGGACCGGCGCCTGGAGGGAAGGTGTTGATCGTCACCTTCGGGCATTCCTTCATGCCGTCCGACCGGTTGACGAAGTCGTACGCCTTGATCTGGTCGATGCCGAGATCCACCACGAGCTGGTAGCGGGAATCGGGCGTCACCTCCGAACAGTGCGCGTGCGCCTTGTCCTGGCGGGGCTTGTTGGGACCGTCCCCTACGTGCTGCACCATCTGCCGCCGCGCGGAGATAGATCCATCCTCGGCAAGGTCAGCGAAGCCGGCCGTTGCGTGCGAATACTCCGCCCATACGAGCGTGCGCTCGTCAGGCGACAGCGCTAGGTAGCATGGCACCGTGTGGCCGGTGGGCACGCAGTTGATGGGCGTCAGGTTGTCGCCATCCACCCGGTATGCTGCAAGTCCGCCGTTGTGTCCCTTGCCTCCGAAGCCCGGACGCCCGGTGACCGTGTAGAGTCGTGTACAGTCGCGCGTCAGGGCCATGTACGAAGGATTGGCGCCGGCGTCAACCGTACGCACAAGGCGGAAGTCGCCGGTATCGGCGTCCGATTCAAGGATGTAGATGCCCGCAGGATGCTCGGCATCGGTCAGGCTGCCAACGAAGGTTGTGTATTTCATGCGGGCTATTATACCAAAACACGTCCGCCCGCCGCAACAACCGTGTTCGAAATGCTCACGCCGTACGGGAGCGCGTTGTCCTGACAAGCGACAGCGCGTTCAGGAAGTTGAGAGAATAGAGCACGACAAGCATCGTCACCACGCCGGCATAGCCAAAGCCAAGCCTGTCGCTCACGAAGATCGCCGCCTGGTTCCCGGCGAGGCCGGCGACACCCCAGGCGGAAAGCACCGCGCCGTGTATCTTGGAGATGTTCGTCATGCCGTAGTGGTCGGCCAGGATGCCTGGGATCACCGAGAAGCCCGCTCCATAGCAGGCGTTGATCACGAGGAGCGCGAGGCCGATGAGCGGCGGCCACCAGCTAGCCGTCATCACGCCGGCGGAGATGCCGAGGATGATCAGCAGTATGTTGACGCGGCGCGCGAGGCGGTCGCTCCACCAGGCGAAGAGGAAACGCCCACCGCCGTTCATGAGTCCGCACAGGGCGATGATCCACGTCATCAGCTTCTCCGAATAGCCTACAGTGTCGGTGGCCATCATCTGCTTCGCCAGCGGGATGAGGCACAGCCCGCTCGAGATGTTCAGGAACATGAACAGCCACGCCCGCAGGAAGTACGCATCCTTCACAAGGCCCATGTAGGTGAATTCGCACTGCGGCAGCCCGTGCGCGAACGACATCTGCTCAATCCTTGGCTTCTTGAGCAGGAATGCGGATATGAGCATCGGAGGCAGATAGAACGCCGCGAAGGCGGTGAAGGCGCTGGTGATGCCGTATGTCTCGAAGCCGCGCAGCCTGAACATCGCGAAGCTGGCCTCGCTGCCCCAGGATATCCCCTTGTAGAGTATCGTTGACAGCGTGGAGCCGAGGCCGAACGAGATGATCGGCACGGCCGCCGCGATCGCCTTGGCGTTCGGGAACCACAGCATCATCGTCTTCACCGGAGAGATGTAGATTATGCCGGTACCCGTGCCCACCAGGAAGCCGTAGCCGAGATAGATGAGCGGAAGCGACTTCACGTTGATGCCGAGGGACGTCACGAGCAGGCCCGAGATGAACAGCGCCGTGCCGATCATCGTGGAAAGGCGGATGTTGCGCTCGACTATCTTGCCGAAGAACGCCGCCCCCATGCCAAGAAAGAAGATTCCGAGCGAGAACGCGAACTGCACCGCGCTCTTCGTCTCGCCGATATGGTCGGCGATCTGCGTTGAAAAGTTGGTGAACGCATATATCTGGCCGACCGAGACCGCCAGCAGGAACGCAGGCAGGATCGCCCTCCATATACGCCTTGTCGAAACAGCACTCTTCATCTGAAGCATCTCCTTCATGAAAAACAATGCCCAGACGAACGACTCGACGGCCAAGGCCGCATCCGCAGTTCATGTGGTAGACTCCACAGGGGACACCCGCCCCCCTTCGCCAGTTCCGCGGACGCGCATAAGATACCATATTTTGTGGTGTTATGCAACCCCCTGCCACGAAATATTGGGGACTATGCACCACGGAGGCGTTCGGCAAGGGTCGTGCGGCGCTCCCTCACGTCGTTCGTCTCGATTGCCTTGTTCACGGCCCACGGTGCGCCGATGACCATCACAAGCTTTCGTCCGCGCGTGATGGCCGTGTAGAGCAGGTTGCGCTGAAGCATCATGTAGTGCTGCGTATGAAGAAGCACGATCACCGCCGGATACTCGCTGCCCTGGGACTTGTGTATGGTCGTCGCATACGCAAGCGACAGTTCGTCTAGGTCGCCCGAGCCGTATTCGACAGGACGCCCATCGAACAGCACGACAATCGTCCTATCCTGCGGCGTCACGGACTTCACGAAGCCGATGTCGCCGTTGTATACGTCCTTGTCGTAGTTGTTCCTGAGCTGCATCACGCGGTCGCCGACGCGAAACAGCGTCGCGCCGCGCTGCACGGCGGGACCCGTGCCGTTGAGGCTCTTCTGCAACGCCGTGTTCAGGTTCTCGGCCCCCAGCATGTTCTTGCGCATGGGCGTGAGAATCTGCACGTCGCGCATGGGATCCATCTTGAAGTGCCGGGGGATACGCAGGGTCATGAGTTCAAGGGCAAGTTCCAGCACATCCTCCGGACGGTTCTTCGCGACAAAGTAGAAATCGCTCTCGCCGGCACGCATCTCGAACGGCAGTCCTTCGTTCACGCGGTGCGCGTTGCGCACGATGAGCCCGGAATTGTCCTGCCGGAATATCTCAGTCAGGCGCGTTGCCGGGATGGTTCCCGAAGCGATCAGGTCGTGCAGCACGCTGCCAGGGCCCACGGACGGCAACTGGTCGGTGTCGCCCACCACGATCAGCGTCGCCGTCGAGGGTAGCGCCGCCGTCAGGTCGGCCATGAGGCGAATGTCGATCATGGACGTCTCGTCAAAGATGAACACATCGCCGGCCAGCGGATTCTCCTCGTTGTACGTGAAATCGTTCGTCTGCGGATTGTACTTGAGGAGGCGGTGCAGCGTCTGCGCGGGAGCGCCCGTCGATTCCGTCATGCGCTTCGCCGCCCGGCCCGTGGGCGCGGCCAGATGTACCGTCAGCTTCCGTGCCTGGTAGATGCCCACGAGCGCGCGAATGATCGTGGTCTTGCCAACACCTGGACCGCCCGTGATGATCGACACCTTCGCCGCAAGCGACGTGCGCACGGCCCTGAGTTGCGCGGGGGCGAGACGGAACCCCGCATGGCCCTCCCACCAGTCGATCGCCTTGTCCGGCGGAATAGGCGCGAATGACGTCCCGACCGCCAGCAGGCGCCGGATCTTTGCAGCCGTGCGGCGTTCGGCGGAGTAGAGGTCGCGCAAATAGACGCGGCGCGGATCTTCGCCGCAGCTTTCGATCACCACACGCCCCTCCGCCTCTTCCTCGCGCAAGGCCATGGCCAAGATCTCGACGGAGATTTCCACCAGTTCCTGCGCATGCAGCAGCAGGTCCGGTTCGGAAGTCCAGCAATGCCCCTCGTCCTCCGCCTCGGTGCGCAGCGTGTGTATGATGGCCGCCCGGGCTCGCCTCATGTCGTCCTTGCCGATGCCGATGGACATGGCGATCTTGTCGGCGGTGGCGAAGCCTATCCCCCAGATGTCGCGGGACAGGCGATACGGGTCGGTCTTGATGAGGGCGATCGAGTCCGCGCCGTAGCGGCGGTAGATCTTCGTGGTCTTGGCGATGGAGATGCCGTAACCCTGCGTGAAGATCATCAGCTCGCGCGTGCCTCGGCCTTCCTTCCAGCCCTTGCGGATGGACGCGAGCTTCTTTTCGCCGACCTTGTCGATTTCCTTCAGGCGTTCGGAATGGTGGTCGAGAACATCGATGGTCTCGTCGCCGAAATGGTCGACGATGCGGTTGGCGAGCACCGGCCCGATGCCGTGGATGAGGCCGCTCGCGAGATATCTGCGTATGCCATCGGCGGACTTCGGCGGGATGCATTGAATGAACTTGGCCTTGAATTGCCGCCCGTGTACGGGATCTTCCACCCAGACGCCCTCCGCGTGCAGCTCCTCGCCTTCCCAGACGGCCACGCAGGTGCCCAGCACGGAAATCTCGTCCTCGGCACCATATCCGCGCGCGGGCGCGGGACGGCTCACCTTGAGGATGCTGTAGCCGTTCTCGTCGTTGCGGAAGACAATGGATTTGACGGTGCCATCCACCGTCCCTTCCTGCTCAAGCGTGAATTTTCCGCGTGCCATATCGCCGCATATTGTAACATATCTGCGCAAACGTAGCAACCGAACACATCAGGTACGAATTTCGGGAAAGCGATGCCGGCACCTTGCTCACTTCTGCTCATTCTGCTGCTGGCGGCGATGCCAGCGATTCCAGCTGAAGATGCCATCGCCAATGCCATAGTTCTTGTACACCTTGTCATAGACCGCGAGGACCGGCTCAAGGCACTCGTATGAAGATGCTGTCCTTGAGGTGGCGATATAGAGCCAGGCCTGCTTCTTCGCATCGGAAACGCCGTCAAGTACCAACTGTTCGTAAAGCTTCTCCGCCGTCTCACGAAAAGCCGTTTCGCGTTCACGTATGGCGAACCATGCAATCCCGAACACCCCTACGACTACCGCCACAATCGCAAGAAATATCTTCATCGCATTCCGAGCTGCCTTGCGAAGTCGATCTTCGCAATCGCCGTAAACAAAACTGTCAGTTGCCGGGGTTGAACGGGCCCGATCGCTGCACCTCGTCGCAAGCCGCGTTCCAGGCCTTCTTCAGCTCGAAGAACGCCGAGCCGGCCCGGTTCTCGGTCTGGATGAAGAACACGCGGCAGTGGCCGGTCTTCAGGTTGGCGCGCTGGTCGGTGCGCATGGCACCCTCATGCCCAAACCAGTCGCCGTAGAGCCACGACCCGACGCAGTACGGCTGCGAAACCCCGGCGGGAGTCTGCTTCACGGAGAATATCGAGTCGAACGTCTTGCGGGAGATGATCTGCCGCCCCTTCCACTCGCCGTGGTGCGCGAGCATCTGAGAGAAGCGCACCATGTCCTGCGGCGTGGAGAAGAGTCCACCCGCCGCGCAAGGCTGCACCTTGGCCTTCCACGGGAAGACTATCTGCCGCGCGCAGTTGTCGGCGGCCTTCCTGAGGGGCTTGTCGTCGGTGGTATACGCCTTCACCATGCGCGCGATCTGCCCCGCGTTCGGCGTGAAGGTCGTATCGCGCATGCCGAGGGGATCGGTGATCCTCTCGAACACCCACTTGTCGAACGGCTTGCCGACGGCCACCTCCAGCGCGGCGGCGGCGGTGTCAAGCCATCCGTTGCCGTAAGCGAACGTCTCCCCAGGCTGGAACTTGAGGGGCGTCTTGGCCATCTGGCGCGCCACCTCCCTGAGCGGCACGTCGCGCTTCACGATCGCAGGCGGCTGGAACCTGGAGCCGCTCGTGTGCGTGACGAGATCCCGGATGACAAGCGGACGTTTCGGCGGGACGAGCCGCATCGCGCCGTCTTCACCCTTCACCTCCACCTTGATGTCCGCGAACTCCGGCAGATATTTGGACACCTCGTCGTCGAGCGACATCTTGCCGTCGTCGATCGCCGCCATGATCGCCGCGCCGGTGAAGGTCTTCGTCATGGAGAATATGGCGAAAACCGTATCGGGGCGCATTGGAACCTTGTTCTCGATGTCGGCCCAGCCGGCGCAGTCGAACTTGGTGACATAACGGTCGTCGGAGATGACCGACACCACGCCCGCGACACGCCCCTTTGAGACGTAGTCCTCCAGCACATTGAGGACCTTGTTGGAGGTGGGCGTCCAGATGCCGTCGATCTGCTGCACATGGCGGCGCACGAACTCCAGCTCCACTGGTCCGGCATCCTTGCTCATGGTGCCGTGGCGGCGGCCGGGGAACGCATGGTATTCAACGTCGCGGTGGCCAAGGGCCTTGAGGCTCGCGTACAGCAGGCGGTTCTCCTCGGCGCGGCCGAGCCAGTCGATCTCCGGTTCGCCCACGAGAAGGCAGATGGGCGGCAGGTTCGACGCCGCATGGGCGAGCGGCGCCCACTCGTCGATCTTCGGCAGAAACTGCGGATCGGTGTCGCCCGTGTACTTGCGCACGTTGAAATGCTTCGTCATCTGGCCCGTCTCCGGCATCAGTCCGGCAAGGTCCGTCGGCTTGTAGCCGTACGGGGCGAGCCACTTCGGATCCATGCCCACCATCGCGGTAAGGTATCCGCCGCCGGAAGACCCGCTCACGAACACCTTCTTCGGGTCGCCGCCGTATTCGGAAATGTGCTTCAGCGTCCAGGCTAGGGCTGCGGCGGCGTCGCCCACGGTATCCGTCGGCGTGCCTTCGCTCAGGAAGCGGTAGCCCACGGAAACGCCGCCGATGCCGTTCTCCGCCTTGCGGCTTATCTGGCAAAAGCCGCCGCGTCCGCCGGCGACGAGCCCACCGCCATGGTACCACACCACGACCGGCCAGTTCGTGACGCCGTCGGGGATCATGACGTCCAGCATGCACTTCTTCCTCATGGCGTCGCTGCCCTTGGCCATCACATCGTCAGGATGGTAGGGTATGTTGCGCACGAAGCGCGCACCGTCGGCCTCAAGCGCCGTAAGAGCCGCCGCACAGGCCATCATGGCCGAAAACGATCTGATCATGGTGGAAACACTCCTTACTTTCAAGTTGGCCATCGCATAGGCAATGGCCGTCGGTCAACACAAAGTATAGCACCTATGGCCGCCCCGCGTCAAGCCGCACGCCTCGCTACGCAGCTATTTGCCCAAGGCCAGACTTACGATCGCATAGCCAAGCGGCGGAAACTTGCAGGCGAGGGCATCGCCTTCGCGGTCAAGCGACACGCCGGAACCAATCTCCTGCTTGAACGATTCTGCCTTTGCGCCAAGGGGCAGACGGCCTTCCGCAGCCTCACACCTGCGGTTGACCACTACATACCAGCAGCGTCCCTCATGGAGCCAGGCGCGCGCGACGATGGCGGAGGGAAGCCCCTTTGCGACAGGGACGTCCTGCGAAAGCAATACGGCCTCCATGCCGCGTATCTCGCGCGCCACGGAACATACGTCCGCCCACGACGCGGCGAATTCATCCTTGGACATGTACTTGCGCATCGTCGAGAACGAATATGCCAGAATGCCGTTCGCGCCGCCGGCTATGCCCTGCCAGCACATGTTGCCGAACTCGGCACGGCTCGGCATGCGCAGGACGGAGTCAGGTATGCTGTATCTCTTGATGACCTCGTCCGAGTGGCACCAGCGCCAGTTGAACGCCTGCGGGATGAACCAGTGCGGACGCATCGAACGCATTGCCGCCTCGACCTCTGTCTGGCGTTCGTAGCACTTTTCGAAACCGGGAACCGCCCTGTAGCCGATCGGATACGTATCGACCGCCATGAAGTCGAAGCTTGACAGGAACATGTTGGCCGTCTTCGGGCGGCAGAGGCATGTCAGCGTTGCGCGTTCAGGGTCGATCTCATGCAGGAACGCATGGACCTCGGCAATGTTTGGCGCATGCGACACCGGTGCTTCGTCGTTCAGGTACCACATGACAAGTGCGGGACTATCGCCTATCTCGGCGTATTTCGCGCGCAACGCTTCCTGCGATTCGGCGAGCGTCTTGTACCTGCTCTTGGCCGAGTAGTCGTATCCGTAGATTAAGGAACGGACATCCGTGGCCACAAGTACGCCGATCTTCTCCCATCTGTCGAGCTCCTTCCTTGTCACACTTCCATACTGCATGACGAAGTTGAAGGGGCTGTCGGCATATATCTTGAAATCTTCATCGCTGATCCGTCCCGTGTACATGCCAAGCGGATAGAACGGCTTGCCGTCCAGCCGCATCCTGTGGGCGGAATCATACGTGACGCGGCGGCGGAGGGGACGATCCAGACGGGTCAGACGCAGCGACGCCTCACCCAGAGACTTCTCGAGCCCATCCCGGCGCAATTCAAACCGGACGATCTGCGAGCCCATTGCCAACCTGCCCACATCGATAGTGAATGACGCTTCCTCTCCGGTCAGCGAATCGGCCGGCATGGTGGTCGTCTTCCCATCCGCCGTCCGGTATGTCAACCGGGCCATGTAGTTGGAAATGGCGAATCTGGAGACATCAAGATGGAGCGCAACGAGAATGCGGACCTTCCCGGACGAAACAGTGTCGCGGTAGGCATCCGTGGTCAGGAACTCTACACGCCGGACTTTGCGACCCTCAAGCGTCGCATCGTCGAACTTGACGCGCCCTACGCAGCCATCCTTCGTAGCCATCAGGAACCCGGCCCTGGCCACATCCGAAGGCATCGGCGCCGTCACGCCCTCGTAGCGCACCCATCCGTCCTTCACTATCCCGTTGTCGTCGACAGGCTTTCCATAGCATCCGCCCCCCCATACGCCAGAGCGAAGATACCATTCAAGGCCGACCAGGACATCGTTGCCCTTCCCGCTGAAGCCGTCAGTCTTCACAAGCGCGGTGAAATGGTATGTGCGCCCTGGTTCCAGTTTGACCGACTGGGCCGGGAAGCGATGCCTCTTCGGATCGTCGTTCTCCCACACCAGCGCCTTGCCGCCCTGGTAGCCCGTTCCTTCCTCGATCCGTATGTCGGACCCGGAGATGTGACGCCAGAAGTTTGTGCCTTCCTCGAATCCCGGATTCTTCAGCATGTTCTCCGCCGCAAGGGCGCATCCCGCCGCAAGGGCGAAGCATGCGAACGGCAGCAGTCCGGGACGACGGCAGAAGTTGCTTTTATCACTTGTCATGGCTGTTTCCTTTTCTAGAATCGGTCTCACCTCTTCACCGTAACCCTGCCGAGCGGATAGCGGCGGTTCCGGCCGTTGGGGAGCGGCAGGGCTATCTCGGGCGTCCCCTGCGGCGACCCAACCGACACGCAGAGCGTATAGACGCCCGGCGCGAGCATGTCGAACGCCGTCTCCTTCACACGGCCCTGGCTGCGCAGGACCTGCAGCACCTGGTCGTTCCACGGCGGAATCGGCGCGTGATGCCCCCAGCGGCAGGATGTGCGCGCCGTGACCGGCCGTTCGCCATCCTCGAGCGTTGGCGCAAGCGCGGCGAAGTCGAACGACGGATCCGTCACGGACCACGCCACCGCGTCGTCGTCAGTCGTCAGCGACCACGAGAGCGATGCCCGCACGTTGAAAGGCAGCGGAGCAACGCCTGCGTTCACCCACGTCGATGCGATCTCGAAGCGGGAACCTGCCTTCACCTCGTCCGGGAATGTCACCTCCTTCAGCACGAAGCGGTAGCCAAGGCGAAGGTTCATCTCGTGTATCTCCTTGGCGTGCTCCTTCATTACGACGTCCGGGAAGCCATGGATCGTGAAGTAGCTCGCCTGGTGCGCCACCACCGACTCCAGCAGACGGTCCTTGCGCCAGTTGCCTCGTCCAGAGCACATCTCGAAATGGCCGGTCTCCAGCACCACCGGCAGGCGGTGCACGGCGGCGTTGCGTCCCCAGTGCGAATGGTACCACCCGTACTGGGAGCACATGAGCGAATCGTCGCGGAAGCCGATGCCGCGCTCGTGCGCCCACTCCATCAGGGGCGACTTGGCCACCTTGCTACCGCTTCCCGCAACGTCGTCGGAGATCACGAGGTATGTGCGCGGCAGGCATGCGCGGTGCAGGTCCATGTGCAGCTTCGCAATGCGTTCCGTCTCCTTTGGCGACAGCTTGCAGGTGCGGCCGGTGTGCCCTTCGCCGTACATACCGAAACTGCCCACGTCGACAAACGCCACGGATGGGTCGCCGTCGTAGCGGGCCGCGAAAGCCTTGAGGAACCGCGTAAGCTTGTCTAGAAAGATGGGATCGTCGTAGGTCGGCTCCCAGCGCTTCGCGGGCGTGGAGATGCCCTCCTTGCCGCCGACGTAGTCGAACCAGATGCCCTTCGCGCCCGCCTCGCGCACCCAGTCGGGGGTGGCGTTCTCCGTCTGGTTACAGCAGATGATGCGGAAGGCGATCTTCTTGCCGGCGGCGATCCAGTTCTGGGCGAGCGAGTCGAAGATGTCCCAGTTGAATCTGCCCTCCTGCGGTTCGACATCGTTCCAGAGGACGCGCAGGTAGGCCGTGCTTGTGCCCGGGAACCAGTCGAGCACATCGCCCGGCTTCGTGTACATCCCGTAGGCCCATAGGCGGTTGGAATAGTGGTAGTACACCATTCCCATGCCGGGGTTCACGAGCGCATCCTCGGTGGCCGGCGGACGCACCGTCGCGGCATTGGCGAAGGCCGCCGCCATCGCCGCCATTGCAAGCTGCCACCCGCGGCATGTGGACAGCCGCGCCAAAGGTGATCTGTGGACATTCATCCTGGTTTTCTCCGTTGATTCTGCATCAAGCCGCAAAAGACGCCCGGATGGGAACGGGAAGCCTCCCTTCAGGCAAGTCGTCCCCCCTCAAGCTTCAGGGTGCGGTCGCACATCGCCGCGGCCTCGGCGGAATGTGTCACCATCACCACCGCCAGCGGGTCGCCGTTCGCCTCGAAGAGAAGGCGCATTATCTCGGCGCCGGTGAGTCTGTCGAGGTTGCCGGTGGGCTCGTCGGCCAGGATGAGCCTCGGACTGCACATCAGCGCGCGGGCGAGCGCCACGCGCTGCTGTTCGCCGCCGGAAAGCTCCGCTGGAAGATGTCCCATGCGGTCGGCAAGCCCTACCTTGCACAGAAGGTCCTCGGCACGGGAACGTGCGGCAGGCACCGAGGCGTGCCCCGTCATGGACGGAAGAAGCACGTTCTCCACAACGTCGAGCTCAGGCATGAGGTGGTAGCTCTGGAAGATGAACCCTATCGCCGTGGCGCGCAGGCGGTTGCGGCGGCGCGAGGAGCCGAAGCCGCGGAAGAGGGTCTCGCCGGCGATCGCCACGTCGCCGCGCGTGGGACGGTCTAGCCCGCCAAGGATGTTGAGCAGGGTCGTCTTTCCGGCACCAGAGCGCCCCACGATGGCCACATGTTCGCCGGATGCAACCGAAAAGGATATGCCGTCCAGCACCCGTATGGGTTTCTGCCCAGGCAGACGATACTCCTTCTCAACGGAATCGACTTCAAGCAGATTCATTTGTTCAGCGCCTCCACGGGATTCTTTGACGCCGCCAGGAACGCTGGCACGAGCGAAGCCAGAAGACCGAACACGAACACTATCACGACGACCCACGCGATGTCCGCCGCCACGATGCGATACGGGATCGAATCGAGACCGTAGACCGCCTTCGGGAACACCTCGATGCCGAAGCGCGCAAGCTGCTCCACGAGGTTCTGCAGGTTCTTCAGCACGGCGTACGCCGCCCCGAGTCCGAGCAGCGTGCCGGTGGTGCACTGGATGAGGCCATGCACCACGAAGGCCATCATTATCTTGCCCTTCGGGAAGCCCAGCGCCTTCATGAGACCGATCTCGGAGGTCTTCTGGACCGTCAGGACGAGAAGCGTGTTCATCACGCAGAATATGGCGACGACTGTGATGAGCATCAGCAGCAGCGCCGTCATGTTCTTCTCCACCGCGAGGGCGTTGAATATCTCGCGGTCGGCCTCCTGCCAGGTCACGAGCCGGCATGCTGGCGCGATCGCACGCACCTGGCTGCAGAGCGCGGAGAACTTCTCGCGGTCGGCAGGATCAGAGGTCTTCAGGTGTATCGCGTATACGCCCTTCTCCACGCCCATCAGCTCGCGCAGGTTGGCGAGCGAGGCGACAGCGTAGCCGGAATCGTAGTCGCGCTGTCCTGAAGAGTAGATGCCGGTGACGGTCCACTTGCAAGGAAGGTATATCTCGTCGCGGGCGACAAGCGTCTTCGGCGAATATACCGTGACCTTGTCGCCTGTCCAGACGCCGAGGCGCCTGGCCAGATCCACTCCAAGCACTATGGAGTCGCCCTCGAGGTCGTAGGAGCCGGCACGCGGTGCGCCGATCCTGTAGGCGGTGGAGAATCGGTCCGGATCGACGCCGAGTATGACCGGCGCGGCGACACGGCCACGGAACTCCAGGAGCGCACGCGTGTCGATCTCAGGTGTCACGGCGATGACGCCATCGATGGCGGCAAGCTTCTCCGCAAGGGCGTCCTCGTCCTTTACAAGGTTGCCGCCGCCATAGCCCGCGGTCAGCGAGATGTGGGGCTTGAAGTCGAGTATCTTCTCCTGCCACAGATCGCCAAAGCCCGTCATCACCGCGCGCACGATGATGACGACCGCCACACCCAGCAGAACCCCGAGCACCGACACGCAGGTTATGACCGAGGTCACCGAGCGTTTCGGCTTGAGATACTTCAGCGCGAGAAAAAGCGAGAAAGGCATTAAGGGCTATAGGCTGAAGATGGACAGATTGTGCATGCCATACTGGTTGCAGGCATCCAGGACGTCCACCAGGCGGCCATGCGGCGAATCCATCGTGCACCTTATCAGCACCGTTGCGTTCTTTGAAGTGGCGGAAAGCTGCTTGAGGTTGCTCCTGAGCTCGTTCATGCGCACTCCGCGCCCGTTGAAGATCAGGCCCGAATAGCCGATGTCGATCTTTATCTGGGTGTCGTTCGACTCGGACGAGGACGACTGGTTCGGCGCCGGACGGTTCGCGTTCAGCTTCGAATAGATGTCCTCCTGCTTGATCGTGACGACGAAGAAGATCATCAGCTGGAAGACGACGTCGATCATCGGCGTCATCTCGGCCTTGGGATTTTCCTGTGGTTTGCGTGCCATTTCCAATCCCTCTACTTCTGCGGTTTCTTATGCTCGGCGATGGCCACGAACGAGAGCTTCCACACTCCCTGCGCGGCGCAGATGTTCATCACGCGGGCCACATGCCTGTGCGGCGCCTTCTGGTCGGCGCGGATCATGCACGGGAAGTCCGGCCCGAACTTCGCCTTGCGTTCGCGAATCTTCGCCGCGAGCATCTGGTCTGTAAGCGTGATGTTCGAGAGCGACACTCGCCCCGTCTTGGCGACGTCGATCGTCAGCTGGGAGGGCGGCAGCTCGTCCTGCGTGAGCACGATGCCGTGGCTGCCATCCTCCAGCTTGATGGTCGTATCCTTGTCGTCGGTCATCTTAAGGGTGACGACGAAGAAGATGATCAGCTGGAACACGACGTCGATCATCGGCGTCATGTCCAGCGAGGCATCTTCGTTGTTCGGCTTTTTGGCCATTGGCTGGTTCCGTTATCAGGCCTGAGCCGTGTCGCCGCCCTCGACCTCGACGTTGCGGAGGTCCTTGATGAGCTCCATCGTAAGGGCCGTCATGCGCAGGATGAGGCGGTTGGCGTTGTTGCGGATCGAGTAGAAGAGCGTCAGCGCGGGGATGGACACCACAAGGCCGCCGGCCGTCGTCCACAGTGCCTGGGAGATGTTGCCGGCCAGGGCGCCGATATCGGGCACGCCCGAAGCGAGGGTTGCGAAGCACATGATCATGCCTTGCACCGTACCGAGCAGTCCGAGCGACGGGGCGAGGTTGGAGCACACGGAGATCCATGTGAGGCGCTGCATGATGCGCTCGGTCTCGAGGTCGGCAGCGGAGTTGACGGCCTCCTGGATGATGTCGTAGCCCTCCTCCACGTGCTGGAAGGCCGCCGCAAGGATGTTGGCCATCGGGCTGGGCTCCGATTCGCAGGCCTTCAAGGCCTTCATCACGTCGCCCTCGGCCATGGCGCCCTGGACGTTGTTGATGAGCGACTGCGGCATGAGCTTCTGCGGACGGATGAGCACCCAGCAGTCAACCACGAAGTAGAGCGCCGCCGCGCCGTCGCCGAAGAGCGCGAACCAGAGGATCACGCCGAGCGCGCCCGAGCCGAACACGATGTCGAGGAATCCGCCGCCGCCGCCGGACTTCTGCTGGGTGTCGGTCACTTCCTTGCCGGAGGCATCCACAAGCCCTGTTCCGCCCGAGGCCTGCTGCGCCGCCGGGGCCGCGGCGGGCGCCGCGTCCTGGGCCATCGTGATCGTCGCCGTCAACGGGGCTCCCACGAGCCCGATGAGGAGAATCGCCGCCATTACAGTCTTCTGCATCTTCTTCATTTTTGTTTCCTTGGTTTGGGTTGAGATTGTTTCTTCTTACCTTAAAGGCTCCGTCTGCTCATGCGCCTACTTCATGGCCCACTGCGAATTGGGATAGAGCTTCTTCAGCTCGCCGCGCATGGACTCCGCCCTGCCGCTCTGGCCGAGCTTCTCGAAGCAGCCCGCCGCCTTGTAGAGGGCCTCGGGCCTCAGCTGCGCCGCCACTGGCGCATCCGTGTACATCAGTACGACGCGCAGGTATCCGTCCGCCAGCGCCTTCCTTGCCGCGTCGGCCGTCTCGCCGCCTTCATGCATGATGATGTCGCCGCGCAGGGTGAACGCGGCACCGCTGGAGAAGCGGTCACCCGATGCCGCGGCCTTCGCGAGCGCAGCCTCGAGCTTCTGCTTCTGGTTGAGCTTCAGCAGCGCCTGCCAGTACGCCGGGGCGAGCTCGCCCACGAACGCGGCGCCGGGATCGGCTGCGATGATGGCCTGGGCGGACTTGAGCGCGTCCTCGCCGCGGTTGGCCGCGAGATACGCGTCCACGAGGTAGCGGCCGGCCACCTTGTCCCACTGCAGATGGGAATATTCCTTCACGATGCCCTGCAGCACGCCGATAGCGGCAGTGCCCTGCCCCTTCTGCACCTGCGCTATGGCGGCGTCGATGTTGGCTGGCTTGGCGATGTCCAGCCCGATGACGTCGGAGGCCGGAACCTCCACGTCTATGACCGCATTGCCCTGCTTCTGCGAGATCGTGTACGACTTGGACCTGTGGTTCCACTTCACGATGCCAGTCTTCTGGTCCCCTTCCGTGGACACCGTACCCTGTATCACGGCCGGAAACGCCGTGGCGGCCGCCAGGGCCGAAACCGCAATCAACAGAATTTTTCGCATTGCTTTAACCTTTCATGTTGTAAATGTCACTCGGCCCGGGCCTGGTTCAGCGCGTTCTGCACCGCCGTGCGGCTCTTGCCCTCCGGGAACAGCTTGAGATAGGTCTCGCCGTACTTTATGACCTGCTCGGCCTGGGACTTGCCGAGCTTGGCCATGAGCGGCAGCGCCTTGCCGTAGCAGCGCTCGAGGTTGTTCTGCTGGGCCGGGGTCATCTTGTCGAACGGATGCTCCGGCGTAGGCTCGTGGGCCATGAGGAAGGCCACGAACGTCACGACCGCGCGACCGCACGTCTCCTTCGCCTGCTCCGCCTTCTCGGCGCCCATGGCCTCCTCGGCCTCCATCTTGCGGACAAGCACGTCGCCGGACATGAGATCAAGCTCGTCCTGCTGCGCCTGCTCCTTGCGGTAGTTGCGGACCTTCTTTATCGCGCCGACCGCGGCGTTGAAGTACTTCATGCGCATCGCGTCGTCCTTCTCGCGGCGGCCCTCCTCGGAAGCCACCTCGATCAGCATGAAGTTCGCATCCACCACGAGCGGCGAGCGCGAGAACATCTCGTTGCCGATGAACTTGTCGAGCGCCTCGTGCGCCTCGGCGAAGCGGCCCTCCTTGAAGTACGTGTTGGCCTGGCCGATGAGGGCCCTGGCGATCACGTTCGTCTGCACGGGCTCCGCGGCCTTCGCCAGCTCCATGGCCTTGTCGTACGCCTGGCGCGCTGTATCGAAGCTCTTGGCGGAAAGAAGCGCCTCGCCGGCCTCGAGGAACTGCGGCGCCTTGTAGTTGCCGCTCGTGCGCATCATCTCCGCATACTGCTCCACACCCTCGGACTTGAGCCCCATCTCTATGAGAGTCTTCGCCAGGCGGGGCGTGGAGTTCTTGGCCTCGTCGGAATCCGGGAACTGCTCCTTCAGGCGGGCGAACGCCTTCTTGGACTCTTCCATGTTCTTCTCCGCAGTCCAGATCGTGCCGATCTTCACGAGCACCTGCGGCGCCCACTTGCCCTTCGGATATAGGGAAAGGTACTTCTCGTACGTCTTTACCGCCATCTTGCGGAAGGTGGAGATCTTGTTCTCCGGCCACGCCAGACGGGAGAGGCTCTCGCCCGCGAGCATGAGCGCCGTCTCGCGGTACGCCTCGAACTTGGGCTTATCCTTCGGGGCGGTAAACTTGCTATCGATGCACTTCGTGGCGAGCGCCTCGGCCTGGTTGAAGTCGCGTACGGCCATGAGCACGTTGCGTGCGGCGCCGTTCTTGATCTCCACGGTCTGCTCGGTGTTCGTCTCGCCGGCTTCAAACGTCGCGAAGCCGCGATCCTTCTGCTTCTGGGCGAGCCTCAGCTGGGTGGCGATCTTGTCGAGCGGACGCTTCGCCTCGGCAGAATACGCGCGCAGCCACGCAATCTCCTGCTCCTCGTCGCCGAGCTTGCCGTAGCAGATGGCCAGCATCTGCAGAGACGTGGCATGGTATGTGGAATTAGAGTAGCAGTTCGCCACGCGCAGGTAGTTCTGGGCGGCCTTCTCGTAGTTCTCGGCCTTGAAGGCCTGGCCGGCGAGGTTGAGGGCCATCTGAGCCGCATTGTAGTGGGTGGGATACGCCTTGAAATAGAGGTCGTACAGCTCCTGCGAGCGCTCGGCGTCGCCAAGCTCCTTCTCGCGCGAGGCGAGCCGCAGCACGAGGTCGCCCGCCTGCTTGGCGTACGCGCCCTTCTTCGCGCCGGAGAACCTTTCCGCGAGATACCCCTCCACGGCGCTCGCGTCCAGGCGGGCTGCATCTTTGTCCGGACCTTTGCGCGCACGCTGCCAGATGTTGAGATATGCCTCCGCAAGGCTGGCCACCGCCGCCACGGAGTCAGGCACCTCGGGCAGCTGGGCCAGGACGTCGCGGTACGCCTTGACCGCGTTCTCGTAGTCGCCTTCGCGCAGGATGTCGCCGGCGTTGCGGAACTGCATCTGCTGGACGTTGCGCATCTGCGCGGGGGAGATCTGGAACTTGCTCTTGATGTCGGCACCCAGCTTCGCCTTCACGACGGCCGCGATCTCGTCCACGAGCGCGCCGGCCTGCATGGCCCAGGAGGACATCGGGTAGTTGATGTACACCGTAACTGAATGGTTGATCGCCCCGAGCCCGCTGCGCTTCTTCGTCTTGGGGTCGCGCGTGCCGAGCAGGAGGTCGTTGACGTGGGCACGGTCGAACTTGGGCTTGGCGAGCTCCTCCTTCGCCTTGTCCCACAGCATCTTGGCGAGCAGATAGCGGCACTGCGGCACGGGCGACATGCGTAGATAGCCCTTGGTGCCCTTGGGGTCCTGCTCCTTGAGCGTGGCATCGATCTCCAGCAGCTGGGGCATGTAGTCGTTGACCAGGAACTGTGCCTTCTCGATCTGGCCGCGGAGCATCTCGATGTGCGCCTTCAGCGCCACGGCGCGGCCAAAGATCGCGCCCATGTCGCTCTTCCACAGCAGCTTGTCCACGTACGTCTCGGCCTGCTTGAGGAACGCCTCCTTGCGCTTCGGGTCCTTTTCCTCCTGCTGGGCGAGCTTCAGCAGCAGCTCGCAGCAGTCGGTCGCGATAGTGGCCCAGGCGTCCTCCCCGATGTCCTGCTTCAGGATGACCCCGTAGATGCGCGTGGCCTCGGCGGGCTTCTTCTCCTGCAGCAGCATCTGCGCCCACTTGTAGCCGCTCTCCACGTAGAACGTCTTCAGCTCGGGACCCGGCTCCTTGATGGACTTGAAGAACTCGTCGTAGAGCGCGCGGCACTCCTTTATCTTGTCGCGGGCGTAGTACGCATCGGCCATGGCGAGCTTGAGCGCCCAGTATTCGGGGCCCTTCTTCGCCTTCAGCGCGTCGATCTCCTTCTGCACCTTTTCGAAGCGGCCCATCCTGAGCTCGCCCTGCATCTCGCTCACCTTCAGACGCGGCCCGAGCGCGGGCCACTTCTTCTTCGCCGCCTCGATGACCGACGTGGCGATGTCCGGCAGGTTGGCGTTCACCAGCGCGTTGATGTAGGCAAGTTCATCGTTCATCGCCGCCTCATCGACCTTGGCGGCGGCCGCGTCTGCCGCCCGAAGAGGCGCCAGCGGCACGAGGATACCGACGGCCAGCGCCGCCAGTGCATGGTTGTGGCAAAATCTCATGTGTGAAAGTATAATGGAAAAACCCCCGACAGTCAAGATGCCACGCAAAGAAAATTACTTGGCGAGGTCAGCCCAGTCGTATGCGCGCAAGGCACCATGGACGGTATCGGCGAAGGCATACGGCACATTTGGATCCTCCAGGACCTTGCGCCAGGACGCCGGCGCCTTCCTGGCTTCGAAGGACGCGAAGAGAGCGCGCTCCAGGAAGAAGGCGTGGGCCGCAGGGATGGCGGTCGCGCCGGACGCCACCACAGCCACCTGCTCCACCCCCGCAAGCGACGCGAAGCCGCGGGCCGCGATGGCGGCATCCTCCGCACGGCGAGCCACGAGGTTCTCGCCGATCGCAAAGGATAGCATCGCCATCTCCTCGTCGGCGCGGGACGATCCATAGAAACTCTTCCTGCCCTTCGCCGTCTCGCCGAACCCGCGCATCTCAGCCACGGCGACGGCACGGCCTTCGGCCAGCAGACGGCCCACGTCCGCCTCGAGCGACTTCCGATCGCCATCGGTGAAGAGGATGACCGGCGTGCCCTTGGCCGCCGCCGGGAGGAAGGCAACGAGCGGAACAGGCACGAGGTCGTCGTCGCGCGAAAGGAGCATGCGCACGACACGGCCATCGGCCGCGGCGGTCTCCTTCCGGGCAACGGGCGTGCAGCCCAGGGAGTCAAGCGGACGCACCCCGGCGATGGAGCGCACCCTCTCCGGCGTCAGCGCCTCGCGGCCGGCGTCGAGGCGGGCGAGCTCGTCGCGCATGATGTCGTAGACGCTGCGCGCACCCGGTATGTCGAGCGTGAAGCCGCTGTCCGTCACGTTGTACACGGCGGGTTCCTCGAACGCAAGCCCTGAATTGTCGGCGGTGTAGGCGTCGAACTCCAGATCCATCCGTCGCAGCGCGGTCAGGTCGCGCGGCCATGCGGACCTGTCGCCTGCCGCCCAGCGGCGTATCCACCAGAAGGCGGCGTGGCGCGTGGATTCATACCAGTGGTGCGGGCCGGCCGTCTCCATCAGCTCCACGCGCTCCGGCACGCCGAGCATCGAATATATCTGCCGCGCGCTCTCGAAGGTGTCCACGCTGCCCATGAACGGGAAGAAGTCGGCATGGGAAGTGACGATCATCACGGGCGACGGCGCGCGGAGCGCCACAATCCCGAGATGGTTGAAGCCGAACCGCAGCTGCCCGAAGATCACCTGCTCCGCATCCTGCGGACCGCAGTTGTCGAACACGTCGCGCGCCGTGGAGAGGAACCCGGCGGGCGCGCCCGCCAAGTAGCGGGAATCGAGCGCGTTGAGGTAGGAAGATAGCGTGCCGCCGCCTGAGAGGCCCGTCACGCCGAGACGCTCCGCGTCCACCTCCGGGCGCGACGACAGGTAGTCGCACGCACGGATGCCGTCCCAGATGCGGAACTGGGCCGCGTCCCAGCCGAGCAGCGTGGCCCTGTACCCTGCGCGGTTGTGCTCGGCCGTGGTGCTCCACCGCGTCCTGCCGTCGCGCAGCTGGTGGCGCTCGCCCTGCTCTATGGGGTCGTACACGAGCGTGGCCACGCCGAGTTTCGCGCCCGTAACGCCCACGCGCTGGTACCAGGGGGCGTTCTTGCCCGCCAGGGAGTGTCCGCATGGCGACACGGCGCCCGGATACGGCGGCTTGAACATGGGGTCGTCGGGCAGGAATAGGTGGGCCGTCACGTAGTGCCCGGGACGGCTCTCGAAGAGGACCTTCTCGATGACGTAGCCTTCCTTCTGCACGCGGCCGGTGGTCCTGGCGTTCAGGGGCGTCTTCTCCGGGAAACCGCCCAGCGCCTCGATAGTGCGGCGGCGGACCTCGGTCTGGCGGGCGGCCAGCGCCGAGCGCGTCGTGCACTCCGTCCATGCCGCATCGGCGGCGCGGTCCAGCCGCATGGCCTCGTTGAATAGCTGGTCCCGCACGAGCGTGCCCAGGCTTCCGCCGGCGCACTGCACCTGCGGAGTGCCGAGCATGAGGGATACAAGCAGTGTCAGGTTTGTCATTTCGTATGCTCCCTTTCCTTTATCTAGCGGGTCTTGCCAAGCCGCTCGTGGTATTCGCTGAAGGAACCCTCGAACCAGGTGGTCCGGCCGCCAGGCTCGAACGCGAGGATGTGCGTGGCGATGCGGTCAAGGAACCAGCGATCGTGACTCACCACCATCACGCATCCGCCGAAGTCCTGCAACCCCTCCTCGAGCGAACGCAGGGTGGCGACGTCGAGATCGTTCGTGGGCTCGTCGAGGAGGATCAGGTTGCCTCCGGACGTGAGCAGCTTCGCGAGATGCACGCGGTTGCGCTCGCCGCCGGAGAGTACGCCCACCTTCTTCTGCTGCTCCGGGCCGCGGAAGTTGAACCGGCTGCAGTATGCGCGGCCGTTCATCATCGCCGTGCCGGCGAGGCGCACGAACTCGCCGCCGCCGGTGATGGCCTCGTAGACGGTCTGGTCGGGCTGCAGCTCGCTGCGCGTCTGGTCCACGTAGCTCATCTTCACCGTCTCGCCGATCCTGAGTTCGCCCGCCAGCGGCTTGAGCTGGCCAGTCATCAGCTTGAAGAGCGTGGTCTTGCCGGCGCCGTTCGCGCCGATCACGCCCACGATGCCGCCGCGCGGCAGGTTGAAGCTGAGGTCGTTGTAGAGCATGCGCCCGTCGAAGCCCATCGCCACGTGCTCCGCGCGCACCACGAGGTCGCCGAGGCGCGGACCCGCCGGGATGCGGATCACGAGGTCGTCCTCGCGCGTGGACACCTCCTGCTTCTGCAGCTCCTCGTAGCGCTTCACGCGGGCCTGCGCCTTCGCATGGCGGCCGGACGGATTCGTCTGGATCCACTTCAGCTCGTTCTCGATCAGTTTCTGGCGGCTCTTCTCCGCCTTGGCGTCGCGCGCCATCTGCTCCTGCTTCTGCTTGAGCCACTCCTCGTAGTTGCCCTTGTAGGGATAGCAGATGCCGTGGTCCAGCTCGAGGATCCACTCCGTCACGTCGCTCAGGAAGTAGCGGTCGTGCGTCACGACGATGAGCGTGCCCTTGAAGTCCTTGAGGTACTCCTCCAGCCACTGTACCGTCTCGGCATCAAGGTGGTTGGTCGGCTCGTCGAGGAGCAGCACGTCGGGGTCGGAGAGCAGCAGACGGCAGATTGCCACGCGGCGGCGCTCGCCGCCGGAGAGGACGGACACCCTCGCGTCCTTGTCCGGACAGTGCATCGACGCCATCGCGCGCTCCATCTGGTTCTCCACGTTCCAGAGGTCCTTCGCGTCGATCTC
>JAFXTB010000027.1 GCA_017525225.1 Kiritimatiellia bacterium
AATCCTCGTGGCGCGGAGGTGCAAGCAGGCGGGGATGCACTGGCGTCACCACAACGCCGCGTGCGTCTGCGCCATCATCGCACAGCTCAGGAGCGCGGCGTAATATGGCTCAGATTTTCAACGAATTAAAATCACACCCAGACGCCTGTCCGCACTGTACTGACGATGAGATTAACCGGAAACGGTATAGTCAGAACAGTTCAGGTTCGTTTGCGATAAGGTCTTCCACAAGATAGGCGGCAGAAAGGTATTGGATGCCGAAGTCACCATTGGCGATTTGCGTCGCAAGTCTGCTACGATAGTAGATGTCCATCGCATCCGACAATCCGATGTGACGGGTTTCCGCCAACTTTGAGATTATTTCCTCTTCCAATCCCTGCCTGTATATAGCCGACACATCTGTCATGATTCACCCCGCTACAACATACGACCGAGTGAACGACAGAAGGTCGGCGATGGCGGACGCATTGTTTATGGCAATCTGCTGACTGTCTTCGTAGTACATGATTTCCTTCAAAGTCCTTGATGCATCCCAGATTCCGCGCCGATACATGTCAATCGCCTGATACACCTTGTCGTTGGCCACCTTGCCACTGATGATGTCGTAGTTCGTGTACGGTGTCAATCCATTGCGGCAGGCACAGACGAAATCCAGCCATTCAACGCTGGCTTCTGGAAATGTCTTTACCCTGTATTCGCTCCAATCATCAAGCATATTGAATTCCGTCACAACGGCCTCGCCACCAAGACGGGCGGACTTTCGTTTCGCCCACCGTTCCGCTTGATGGCGAATTGTGGTCACATAGAACCCCGGGCCAAAATCAATGTTCTTCTTTGATCGTGACAAATCGGGCGTTCGTACCTCGCATATTGAACCATGGAATACCGTCATACCTTGTACCCCCTGTCGACCAGGTAGCCCGTGAGATCATCAATGAGATATTCCCTGCCACATGTATGAAGTACGTCGTAGTAAGGCACGATGTAGTTGTCGAGTGCGCCGGATTGCTTCAGGAGCGAATAGACTTTGGGTGTAGCAATCCCCCACGCTTCGGACAAAGCGTTTATCACAAAGACCGCAAAGGCCAACTCACTCATCTTTGACATGGCTGCAATGTTAGATTAATTCTGTTACCGTATATTATACCATTTTATGCTTCGTGGATGGTGGGCTATAGTGGATTCGAACCACTGACCTCTTCCATGTCAAGGAAGCGCTCTAACCAACTGAGCTAATAGCCCGAAAAAGGAACTCCGGCAAAAATGGCTCGGGCGGCTGGATTCGAACCAGCGACCAATTGATTAACAGTCAACTGCGCTACCACTGCGCCACGCCCGAAGCTGGTCTGCCGAAAACGGCGTATATGATACCAAAGCGACCGCCCGAAATCAACAAGGAATTTAACAATTCCGCTTTTGAGTCATTCCCTACTGGCCGGCGGTGAAGAGTGCGTTCGTGGCGTAGTACGGGTCGCTCGTGTAGCGGCAGCCGAGGCGCCTGAGACCGGCCTCGTCGCCAGGGGTGACGATGTGCGTCATGTGCACCTCGCATCCGCGAAGCTCGTTGAGCTTCTCGGCGGCGATCTGCGCGGCCGGGTTCATCGTGCACGAGATCGCGAGGCCGATGATCGCCTCGTCGAGGTTGAGCGACGTGTAGGAGCCGCCTTTGAGGATGTCGTGCTTCATGTGGGTGATGGACTTTATGATGTCCGGCGATATGAGCGGTATCTGCTCCGGGATGCCGGCCAGCGCCTTGATGGCGTTGAGCATCATGGCGGACGCCGCATGCATCTCGTCGGAGTTGCGTCCCGTGACGACCCGTCCGTCCTTCAGCTGGATCGCCGCACCCGACACGATGTTGCCGCCTGCCTTGCCCTTGCCGGCCTGCTTGGCCGACTGCGCGGCCTGGCGCGCCGCCTCCACCGGCACGCGGTCCTCGGTCTTGAGGTCCAGCTTGCGCATGAGCGACTCCGCCTTCTCCACGCAGTTGCGGTCCGTGCAGCCCTCGGCGAAGTCGCACAGGCAGCGCAGATAGCGGCGGATGACCTCCTGCCGCGACGCTTCCTGCACCACGGCGTCGTCCACGATGCCGAAGCCGATGCGGTTCACGCCCATGTCGGTTGGGCTCTTGTACGGACACTCCTTCTTCGTCATCCTCTCCCAGATGGCCTTCAACAGCGGGAAGGCGTCGACATCGCGGTTGTAGTTGACCGTGGTCTTGCCGTACGCCTGCAGGTGGTATGGGTCGATGAGGTTCTTGTCGTTGAGGTCGAGGGTTGCCGCCTCGTAGGCCACGTTAAGCGGGTGCTCGAGGGGCATGTTCCAGACAGGGAAGGTCTCGAACTTCGAGTAGGCCGCCTGGAAGCCGCGCCTGCTTTCATGGTAGAGCTGGGAGAGGCATGTCGCCAGCTTGCCGGACCCCGGCCCGGGCGCCGTCACCACGACGATCGGACGCTCCGTGGGCACGTATTCGTTCTTACCGTAGCCGTTCTCGGAGACGATCGTCTCCACGTCCGTCGGATAGCCCTGGGTGACGTAGTGGTACCACACGCTTATGCCGCGATGCTCAAGGCGCGTGCGGAACTGCTGGGCGGCGAGCTGCCCTGAGTAGCGGGTGATGACGACTCCGCGCACCATCAGCCCGAGCGACTTGAGGTCATCGATGAGCTTCAGGGCGTCGTCGGCGTACGATATGCCGAAGTCCGCGCGCATCTTCTTGTGCTCGATGTCGCCCGCGTAGACGGCGAGGATGATCTCCGCCTGGTCCTTTATCGACTGCAGCAGGCGCAGCTTCACGTTCGGATCGTATCCGGGCAGGCAGCGCGCGGCATGGAAATCGTTCATCAGCTTTCCGCCGAACTCCAGATAGAGCTTGCCGTACTTTGCCGCCCTGCGCCTGATCTCGGCAGACTGCTCGCTCAGATACTTGTCGTTGTCGAATCCGATCTTCATCTCCTAGACCTCGCTTATTGTACAAATTTCACTTCGACACGCGCGCCAGCTCCACGCGCACATCCCTTGGACGCACATCCAACCGTCCAGACGATGCCATCTCCTTCGCCATTCTCTGGCTCGGCGTATCCAGCGGCGCCAGGTTTATCCCCTTCGCCAGTTCGAGCGACGAATACCTGCCCACCTCTTCCCCGTTGAACCGCAGCGCATACGTGCCGGTTTCCAGCTTCTTCACGGAGAGTATCTCCCTGTTGAACCGCGCCGTAACCGGGTAGATCGCGTCGACGCGCCTGTAGACATCCGTCACGGGCAGCGGCAGCGCGCGCGGCGCGTACGTGAACGAGACACCCGTCTTGGATACCTTGATGCCGGACACGCGGGCCTGCGACAGATCCTCGCGCCGCGTGGCGGCGTTGATCGTCACATGCGCCACCTCGGAACTTTCCCCGATGGCCTCGAGAATCCTCAGCGCCGCCAGCAGCTCCAGCTCCGCCGACGGACTCTGGCGGTCCTCGCCGCAGAGGCGCATCGCCACGCGCTCGCGCAGGGTCTGCGTGAGCGGATCGTGCAGCTCGGCAAGCGCGACGCCCTTCATGGAAGCCGTCCGGCGTACCTCGGCGGCCTCTGCCATGCGCGCAGTGGAGTTGAGGCGCAGGTTCTCCGTGCGCTGGTCGCCATACTGGTCGTAGGGCAAGGGCGTGAGCATGATCGGCTTGCCGCCGGCTGGAAGCGGCAGATGCGGCAGCGTGTTCGTGCCCGTCACCTCAGGCGACGTGTATGGACGGCGCAGCGCAAGGGCAAGCCGGACGTTGCGCACGACCCCGGGCGTCGCCGCCGAACCGACAAGCACTAGCGTCTCCGACTGCTTCAGCCTCGGCAGGCGCGGCGACCAGGGCGGCAGGTTCTTCACGATGAACGACCTCGCCGGCAGCAGATGGCGCCAGGCAAAGGCCTGCATGCATTCATCGGCGGGTACGGCGTCGGCCACGACGGGCCGTCCCTCCACCTCCGCGAAGGCGCGTATGCGCACCGGCCTCAAAGGCTGCTCCTCGCGCGTCTTGCCGATGAACACGGCCTTGAACTCGTTGGTACCTGCCGGGATGTAGCCGTTCTCGAAGCGGAACTCGGCCGTCTCCAGCATGGCAAGCGGTCCGTCGAACCCGCCATGGCGCACCACGTGCATCGTCATCGGCTGGCGCACGCCGCCGCGCGACACCATCGCCGAACGAGAGGTGTACAGCTCGAAGCCAGGCTTCTCCCTGCGAAGCGACAGCGTGTAGCGGTAGTCCTTGCCACCGTGGCCGGTCAGATCCTCCACGGTGATGGAGTAGTCGCGCGATTCGCCCGCCGAGAGCGCGACGCGCCCGATCGCGTCGCATTCGGCCTGCGCGATGGAGCCCACGAAAAGATCGTTCGTCACGTCGTCATGTCGCCATACGACGCGTCCCGCCGCGTCCTTGAGCGTCAGCACGCCATCTAGCGGCGAACCGTCCCGCCGGGCGCGTAGATCGAACACGAACGTGCCAGGCCCCTTCAAGCTCACCCCATAGCGGTCCTGCGCGCCCGGCATGATGCATCCGCGCACCTCGCCGCCGCATGCGAGAGTCTGCGCGGCGGCGGGCCGTGCCGTACCCTTCGGCGCCGCGGCCGGCGGTTTCGGCTTCTCCGATACGTTCACCGCATAGACGAAATCCTCGCGGCCCCGGAAAAGGTTGTCGTGGAGCTCCAGCGTGTACGTCCCGTCCTCCGGCACCACGCAGGTGAATGCTGGGTCCGGACGGAACCGGTCGCGGTCGTCGGAGAAGGCGATCTCGCGACCGCCAGACCCTACAAGGCGCATCACGGCGTTGAAGAAGCCGGGCACGGCATCGCCGATGTACGGCTGCAGCTCGCGCGCCGTCACGTCGAACTCAAGGCGCATGCCCTTGCGAAGCACAAGCTCGAAGCGGTCCGTCTCGCCGGGCATGATGCATCCATCCAGCACGACGGGGAAGTTGGACACCGCCGGCAACGGCCCCTTCTTCCTGTGCGGCGGCGTGTAGAGCGGCTCCTCCACGTGCGGGGCCGCCGTCACAATCAGCGGTCTCGGCGGCGATATGCCGCTCGTCGTCCATACGCACAGCTCGCGTCGGCCAGGCTTCGCATCGGCATCCACGGCGACATCCACGAAGAGTATCTGGCGCAGCGAAGGCGTCATCTGCAGCGAGTTCTTGCGTACGAATATGTCGCGCTCCACGGCCGCGAGCTCGCGGCGGTCGAGCTGGTCGAGCGTGTTCCACCAGGCGTTCACGGTCCATTCGTTCACCCGCGCGGCGGCGTTCGTAGGCATTGCGGGACGGGTCGGGTCGCCGCGCACGATGATACCGTCCAGCCACTTGCGCATCCAGGCGAGCTGCGAACCGGCCGGCGGCCCGGACAGCGCCATGCGGTCCACCCCAAGCACATGCACGCCGCCACCCGTCACGCCGGCGTCGAGAATGCCCCAGAACCCCTGACCACCCACCATCAGGCGGTTTGTAGTACCGGCCTGGATGCCGCAAGGATAGATGTAGCCCACGTACGGGTCGGCCGCCATTCCCGCGGCCGCGGCAAGCGCCATCGCCAGAAGTATTGCATATCTCGCCATTTCACCCTCCCCTAGACGTATATCTCCTTGAGGCGTCCGACCTCCGATGCCGGCGGCAGGACGGAAAGCTTGAGACCCTTTGGATTCGGCAGCGGGCCATCGGGGTCGATCCCGGCGCGCTCGTAGATGCTGCCGAGGAAATCCACCGGCGTCACAGGCCTGTCGACGACGTGCGAAGCCGTCTCGTCGGACGCGCCAACCGCCACGCCCCCCTTGAAGCCTCCGCCCGCGAGCAGCGCCGAGAAGCATGTGGCATAGTGGTTGCGGCCGCCGTTCCAGGGCGGTTCCCAGTCCACCTTCGGCGTGCGGCCGAACTCCCCCGACGCCCAGATGACTGTGCTGTCGAGCAGTTTGCGGTCCTTCAGATCGCGCAGCAGCGCCGCAAGGGCCTTGTCGAACTCGCGCGTACGGCGCTCCATCGTCTCGAAATGGCGCTTGTGGGAATCCCATCCCGACATGTTCACTGTGATGTACGGCACGCCGTACTCCACCAGCCGGCGCGCCACCAGCATGGACTGCGCGAAAGGCGTGCGCCCGTAGCGGTCGCGCGTGGCGGCGCTCTCCAGGGAAAGGTCGAACGTGCGCGCCGCATCGCCCTTGATTATACGGTGGGCCGCCACGCCGGCCTCTGCGAACTCGGCGAGCGCGGCCTTGTTGACGCCCCCGCCGACGCGGCCATACGAGTCAAGCCGGTCCAGCAGGTCGAATCGGGCATCCACCTCGGACTCCGAAAGCCCGCCGGGCGGCACGATGCCGTCCACCACGAACCTGCCGGCGTTGGGGTTGCCGCCCGTCACCAGCGGCGCATAGCGCTCGGAAAGGAACCCCAGCTCGGAGAAGCGGCCCTTCTCGCCCGTGAGGATCACGAACGGCGGGATGTCGCCCTTGTACGACTTCGCCTTCATCATCGCCACGACCGCGCCGATCGCAGGATACACTTCGCCGGCACCGGGCATGCGGCCTGTCTGCATCAGGTACGTGGCGGTCTCGTGCCCGAAATGCGGATGCGTCATGGACCGCACCATCGAGAAGAGATTGGCACATTTCGCCAGCTCCGGCAGCCATTCGTGGATCTGCAGGCCGGGTACGCACGTGTCTATCGCCTTGCGCCCGCCGTTGTAGTCGTAGGGGGCGTCCGGCTTGGGGTCGAACGTCTCGAGCTGGCATGGGCCGCCCCACATCCAGATTTCAATCACCGATCTTGCCGTCTTCGCCATAATGCACCCCTATGTACGGAAAAGGAACTCCCTGGAATTGAGCAGGCACCACGCCACATCCTTCGGCAGCAGCCACAGCGTCTTGCCGGAGACCTTCTTGGCCTTCGCCATCTGCCGGTTGAGAATGTCCACCTCGAACGCCGCCGGCGGCCGCCCGAGAAACTGCCAGTAGAGATCTTCGAACATGACGCGGTACGGGCGCGAATGGAAGCTCTTCCCATCGGTGATCTTGCCGAGCCAGGAGTATATCTTGCCGGAATTGAACAGGTAGAGCCGCTGCTTCGCCGTCACGTCGCCGTGACGCTCGGAAAGAAGGCCTGAATCGCGGGCCGGACGGCCGAAGAGGATGAGGAACGCATTGGATATGGAGCCATCCTCGATCAGGACTGACTTGCGCTCGCCCGGAAGGAAGGTGAAAGGCTCCGGCGCTATGGACTGGTAGTTGCGCGTCGCGCCCGTAAGCGAGCAGATGGCGTCCTCCAGCACCTCCGCATCCAGGCGGCGGATGGGGAATCCGCCCGTGACGGATCCCTTCGCGTAGTCACGCGACAGGAGGAGGTGCCGCACGAACGGCTTCAGGCGGAACCCGCCCCGCGCAAAGATGTCCGCCAGATCCGGCGCGCGATCCGCGGACGGCGGGGCGCAGAAGATCCACTGCCACACGCGTCCCGCATGGGCGGCGGCGAAGCGTCCTTTGAGATCCCCCGCGAGACGCGCCGCGAAGTCGCCTGGACCGGGCCGCCCGGCGGCATGATATACGATCTCCTCCTTCCACTCGCGCGTGGACTTGAACTCCACGGGCGCGAAGTACTGGGCATACTGCGTCGTGGCCTCGCCAAGAAAGGTGAGCGAGGCCGCCTCGGAAAGCCCTTCCGCCGTGCGCTTGGCGCTGGCGCGCAGGAAGTTCGTCTCGGCATCGCGGAAGTTGCTGCCAGAGGCTGTGAGCAGTGCGCGCGCGAAATCGAGCCACGATTCGTCCCTTGCCAGTGACTCCCGTATGCGGCGATGGTACACGTACACCGCGTTCGGCCAGAGGTTGATCGGGAACTCGCTTTTCACGCGCAGGATGTCGCAATAGCGCATCGACCAGTAGTCGGCGAAGTCCTCGGACCCCAACAGCGCGTCCACGAGCCGTTCACGCTTGTCCGGCGAACGGTCGGCCGCGAAGGCGCGCGCCTCCGCCGCGGTAGGTATGCGCCCTGCGGCATCCAGATGCACGCGCCTGCACCATATCGCATCGGTTGCGAGGCCATCGCGCGTCTCGTATACGGCGCGCACGGCCTCGGTGGAAGGCGGTCTGCTGGCGGCAGATGCGCCCTTCCCGCGTTTTTCGCCGGAGGACGCGGCAAAAGCCGAAACCGACGAAAACGCAGCCGCGCCGCCGATGAAACGGCGCCTGGACAGACCTTCCCTGGCGTTTCGCATGCCCTAATTATAGCACAGCGCCCGTGCCGTTGGAAGAGGTATAATTCCTACATGATCCCCAAAAGACAAAAAGGGTGGCGGGGCACCCCAGCGCCGAGTGTTCGCGCAAATACCCGTCCCGGATGGAATTGCCTGGAAATGGCAACGAAGAATGTGTCCGATGGCGACCAATACCGAATCATTGACATTGCGACTAGGAGAATGATAGAATACGGCGTTCTTCATTCTTTCCCTTACTGAATTGCATGACTCCACGACGCAGATTTCTGAAGATCGCCGCTGCCGGCACGGCCATCGGCGGCGCTTTGGCGGCAGGCTGGTACGCTTTCCTGCATTCGGCGCGATTCGGCCGTTTGCCGCAAGGGAAGCGGCGCGAAAGGATTCTCCTCTCACCAAACTACCGCAACGGCGCATTCAGGAACATGCCCTCAGCCTATAGGCCGCCCTTCCGTCCGGATGATGGGCGCGGCGGCGTGTGGAGCGCGCTTTTCAGGAAACGCACGCTGCGGCTCGTACCCAAGGAAGGCGATATCGCCACCGTCAAGTCGGACCTTCTGAACCTGGACCGCACGCGCGACCTGTTCGTCTGGTTCGGGCACAGCAGCTACCTCCTGCAGACGGATGGCGTGCGAATCCTGGTCGATCCCGTGTTCGGGACGGCTTCACCCGTCTCGTTTCTGCTGGGCGAACCCTTTCCCGGAACCAACATCTACACGCCAGACGACATTCCCGAAATCGACGTGCTCGTCATCACGCACGATCATTGGGACCATCTCGACTACAACACCGTGACCGCCCTGCGCAATCGCATCGGGCGCGTTGTGTGTCCGCTGGGCGTCGGCGAACATTTCGAGCACTGGGGCTTCGACCCGGAAATGCTGATCGAGCTCGACTGGGGAGAGGCGACGGAACTGCCGTGCGCGGACGGACGGAACATCGTCTTTCACTGCCTGCCCACGCTCCACTTCTCGGGACGCGGCTTCGTGCGCAACCAGTCGCTGTGGGCGTCGTTCCTGGTTGAGGCACCGTCGCGCAAAGTCTATTTTGGCGGCGACGGCGGATACGACGAACGGTTCAAGAGGATCGGAGCCCGATTCCCCGGCATCGACCTTGCGTTTCTCGAAAACGGCCAGTACAACCTTCGCTGGCCGCGCGTCCACACGCTCCCCGACGAGCTGGCGAAGGCCATGCTCCATCTCGGCGCGCGCCGCTACATGACCGGACATCACGGAAAGTTCTGCATCAGCACCCATCCCTGGGACGAACCGTACGTAAACGAAAAGGCCGCCGCGGCTGTAGCAGGCGCAAATCTCATCGTCCCCCGCATCGGCGAAATCGTTCCGCTGACGGAGCCAAGCAGCAAGGGATAATTCTATTTCGGCGGGCGGACGCGGCGCGTGGCGACGGCGGTCAGGGGATCCTCGGGCCAATAGTGCTTGGGGTAGCGTCCTCGCAGATCCTTGCGCACAAGCGGATAGCCGTTCGCCCAGAACGACGCCAGATCCTTCGTGATCTGCACCGGACGCTGCGCGGGCGACAAGAGCTTCATCACGATGGGCACGCGCCCATCCGCAACGCGCGGCGTGTCCATCAGGCCAAAACACTCCTGCAGGCGTACCTGCACGAATGGTTCCGTCTCCTCGTAATGAATGGTCATCTGCGAGCCGGACGGTACTTCCATCTTCATGGGCGCGAGACGATCGAGCGCACGGCGGTCGAAGCCTGCAGACGCCAAGGCCACGTCGAACACCGCCGCCAGATCCAGACGCTCCAGATGCGCCCAGCGCGACATCCCCAGCGCCATGTCCCCAACCCAATCCTCCAGATGCGCAGCCAGCGCCTCGTCGGAGACGTCCGGCCAATCGTCCAGGACGCGATGGAGGAAGCAGATACGCGCCTGCAGCTGCTTGAGGCCGGGCGTCCAGCACGGCAGGTTGGCGACGCCCTTCTGGCGAATGCCCGAAAACAACGCGTCGCGCACGGCCTCCGGGTCCGGTTCGGACTGTCCGCCCGCGCGCAGCGTCATCCGGCCCAGCCGTCGCGCACGCACGGCCTTGACGGCCTCGGCGCGACGATCCCATTCGGTGACGGTCTCCTCCACGATGTCGTCGCCAAACAACTCCTCGATCTCGTCTTCTCCAATGGGCGCGGCCAGATGGATGCGCGCATCGCCGCCCGCGTCGTTCAGCTCGCAGCAGACGAGGTATTCCGACGCCGCCAGCGCTTCCGTGCGTTCCATCTGCGCCCCACCGCCGCCCGTCAACTGGAATGTGCCATTGCCCCGGTTCTTGCCGATGCGATCGGGAAAGGCCAGCGCCACGGGCGTGAACACGTCCGTTCCGTCCGGCGGAGCCGACGGCAGCTGCCGCTGCCAGCGCCGCGCAAGTTCGGAGACCCGGTGCGAAAAGCCGTCGTGCGGCCTTTCCCGCACGAGGTCCAAAACACGGCGCAAATCCGTTTCACGGCGCGGACCGCCATTCGGAAGTTCCTCCAGCACGGCGGCGGCGAGACAGGTTTCCCGGTCCGGAACCACCAGCATCATGTTCGCGAGGCGCGGATGCGCCGCGAGACGCGCCATTGCCCGTCCGCGTTCCGTGATGCGCCCTTCCCGATCAAGCGCGTCGAGCTGTCGCAGCAGCGCACACGCGCTGTTCCATGTCGCCTCGGGCGGCGGCGTGAGCCAGGGCAGGCCGTCTAGGCGCGTTGTGCCCCAGAGGGCGGCGGACAGCACGGTGGGCGCAAGGTCGGCCTCGAGAATCTCCGGCTTCATCGCCGGCTGGAGCAGACCATCCTCACGCGGCGTCCACAGGCGGTGGCAGACGCCCGGCGCCGTGCGTCCGGCGCGTCCGCGCCGCTGGTCGGCCCGGTCTCGCGTGAGGCGCAGCGTCTCCAGGCGGCTCATGCCCGTACGCGGCGAGAAGCGGCTCACGCGCATGAGACCTGAATCAATGACCACCGTGACGCCGGGAATGGTGAGCGAGGTTTCTGCGATGGAGGTGGCCAGCACCACCTTGCGCCGCGCCGCCGGTTCGAGCGCGGCATCCTGCTGCTCCTTCGGCAGCGCCCCGTAGAGCGGAAACACCTCGGCCGGAACGTCCCGCAGCTCCTCGGCGCAACGCCGAATCTCCCCTTCGCCCGGCAGGAACGCGAGGATGTCGCCGCCCGGCACGGACAGCGCACGCTTCACGGCTGAGGCGGCAACGAGCGCAATGGGCGCGCGGGGCTCGTCCACCAGATACTTCGTCTCGACGGGATACATCGGCGCTTCGGCGGAATGGACGTCGGCATCGCCCAGATGGGCGGCCACCGCGTCCGTATCGAGCGTGGCGGACATCACCAGAAGCCGCAGGTCGGGACGCAGCGCGCGGCGCACGTCGACGGCCATCGCAAACCCGAGGTCGCAGGCGAGCGAGCGCTCGTGGAATTCATCGAACACCACAAGCCCCACATCGCCCAGCTCGGGATCGCCGAGCAGCCGCTGCACGAGCAGGCCTTCCGTCACGATCTCAAGGCGCGTGCGGCCGGACACGCGGCGTTCCAGGCGCACCGAATAGCCAACCGTGCCGCCAACCTCCTCGCCCATGCGCCTTGCGATGAACGATGCGCACGCGCGGGCGGCGAGCCGGCGAGGCTCCAGCATGAGGATCCTGCGCCCCTTCAGGAAGGGCATGTCGAGCAGGGCAGGCGGCACGCAGGTGGTCTTGCCGGTGCCAGGCGGCGCACGCAGCACCACGCTACGGTTCGCCGCCAGCGATTCGCGTATGGCGGGGATGACTGTCTCTGCGGGGAACACGGGCGGCGGGGATCGGCGGTCACATCACGGCGTTGTCTATGAGTCGCGTGCCGCCGCAGTACACTGCCAGCAACACCACGTTGCCGCGGACAAGCGTCTCCACGGGAGAAAGCGTCTCGGCGTCCACGGCCTCCACGTAGTCGACGTTGAGCCCGCTCTCGCGCAGGCCACGCACGATCTGCGTGCGGCGGGGCGCCCAGTCCAGCTCCTCCTCGCGGCGCACATCCCGCTTCAGCTCGTCCAGGGCGCGCGAAAGCGCAAGGGCCTTTGGACGGTCCTCTGCGGAAAGGTACGTGTTGCGCGAGCTCATGGCCAGCCCGGAGGGTTCGCGGACGATCGGGACCACGACTATCTTCACGTCGAAGTTCAGGTCGCGCACCATGCGGCGGATTATCGCCTGCTGCTGGAAATCCTTCTGCCCGAACACCGCGAAGTGCGGCTTCGCAAGATTGAACAGCTTGGCCACCACCGTGCATACGCCGCGGAAGTGTCCCGGCCGGCGCGCCCCGCACAGCGTACGGCCAAGCTGCTTCTCGTCTATGAACACGGAGTGGTTCTTCGCATACATGTTGTCGGGCGTCGGAAAGAACACCGCCGTGGCGCCGCTGGCGCGGCACTTGGCGAGATCCGCCTTCTCGTCGCGTGGGTATCTGGCGTAGTCCTCCTTCGGACCGAACTGGATCGGGTTGACGAAGATGGACACCACGATCTCGTCGGCCCCCTTACGCTTCGCCGCCGCTATCAGCGACAGATGCCCTTCGTGCAGATAGCCCATGGTCGGCACCAGCGCTATCTTCTTGCCAGCCTTGCGGCGGCCCTCCGCCCATTTCTGCAGCTGGGCCGGCTCGGTGAATACCTTCATCTGGACTTCCCTCCAATCCCCGTCCCGTCCACAAGCCTGCCTACGGCGGCATGTACCGCGTCGGCGACGCTTTCACGGGACCCGGAAGAATCTATCACGGCGAAGCGGGCGGGATCCGCCTTGGCAAGCTCGAGGAACCCCTCGCGCAGCCTCCGGTGGAACATCACCCCCGCCTGCTCTATGCGGTCGGCCGCGGTGGATGTCGCCGCCTGCCGTTCCGCCAGGCGCACGCGCGACACCTCGAGCGGCACGTCCAGCAGGATTGTGAGATCCGGCATGAGGCCCTCCGTCGCGAAATCGTTGAAGTTCCGCAGCAGCCCCACGTCTATGCCGCGCCCGTAACCCTGGTACGCGAAGGTTGAATCCGCGAAACGGTCGCACAGCACCCATTCGCCCCTCGCCAGGGCAGGACGTATCACCTGCGAGACCACCTGCGCGCGCGCCGCCAGGAAGAGGAGCACCTCGCTGCGAGTGACAGGCGGATCGTCAAGCTCTTCGCGCACAAGGCTGCGAATCTTCTCCGCGAGGCATGTGCCGCCAGGCTCGCGCGTCACCAGCACCTTCCGGCCTTCGGCCTTCAGCCGGTCGGCAAGCAGCTGCACATGCGTCGACTTACCGCTGCCCTCAGGCCCTTCGAAGGTGATGAATCTTCCTCGCATCGCAAATATCCAGAAACCGCATTCCTACCGCTTCGCCACGGACTGTCCGTCGCGGGAGTCCGTTACCACCCATCCTGCGGCGGCAATCTCGTCGCGCAGCTTGTCCGAGAGCGCCCAGTCCTTCGCCTTGCGCGCTGCGGCGCGGCGGTCGAGCAGCGCCTGCACCTCCGGCGGCGTCTCCGTCCGGACGGCCCTGCCGAAGAACACCACGCCGAGCACGGAGTCCATGCGGCGCAGCACGTCCAGCGTGGCGGCGGCCTGCCCAGGCGTCATGGATGCAAGCCCGGCATTGGCCTCGCGCACGAGTTCGAACAGCGCGGCGAACGCCTTTGGCGTGTTGAGATCGTCGTTGACGGCGGCCGTGAAATCCTCCAGCGCCCTGCCGGCGAACTCCGGAGCGCCGCCAGTACCATCGGGACCGCTGTCGCCTGCAAGGCGCTCCAGCTGGTCCACGCAGCGATCGATGCGCTCCAGCGAGCGGCGGGCGTCGTCCAGCGCGCTGAAGGCGAAGTTGAGACCCTGCCTGTAGTGCGCCGAGATGAGCACGTACCGTATCTCGCGACCTGCGTAGCCCTTCTCCAGAAGATCTCGCAACGTGAAGAAGTTCCCGGCCGACTTCGACATCTTCGCGCCGTTGACGCGCAGGTGCGCGCAGTGCATCCACGTCTTCACGAACTCCTTGCCCGTGGCGGCCTCGGCCTGGGCGATCTCGTTCTCG
>JAFXTB010000153.1 GCA_017525225.1 Kiritimatiellia bacterium
CGACTTTTTGTCTCCCGGCTAAGTCAAACGGGACTGTCCCTGCGGGCATGCCCACGCCCACGAGCATCACTGGAAAAACGCCCCACTGGTAGAGCGGGCGGCTTGGGGGCGCATATCACTGGGGGCGCATAACCGCCCCTTGAGGGTGGGCGCGGCCCATAGGGAAGCGACCAAGCCGAGCGAAGCGAGAGCCGAGAGAGGCCGAGAGCGCAGAGTAATGATTAAGATTTGTGTGGTAAAAAACCTCTGGATACTCTGCCTCTGCGCGCCTCTGCGTGAAATATTCAAACTTGGGGAATGAGATATGACAGTCGAAGAATTCAGAAAGACGATGGCCGAGGTGGAGTACATTCCCGCAGGGAGCGCACTCCACCAGGCGTTTCACGCATTTTCGCAGGAGGCGCTGAGGATCACGGCGGAGTTGAACGGTGCGTACCATACGCCTGAAGAAGTGCGTAAACTCATGTCGGAACTGACGGCGAGCGAGATCGACGAATCGTTCGCCATGTTCCCGCCCTTCCACACGGACTGCGGGAAGAACACGAAGATCGGCAAGCGCGTGTTCATCAACGCCGGGTGTCAGTTCCAGGACCAGGGAGGCATCACCATCGGCGACGACGTTCTCGTCGGTCCGCAGACGATCATCGCGACTTTGAACCACGATTCCGATCCCGAAAAGCGCGGCGGAATGTTCGCGAAGCCCGTTAGAATCGGCGACAAGGTGTGGCTCGGCGCACGCGTGACGATATGCCCCGGGGTGACGATCGGCGAAGGCGCGATCGTCGGTGCGGGCGCGGTTGTGACGAAGGACGTCCCGCCGCGCACCGTCGTCGCCGGCGTGCCGGCAAAAGTCATCAAACAATCCTGACCCTTCGCGTTCTTTGCGCTCTTTGCGGCAAAAAAGAAAGAGAATCAATAATGAAGAGACTTGTTCTTGGAGGAATTGCAATGGCCATGGCAATCACGGCAAATGCGGCAGAATTGACCCTGAAGGAAAACGCGATCGTCGACATCGGCGCGTGGATTGCGCGCGGCGAGCAGGACAAGCTCGGCGCGGCGTTCAAGGCGGGTTTCGACGCAGGGCTCACGCTAAACGAGGCGAAGGAACTCGTCGGACAGCTCTACGCCTACTGCGGCTTCCCGCGAGCGCTCAATGCGGCGGGAACGCTGCAGCGCGTAGTTGAAAGTTCAAAGTTGAAAGTTGAAAGTTCTGATTCTACACGATCTACACGTTCTACACGGCTAAATGATTCGCCGTTTCTTCTCGGCGAGAGGGCCATTGAAATCGGTACCGACAACCAGACGAAACTCTGCGGCGGGCCAGTCAAGGGTGCCCTTTTCGACTTCCATCCGCAGCTCGACGAATACCTCAAGGCGCATCTCTTCGGCGACATATTCGCGCGCGACATCCTCGACTGGCGCACGCGCGAGATCGTGACGATCGCCGCGCTCGCGGCGCGTCCCGAGACGGCACCGCAGATGAAGGCGCACATCGCAATTGGCAAGGTGAACGGCGTCACCGACGCGCAGGCGGCGGAAATCGTCGGGAGGGTCGCAGCCCTCTGCGACCGTGATCCTTCGCGCCTCCCGCGCGACTGGTCGCCGATCCCGGTGGGCGAACCCAATACCGCGTACGCCAAATACTTCATCGGCAACAGCTATCTCCACAAGCTCACGCTCGATCAGGTGCCGGCGTTCGGCGTCACGTTCGAGCCGGGCTGCCGCAACAACTGGCACATCCACCACGCGAAGACGGGCGGTGGGCAGATGCTCATCGTCACGGCGGGCGAAGGTTTCTACCAGGAATGGGGCAAACCGGCGTACCGTCTCAAGAAGGGCGACACGGTGAACATTCCGGCGAACGTCAAGCACTGGCACGGAGCCGCACCTGATTCGTGGTTCCAGCACATCGCCCTCGAAGTGCCTGGCACGGAACAGTCCAACGAATGGTGCGAGCCCGTGGACGACAAGGCGTACGCCGAGGTGACGAAGTAGATGGAAAAATGGGACTGTTTTATGCCTCTCCGCGCCTCTGCGTGATATAATATACGGTACGATTTTAGAAACAACTCAACAAAAGGAGAAAGACAAATGAAAGTACTCATACTTCAAGGTTCGCCGAGGGCGAACGGAAACACTGCGTGGATGGCCGAGGAATGCCGCAAGGCCGCGGAGGCGGCGGGACACGAAGTCACGCTCGTCGATGTCGCGCACAAGAAGATCGCGGGTTGCCTTGCCTGCGAATACTGCCACGGCAAGGGCAGCGGAGTGTGCATCCAGAAGGACGACATGCAGGAGCTCTATCCGCTGTTGGCGGAGGCGGAGGTACTTGTGCTTGCTGCACCGATCTACTACTTCACGATGTCCGCGCAGATACAGGCGCCGATCCAGCGCATCTACAACATGAACAAGCCGCCGAAGGTGAAGAAGATGGCGATGCTGCTCTCGTCCTATTCCCCCAACGTGTACGACGGCGCAATCGGGGAGTATCACGGCATCCAGAATTACTGGGGCGTTGAAGACGCCGGCATTGTCACCGCGAAGATCGACGAGCAGAAGACTGACGCCACCCGCGACAAGATTCTCAAACTCGTCAGTCAGCTTTGATTTATCCTGAGGTAGTTGCAAGATCTGGTAGGGACGGCGAAGTGGTTTTTCCGTGACGTGATCAAGCCGAGCTTGGATAGTCGGCTGATTTCAGCTGAAAGCGCGCTTCGCTCGAC
>JAFXTB010000154.1 GCA_017525225.1 Kiritimatiellia bacterium
GTCTTTGATCAACCGAAAGTATACGATATTTTGGAGCCGCCGTCACTCACCTTTTGGGTGAAAGCCCCATTTCGCGCAAACCCCTACAGTCATTGGGGTTTGTCGTATTCATATGCCTCTAACAGAGGACTATAGGTTCAAGGTCAGTTTTCTAAATATTGAAATTATACCCACCCCCCTGCCAATTTGTCAATAGCGAAACAGAACGAAAACAACCAAGGTGTGACATCCTAAAATTTAAACAAGAACAATATGCGTGACCTTCGCATGTCTGCATTAAGATTTATTACGCATAGAATTCTCATTATCACACATAACTCAGTTTTATTTCTCGTCAAAGAAAGGAATTGCGTATATATGCGGAAGTGTATTGGGCTGAGATACGGTACGTATGATGAGATTACGGTATGTATGAAATACTGAAATCTCTCTATACCTCTGCGGGAGATAAACCTCAACCACGCCCTGCGTTTATAGCATAAGTCGACGGCTATCTCAGTATGACCGAGGTGCCGACCCTTGCGAACGTGGCGGAGATGGTCCACGAGCCGCACTCGTTCTGCGACTTCTTGCGGACAACCCTGTAGCCCTGGTACGGCGACGTCACCTTGATGGCGTCCATTATGCCGTCCGCAAGCGACTCCGTCGCGACAGTGAAGAGGCCGAGCGTCCACCTCTCCTGCGGCGGCGCCGACGGGCTGGCCGACTTGTCGAACGAGACGTTGAGCTTAGTCGCCTGGCCCGAGAGCGTGACAGGCGCGTTCCACTTGACGTCGTAGAGGCCGAAGTCCTTCACGCCTTCGTCCGCGGGCTCCACGTCGAACACGATGCCGGCATCGCCGTTCGTCACCACGATGGCGGCGCCGTCGAAGGCGTTCGTCGAAAGCGGCTTCAGATATCCGTTCGCCAGGAGGATCGTGTTGGTTCCCTCGACTGGAGCGGTGGCCGCGTCCCCGTCGATGAAGAGCATCTGTCCGCCGAGGGCGAGTGTGCCCGCATCCTCCTTGCGGAGAAGTCCGCTCATCGTAAGCGGATTCATGATGGAGAGCGTCTTGCCCTGCTCGATCGCGAAACGCGCCATCCCCTTCGCCATCACGCCACGGTTCGTCTGATCGAGCGTCATGTCCTCCTTCACGCGAAGCTGGCACATCTGCTGCACCGTGAGCGCACCCGGCTTGAACTTCGTGAGCGGACCGCCAAGGCTCCGTCCATCCGTCGCGATGAACGTCGTGAAGTATTTCTCGCTCGGCACGGTACGGTCGGCGTTGCTGTGGTTATTCACCGAGACGATCAGCGAGCCGGTCCAGTTGGTGTTGATCGCGGTAAGCTCTATGGATCCGTATGCGCCGGTCTTTGAAGCCGCCATCGTCTTTGCGTAGAGGTCGCCCTTGCCGCGGACTTCGGAAGAGACCCTGAGCAGCTTGCCGCCATACGAGCAGAGCGTGTGCGACACGATCGAGGAAAGCCAGAAAGTACCGCCGATGATCGGCTGCGATATGAGCCCGTACGTATCCGGGTACGTGGTGCCGCCGTAGACCAGGGTCTGTCCGCCAACGGTATAGAGCTCCTCGAACGAAAGTTTTGGCAGATTGGCCTTGTTGCCGGTGGAGATTCCCGTGCTTGACCGCAATGTAAGCGACGAGCCCGCGAACACCAGGGGCGAATTTGTCACAGGGATGTTGATTGTGGACGATATGTCCACATAGTAGTCCTTCCCCGGCGTTGGCGCGGCGCCGTCGGACCAGTACGCCTGCCCGGCGGCGTTCGAGGCGCAATTCAGCTGCGAATGGGTCTTGTCTCCGGCGTCCTCCGTTCTCAGCAGCTTCACTATCTCGCGGCGCGTCACGTATACGATGCGGGTGCCGTCGGCTTTCGTCTCCACCTCGACTATCAGATGCGGAAGATTGCCGAACACGGAATCCGTTTCAGTAAGGGCGTATACAGGGCGGAACATCTCCTTCGTCACGGTCCCCGTTGCGTTCGACGCGATGACGAACACGTCATATCGCGGCGGCGGGCCTATCTCGCTGTTGTCCAGCACGTTCTCCGCACTCTCCTTCAGCTTCATCGCCGGACAGTGGAGCGTGACCACGCCGGAGATGGAGATGGAGTTCGTGACATGCACCTGTGCGTTCGTGAAAGCGGTGATTGTTACGCCATCGGCGAGATCGAGCGTGCCAACCGTGAGCGTGTTCGACGTGGACACTTCGATCTTGCCGCCCGTATCCACCTCCAGCCGGGAGATCGCAGCATTCGAATAGACGTTGAAGCACTCATAGTAGTACGCTGACTCTGCGGAACCATGCTTGAACCATGTCCTGTACTTGCCACCGAAAGCGACCCTGACCGTTCCGTTCAGCGTGCCGACCATCGCAAGGGATGTCCGCTCCGGGATATCTACGGTGCCGAAGTATCTCGACATGTCGCCTGTAAAGGCGAATTCTGCGACGGATGATGGCTTCTCGACCTTGTCGGAAGCATTTACCAAGGCGATCTTCTGGTCGGAGTCACCGATGAAATTGAAGCCGACTTCAGTCACCCACACCCCTTCCAGTATACCGAGAGAGGAATCCATGTTCACAGGCTTCGTAGCCGCCTCGCGTATGTACGCCGTACCGAGGATCGGCGACTTGTGCGCGCTCACATGGAACTTCGAGCCGCCCAGCATCACGAGGTTCGTCACCTCCGACACGCCGTGTTGCACCGTCAGATGCCACAGCGTTCCGGCAAGGCACAGTTCATCGCCTGCGAAGGTGACCGTACCGTCATTGTTGTTCGGCGTAGAGATAATAATCGACGGCCCCACATAGTATTTCTTTCCAGCGGTCGGCCCTTCTGTATCATCCCATTTGCCCAAGGTATTGAAGGAAAAGGTAGTTCCCAGATTATCCGATGTCAACATCTTCACGTAATCTTCATACGCGGCGCCGACCGGAAGGCTGGCTGCTGCGGCGACGAGGACAAGCAGCATTCCATACCTCCGCTGGAGCATGCCGGTTCTGCAGCATATACGGCAGAGCGTCTCTTTTACGTTTTTCATTGTCCTGTCTCCTTGTCGTTTAAAGCTGGAACCATTCCACACAAGGCGCAATGGTTTCCTCCTATGCGGGTATTATGCCATATTTCTTCGTCCCCCGCAAGTAGGGCGATTACAAGCTGGTGCAGGTTGCTTTGTTGTCCGGATGCGGGGTCACGACAAGCACCTTGGGTTCGTGATGCCACTTGAACGAGACTGCGCCAGGATGGACGCCACGTTCCACCCAGTCCACGATCTTCTTGTTGAGGCCTATGGGAAAGCCCACCTGGCCCGGACCGCTAGGCTCACCCTTGGCGCCATGAGAGCGTCCCGGCACGGTGTAGTACGCGAAAAACGAAGCGGCTGTGGCCGTGTCCATGCCACGAATGACCGCATTGTAGTACTCCCTGATCTCCGGTTCGGGACAGCTCAGATCCTCCAGTCCTCCATACATTATGATCTTCCCGCCGCGTGCCTTGAACGCAGTCAAGTCGGCCGGCGGCCAGACGTCCGCCTCGGCCGCTACGGCCTCAAGGTCGGCCTCGGTCGTAGTCGACGCATTGCGCGGCCCTACGTATTTGGGAAGCAGGAATGTCCAGGCGCTGGTGAATTCTATGCCGATGAGCCGCCCGGCCGCATAGCGCTTTCCGTTGACCATCACAGGCTCGAACAGCTCCCGCCAAAGTTGCTCGCGGTCGGCAAGGCCGGGATTCCGCGCAACGATCTCCGCCCAGCAACCGTCAAGCTTCGCCTTCGTGGGATAAGGATCGATGATGAAGCGGCCGTGTGCGAATTCGGGATCGGTCTTGGCGAAGTAGGCAAGTTCGGCCTCGCGCACGGCCGACATCTCCTTGGCGGAGAACCACTTGCCATGCTTCTTCTTGAGCATCTCGCGCCTCCAGGTGTGCGAACACCTTGAGCGCTCCGTAAGCCCGGGCACCTCGCTGACGATTCCATCATAGTCCTCGGGAAAGCGCGACGCCTCCTGTATGCCCTGCCGTCCGCCGCACGACGCTCCAAGGAAGTAGGATTTGTCCGGGGCGCGTCCGTAGTACGCCTCGACAATACGCTTGGCATTCACGGTCATGAGATGCGTGGCGCGCCATGCGTAGTCGCGCAGAATCTCGCGATCGGTAGGACTCTCCCGATACGGCGACCTCGACGTGCCGAGATCGGTGTGGACATACGCCGACACGCCATCGCATCTGACATACGTCTTTCCAGCCCAGCCGCCGTTGCCAAGCCCCCAGAACCGTCCGTCCCACTTCTCGGGATCCGCCAGGCCCAGTTCACACCGGATGAACGACTTTGGCGTGGGCGCGAGCGTAAATGAGACCTGAAGACCCTTGGGAAGGCGCTTTATAAGCGTGATCGTACCTCCACCTTCCAGTTTCACGGCGCGCAGCCGACTCTCGGCACTTTCCGTGCTTGCGTTGGCAGCAGCGCCTGTGCTGCAGGCGCCACCGCCCGCAGGTGTGGCAGCGGAGACGCCCGTCACCGCGACAAGAGAGAACAGACCAGCGGCCATCGCCGCAATCGCATTGCCTTTCATGATTTCGCTCCCTGGATTTGCATGTCGCGTAGATTATACCAAAAGGTGGTGAGGGTTGGGAAGGTTGGGAAGGTTGGGAGGGTTGGTTTTCATAACGGCATGTGATGGTTCATACGGTCCAGGAGGTCGTCCGTTAGGGGATAGCGGGCGATGACGGCCGTGGCGATGACCATGAGGATGGTGGGGATGACGCATACGAGCCAGCGGATCCCCTCCTGCGCCAGCGGCGGCTGCATGTCGAATCCATCCATGAAGTATGCCCCTGCCACATTGCCGATGGACATCACCGTGAACATGAAGAGGAAGAAGACCGCAAGTATCCTGAGCGGCGCGTTGCGGCGGAACTCCCGCCACATCTCGCCAATCCCCACCTGCGCCGAGGTCGCGGCGTCCATCACGACGCGCTCCCTGGTCTGAGAGCACGAGAATGCCAGGACCGCGAATGCGACAAGCGCCAGGGCGGCCATCGTCCAGAGCCATGCCCCAGGATCGGCCGGAAGCGCAACATCTTCGCGCGGTCCTCCGGCGCGATAGCCTGTCCAGGCGAGCACCACACCCGGCACGATCCTGCCGACCGCCATCCCCGCTCTGAAGAAGACGCCAATGATGGCGTTCACCATGCCCGAGATGCGCCTGCCCGTGAGATGTTCGGAACAGGCGACGACTTCCGGAACGAGCGCCCACATATAGCCGGTGGTGACGATTATCCCCGACGCCTTCACTACCTGCGCGGCGTAGAGGAGGCCAGGGCTGTCATACATGCGCCCAATGCGGCTCAGCGCGTACATCGCCGCCATGCCGACGATGGCCAAGGGGACGAAGGCGTAGAACATCCCCTTCCTGCCCAGCCGCCGCCGAAGCGACGGAACAAGCGGCATGAGGAAGAAGGACGGCAGGAAGCCGAACCCCATGAAGAGCGCCAGCCGCCAGGATGCATCGCGCGAACCGGAAAGCCACGCCACCAGGACCGGCACACCCACCGCCGCCGCGAAGCATCCAGCGTTCGCCATGAACACCCTTACGGACGTGAGAACCGCGATCTCCTCGGTATCGCGCGACAGCGAAGCGTTGAGCGCGCCGTAGGCGACGTTGACGAGCGTGAACAGGAGCGTGAAGCCCGTGTACGTGGCATAGGCGTATGCGGCCTTCCATACGCCGCCGCAGGAGCCGAAGGGATTCCAGAAGCACAGCGCCGCGAACACGACAAAGGGCAGTCCCGCGAAAACCAGATACGGACGGTACTTGCCCCAACACGAGGAGCGTCTATCGATGAACGCGCCTACGAGCGGATTCCACAGGAAGTCGGCGATCTGCGCCACGAGGAACACCGCCGCCGCTACCGTAGGGGCAAGGCCGAAGACATCGGTGTAGAAGAACGGCAGATACATGCATGCCGCCACATAGACGAGATTCTGCGCGAAATCGCCCGCACCGAAACCGATGCGGACGCGCCACCCCAATCTATCCGCCTCCTTGGACATCTCCGCACGCCTTGGGACGATCCGCCGATGGCGGTCAGTAAGGGAACGTGCCTCCAAAGACATAGTGCGGCGAGATCATCGGCGGACGTGGTACGCGGCCCTTGGCAAGGAAAGTCAACGTGTAGTCCGCGATGCTCTCGCCGGCCGCGGCGGCATCGCATTCGAAACGCGTGAGCGGCTCGGGATGGACAGGTCCCAGCCCCCTGTTGGAAAGCACGACGAGCTTCACTTCCTTCGGGATTTGGATTCCACGCTTGAGGAACGCGGTGAGGGCCCCCTGCGCCACAAAGTCGTCCCAGAAGAGAAAGACGTCCGGAAAGTGCTCCTGCGGCATCTCGAGGAACGTCTCGTACGCCGAGCGCTTTATTCCCTCGTAGCGGCCAAGTACGTCCCAGCGCGGTATGACGATCCAGGAGCAGGAGATTCCCGCCGCCATGAGCGCGGGGGCCGCGTCGGGAGTCTCGTTGCCGTCGAAGCGCACCTGTATCACGTGCCCTGCGCCGGAGCGCTTGCAGTGTTCCGTGAAGCTGGCGATGGCATTTTCCGCCGAGAAGCGGATCCAAGGTCCGTCGTTCTCCTTCGGCTCCTCGCCATACACGAAGATGCTCCTGACGCCGGCATCGATCAGGAACTTGCGCACGTGCGGCATGGAATAGAGGACGATCGCGAGATCCGGCGCATTGGCAAGCTCGTATCTCAGGAACGCTAGGCCGCGCCGCGCATCCTGGGAGAAGACGACGGTCGAGAACAGGTACCCGGCCGAGGACAGCCGGCGGCGAAGCGCATCGGCGATCTGCGTGGCATGGTAGCTGCTCGCATCGACATCCGGCAGGACCAGCAGCACCCTGCCGCGCGTGGCATGGACGTTGCGCGGCAGGACGACCGTGCCCACGCGTGGACGCGAGCGCACGTACCCTTCCTTCGCCAGACGCTCCACCACGCCGCGCGCCACACGGAAGGTCAACCCGGACATCTCCGCCAGCTGCTTTATGGTGGCCAGCGGCTCGCCGGCCTTGAGGTGTCCGCTGGAGATCTCGCCCTTGAGGAAGGCGCACAGGGCGTCGGCAAGGGATGTGGTTCCGTTGTCCTTGAAATGGAAGTTCTCTAGCAGGTTGTCCATGGCATCAATCCCCTTTCCCACTTGCTACGGCAATGGCCAGCGGCTCCAGGCACTCGCGGCGGAAGAGGGCGATCCGCCGCGCCTCGGTGGAACCTGCGGCGACCTTCGCCGCCGACCGTGAAAGTAGCCAGTCGAGGCGCGCGAGCATCGCGGACGAATAAATCTTCGTGCGCAGCTCCTCGTCGGTCGGGGGCTTGCAGACACCCGGCCCAAGCGGCGTGTCGAACGGGTCTGCCACGACCTTCATCCAGCATGCTTCAAGCAGATTGAAGAATTCCGCCATCTCCTTCGCCGCCGGACCGAACATGAGGCGGTGGTGCTCTTCGAGGATCGCCTCCACATCGGACTCGGGATCCCAGCAGATGCGCGAGAACACGTAGTAGTTGAGATAGTTGTACAGCCAGCGGTCCGACTCGCTCTCGGCGAACGCGCCCGTGACGAATGGAGCCACGGCGCGGTAGTAGCCAGCCCATGCGCGCGGCGCGATCTGCGGGATGCCCTTCATCTCAAGGTTCCAGCATGCGACCTTGTCGGGATAGTTCCAGAGCGACACCTTGCGTCCCAGCTTCGCGTGCCAGAGGCGCACCTCCTCCTTCTCGCGCCTACCCAGCGACGTCCTCTCCGCCCAAGGCCCGCGCCGCGCCACGAACACGTCCACATTGTCCGGAATCTCGTTCGTGGGAATGCGGACGTACGGGATGTACGACATCTGCGAGACACGCGCAAAGGGAAACCTCGCCTTCAGCCTTTCGGCCAGCTCGGCCGTCCGCCGCCAGACGAGATCCGTCGCGAAGCCCGTATCCCTCCGCGAGAACGGTATGTTCTTCTCGCACCAACCGCAGTGGCAGTGCCGTGCCCAGGTGAAACCGTCCTTTGGCATGGCGTCGAAGACAACAGGTTCGGACGGGCACGCGGGACGCGTGCCCCTACCAACGGTCGAAACGGTAGGGTCGCGCGTCCCGCGCGATCGCATCAGAACCGCGCAGGCGTTCGTATAGATGGCGTCCCACGTGCCAGGCGAAAGGCAGTGCGTCTTCGCACCGTGGCAGCAGGCGAGATGCGCGCTCTCCATCCGCAGTCGATACCAGTTCAGACGCTTGAAGGCGGTTTCATCCATGCCCTCAAGCAGTTCGGCCGGGACTGGACCATCCGCGTAGCCATATCGGCGCACCGAGAACCTGGGCGCCGCCTCGATGCGTCCTTCCGCAACGGCGATACGCCCTGCCTTCGGCACGCATGTGCCTAGTTCGCCAGGGAAATACATCCTCACGCCGGCGAAACGCTCGAGAAAGGCATAGACACCGAAAAGCGTCCCTCGCCTGAAGCATGGCTGCCAGGGGGCTTCGAGGGGAAGAGCCGCAGTCTTCAGGATATCCTCGACATCATCATCGTTCCCGACTATGCGAATGGTGGCACCTTTAGCCTCGATCACATATCCATCGCGCCCGAGGGATTCAAGCCGGTCATCCTCGCCGCCGAGAAGGATAGCCGTCCTGCCGGCGGTCTGGCGGGCGACGACGGGCATCGGCACGCCCAGGACGCCCTTCATGAAGAAGGCAAGTTCCTTGGCCGCGAGACGCGTGGCAGATGGCGCGTCATCGCGCAGGACGATCTCCGACGAGCCGTCGATCACGACATCCGCCGCGGCGGCCATGACCGATGCTACAGCAAGCGCGGATGCAATCCGCATGGCGAGGAAGGATTGCAAGGAAACGATGTGTTTCACGCGCTGCATGGCGGTACAGGGAAGGAAGCCTTGGGTTCAGTCGAACGACAGCGAGCCGAGCGGTTTGAGATGGATGCAGAAGCGCGTGGTGTAGCTGGTAGACGAAGGATCCGCCATCTGACGTCTGCATGGTAGGAGTTCCCAGAGACCGGTCCTTGAGCCATTGCCAGAGGCGCCCTTGATGATTCGGAGGTTCCAGTCCTGCGCGCCGGTCGGGTCGACACTTGTCGCCGGCAGTCCTAACAGCGGAGTCGAAGTCCCATAGTTCCTTGCCGTATCGAGCGTCCATTCGCCGGCGAGGCCGGAGACGTCGTAGAGCCCCCATCCATTGTCCGCCTTCGTGCCGACTTCCTTCTGTGCCGACGAACCGGTGTTGCCGTACCATGCGACAAACTGGTTCACCTGGTTTGTGTGGGTGGTAAGCGTCTCGGACATTGTGCCGCCCGTCGGCCAGAACGTGATGGTATTCGCACGGGCGGCGACTTCCCACTGCTCCTCCTCGCAGAGATCGGCGACAAGCCCCGCCCCCGCCTTCGCGCGAAGCTTCGCGACGATGGAATCCGCCGCGACCCTGTACCCCTTCGCCGGCCAGTCCACGCTGAGCGAGTCGTCGCCGCTCTTTTCGCCGCGCAATGCGTTGTACGAGATAAGCTTGGGGACGTAGCTCGTGGATGGCGTCTCCGATGCAAGGTAGGCATGCTGTGCCTCGGTGTACTTGTAGATGCCAACGTAGAAGTCGCCCGTGAACGTCACCGTGCGCCGGTTGCAGTTGGTCGTGCCCACAGAACCCGGATCGTAGTGGTCCAGATGGTCGAACGTCTCCACCGGTTCGCCCAGCGTGTAGGTTCCCGCCGGGATGCGCCTGAAGACCATCTTGGAAGACTTGTGCGCGGCGGTCCATCCGTCGCTCGGCACGCCTGGAAGGAACTCGTGGCCGCCGTTCTCGAGATCGACGACGAGGTACGGGCGTGTCGATGCGAGCGCATTGGAGAGCGACACCGTGAAGCCCGTAAGCGTCTGCCCGGCGAACTCCGAGGCTGCGGGGTCCCACGTGAAGCGGTGGCTGCCCGGCGTGCAGCTGAATGCGGTGCCCAGGATGCATGGCTCGGGATGCCCGTCCCAGCGAGCCGTCACGTACACGTCGGCCGTCTCGCCGGAAAGGATGAAGTCCACATCCACCTTCTCGTTCCACGGCCAGCGCTGGTTTACGACGACATCCGAGATGGA
>JAFXTB010000001.1 GCA_017525225.1 Kiritimatiellia bacterium
TGAGTTCCGGCCACTATCTTGTCGATCAGCTCCAGCCCGGGACCGATGAACGTGTCGTCGCAGATGATCGTGCGCGTGATGTGCGCATCTTCGCTGACGAACGACCCTTTGCCGATGATCACGTCGCCGTCCAGTCGGACGTTGCGCGCGCACCACACGTTATCCTGCAGAAGCACCGGGCCTTTCACCTCGGTGCCCCGTTCCATCACCACGTTCCTTCCGAGATGCACTCCCTTTTCGACGGAATACCCCGGCAGGGTGAAGGTCTCCGGGTTGTGCAGGATGGCGATGTTCGTGCGATACCACGCCATCGCGTTGCGTACCACCAGTCCGGCCGGCAGGATGCGCATCCAGCGTCCGTCCTTGCGCCGATACATCCCTGGGGGCGTCTCGGCGCATTCTCCCTCGTCTAACGGCTCCAGGCGTATGTCGTCTGCGAGATGCCCGGTAAGGCACAGCCCCCACACGACGATGAGATCGTCCTCGATGTTCTGCGTAAGCGGCGTCGGGCAGCGCGCAAGGTCGTCCAGCCCATGCGGCGGCTCGCCCGTGCCCTTCAGGTAGAACACGGGGTAGCCGGTGCGGGTGATTTCGCTGAAGTCCGCCGCCACCCGCTCGGAAAAGCGCCAGTCTATGACTTCGGTGAACAGCACGCCAAACTTCTGGGCCCGTTCGAACGCATAGTCTATGAAGCGTCGCCCGGCGAGCGGCATCTCCGCCGCGCTGCTGCCCGGAAAGAAGTCCTCAAGCCAGGCGTTGCTGGGCAGCGATGGCACGAAGATTACGCTTGCCATCAGTACGCCCCCTTGCCGCCGATGATCGCGGGAATGGTCTTGAGCAGGATCACGATGTCCTTCCAGATGCCCGGGGCGAGGATGTATTCCTTGTCGAGGCGCACCTGCTCGTGGAACGGTATCTCGCTGCGGCCCTTGATCTGCCAGAGGCAGGTGATGCCCGGAATGATGTCCAGCCGCTTGCGGTCCTCCAGCGTATATTCCTGCACTTCGGAGGGAACCGGCGGGCGCGGCCCTACGAGACTCATGTCTCCTATGAACACGTTCCAGAGCTGCGGCAGCTCGTCGAGACTGGTGCGCCTGAGGATACGGCCCACTTTCGTGATGCGGGGATCGTCCTTCATCTTGAAGATGACCCCGTCCTTCGACTCGTTCTGCTCTTTGAGGCCGTCCTTGAGGGCTTCGGCGTCCTGCCGCATGCTGCGGAACTTGTAGAAGTTGAAATGCCGCCCGTAGCGTCCCACGCGCACCTGGCTGAAGAACACCGGCCCCGGGCTTGAAAGCTTGACCGCGATGGCGATCGCCAGGAAAAGGGGCGACAGCAGTACCATGCCGAGGCCGCTGGCGACGATGTCGAGCGCTCGCTTCACGACGTACGAACCAAGCACGGTCAGCTTCCACGCCTTGAGGCGAAGGCTGCGGCGCGTGTTGCCGTGCGTGCGCGATGCCAGTTCCCGTACCAGCTGGTCGAGATCGGCATCCTTGGTTCTGTCGAGAAAGCTTTCCATTTCATTACTTCGTATTGTTCACAAATCTCAATTGTTCACAAATGTCACCATTGCCACAAATGCAAATTGACACTTGTGATTTGTGAACAATTGTGGCAATTGTCATTTGTGAACAGTCTCCATTGCCTACAGCAGCTTTTCCAGCTCGCCGAGCCGTGCGATCAGTTCTCTGGCCTGCGCGGCATCCTGCAGCTGCGCGGCGTTGCGCAGCTGGATCGCGACATCGGCCATCTCGTTGTCGCCCGCCGCAAGCGCATTGCCCTTGACGGTATGGGCTACACGGTCGAGCTGCTGCCAGGTGGAGCCTGTCAGTGCGGTCGTGGCCTCCATGATCTTGACGCGGACGGACGAGACATATTCCCCGTATATCTCGTTTACCACGGCCTCGTCGTCGCCGAACTGTTCGTTCAGGTATGTCTTGCAACATTCCTTCATGTCGTCTCCTCAGTCTTGTTGTTGCTTTCTTTGATTAAGAATGTTGTTTCGTGGAGTGTCCCGAAGCTCTGCCGCTGGATGCCGTCGCACAGCTGCCGCATCATGAGCCGTCCGCGTCCGCGCCCGCTCATCTCGTTGTTGAGCATGGTGAACGTGGTGTCCGCGTCGCCGGCCGCGACCTTGAGGCTGGGCGTCGGACGGCCGTGGTCCCACACTGTCAGCTCGGCGCGTTCGCGCCTGCGGCGCAGGCGAAGGCTCACCACGTCCCGCCGGCGCTGCTGATCGTCGAAGCCATGGTCGTGGATGTTCATCAGATGCTCTTCCAGCACCAGCTGGACGCGGGTCACCAGGTCGGCCGGCCAGCCCTCGCCGCTGCACCACCTGCCGCAGTCCTGCGAAGCGGCATCGACCTGTTCCGGCGAAAGCGACAGCGTGGCCTCGTATATCCCCGGCAGATGCCGCCGGACGCCGAAGAGGATGATCGTCACGTCGTCCTGGTGCTTGGAGTAGCCGAACTCGTCGCACGCCGCCGAGAATTTGCCAAGGATGGACATGATGGAACCGTTCCGGCAGTCGTCGATGGCCAGCTCGCCGGCGACCTTCCTTATCATCTCGGCCGACATCTTCTCTCGGCCTTCATCGTCCTTCGAGAACTCGTAGAGCCCGTCGGTGAACGCGGCGCAGAACGCACCCTGCGGAAGGTTCGTCTGCACGATGTCCGCCGACGTGTACATCGTGTCCGGCATGAGGCCGATCGGCAGGCCGCCCCGCTTTTCCGGATTGAGATCCACGATCTGCAGGTTCGTGGGGTTGAACAGGCGGATGTCCGGCGCGCCGCATACGATGTACGCAAGCGTTCCGCCGGTGGGGGCGTCGGCCCCAGGATCGCGCCCGGCCGGCGGCGCATACACGGCGATCACGGCCGTCATGTACGAGATGTCCGTGAAGTTGGCGCGGAAGAACTTCTGCAGATCGTTGGCGATGCGCTCGATCATCGAGACCGCGCTGTCGTGCACATGCGCGCGCACGACCTGCCGCATGAAAGCCTGTACGGCCATCATCACCAGGGCCGCGTTCGCCCCATGACCCTGGATGTCGCCCAGGGCGAACAGCCAGCGGTTCGCGTCGATCTGCATCGCCTCGTAGAGGTCCCCGCTCACCGATTCGTGCGGACGCCAGAGTGTCGTGTAGAAGGATCGGTCGTCCATCATCGCCCGCACCGGCAGCATGCTGCGCTGCACGTGCGCCGCGAGCCGCAGGGACTTGCGCTGCTCGGCCACCTGGCGTTCCACGAACTGCTGGATGCGCCGCGCACCCACGACGCGCTGGAGGCGCTTGATCAGCACCTCGGTGCCGGCGGACTTCGGAAGATAGTAGCTCATGGGGTCGTTGATGATCTTCTTCAGGAACCCGCTGCCTTCCTCGGGATCCAGCGCGGTGATGAAGAAGAACGGCATGGCAGGGTCTATGCCGCGCACTATGTCGCGGAAGATGAACCCGTCCATGTCGCCCATCATGATGTCGGATATGATGGCGCAGAACGACCGATGGTGCTGCTTGAGGATGGATACCGCCTCGTCGACGGTCCCAACCGCCACCGATTCGTAGCCGGCCTTCTTCAGGCGGGCACACACCGTCAGGCGGATGAGCTTCTCGTCGTCCAGGACCAGTATCTTGGCCTCAAATTTTTCGCGTGGAGTCATGTGTAATATTATATCAAACGCTCCCGCAACTTCAAGCCCTGTTTCTTCCTGGCAGAGATTCCACATCTGGGGGGAGTGCCGCGCTCCGTCGCGCCCGTCGGGGGTTGATAAATCTCCCGCAGAGGCCGCAGAGAGCGCAGAGGGTGGTTTTGGGGAAAGCAAAGCCGCCCCGACCGCAGGATCGGGTTTTGAATCCCAGCGTTTTATCAGAGGTGGCCGGGCAACCTCGCAGAATCATTCAGTCAGGTATTCCAGCTCGTATTCCCTGCTGAGGTAGACCGTCTCCGGCTCGTAGTCGCTGAAGTCGATGTTGTGCAGGGCCTCGCAGAGCTTTCTCGCCCATATCGACTGCGTCACCTTCCGGCAGCCCTTGGCGAGCTTCCTCAGCATCCCGGAGTTGAACACCTGCCACAGGTTGTGCGCAAACTGCATGAGAAGGTGCATGGCTCGGCTGGCGTTTTCGTCGTTGCAGAACGTATGCTCAAGCCCGAATCCGTCCTCGCCCTTGGACTTCTGCGTCTTGAAGCTGTTCTCTATCGTCCACCTGCGCCGCCCCCATTCCGCCACCTTCTGGGCGTACGCCGCCTTGCCGACATCGAGATCCGTAGCGAACTGCCCGTAATAAGCCTCCTCGGCGGGCTTCTCCTGATGGCATTCGACGACGTTGACGACACTGTCGCCGAGCTTCACGCCCGTCGCCCACCGCAGCGAGCCAATCGTCTCCCACAGCCCGCCCTTGACCTTGCGGGTCATCGGGCCGTGTCCGTCCTCGTCGAGTGCCATCAGCGACTGCGCCTCGGCGTACGCATCGGGCGTGCGCCCCTCCTTGAACGTGAAGATGAAGCGCCAGTCGTTCTCCCTGCACATCTCGATTACGGGGCTGCAGCAGTAGAGCGCGTCCGCGACGATGACCAGCCCGTAGCGCCCGAACCACTTCTTGAGCCGCTTCTCGATCCGCTTGAACGCCGCGTATTCGCAGTCCTGCTTCTGCTTCTTGTTCTTGGGGTCGTAGGCCTTCACAGGCTCGACGAGGATCGTCACCGCCCACCCCCACGGGGTCAGTATCTTCACCTCGAGCGCGTACCGGTTCCTCTTGTTGCCCTTGAGCAGACAGCCGCGCTTCGACTCCACCTTGGTGCCGTCCACCGACACCACGAGCCTCCCGCAGAGCCTCGCGGCCTCGAAGAGCTTCTCGGCTATCAGCGCACGGGCGAACCGGATCAGCAGCATCTGGAGCCTGCTCGTCTTCGCCATCGACAGGAGCCTGCACCACGTCTCCGAGCTCGGGACCGTCTTGCGCTCCCCGTCGAGCCACCACGCCTGTCCGGACATCTTGAACACGTTCTTCGCGTACTCCTCGTCGTTGCGGTCGCAGTCCATCTTGTTGCGTGACGTCCTGCGCGTGAGCAGCCCAAGCACGACGGTCCAGAGCTTCGTCGTGTTGTCGTATATCGCGCCGTCCTCGCTCTGCCGCGAAGACGCGCTCTTGAAGAACCCGTTGATGCGGTCGCGGAACTTGCCGACCCAGGAGATCAGCCTTTTCGCCGCGATTCCCCCCTGCGGGTTCTCCCCTGGCTTGCGGCCCGGCCTGCCTTTCGGCCTTTTGGGGCCTTCTCCGGCTTGACCGTGCGCCTTCCCGCCAGTGCGGTTATCCTCTCCACGAGGTCCCGCCGCGTCCACTCGCTCATCTCCAGCATGAGCGACTTCAGCTCCCTCCAGTTCTCCGCGAGCCTGCGGACCTCCGCCTCCATCGACACGGGGACGTACAGGCAGCGGGTCTTCCCGTCCGCCTTGTCCGTCAGCGTGTAGCGCTTGGCGTTGCCCACCGTCTGGACGTTGAGCGTCCCCGATACCACCCCCTCGCGCAGCAGAAGCGTCCGCAGCCGCGAGACCGTCGCCTTGTACCCGGCCAGGTCTAGTGTCCTTTTTTTCATAGTCGGTAATTATACCGACTATTTTGCGGAAAGTCAAGGGGGCTGGCGCAAAAAAAGTCGAAAAAAGTTTCGGGGGCGGACGCCCCCCATGGCACGCCCGCCCCCGTCAGGCCGACGCAAAAAAGTCGGCTAGCTATCGCGACAAATCAGGGATTTGGAATCTCTGCCGCCTTCTATCCTCTCCTCCGCCCCATTTCTCACCCAAAATTTTATGACACATCCGTATGACACATCCGTTGGGCGTTTTCCACGACCTCAGTCATGCAACCAGCACTATAAAATTTCTCCACACCATAGTTGCATTACATTCCAGAACATGGTATAATTCTTCTCATGAAAACCTCTAGCCACATTGCCATCCGTCAATCCTCCGGGGCGAACCCACTTCCTTCAACTGGTGGAAAACCGTTACGCAACCGTAGTAAAGTACCTTCTCCGCGCAAGAAGGCGGCGGCACACGGCACATCTGCCGGCAAGCTCAGGCGTCATCCTCGCAAGGCAGATAGGCCGTCCTTTGGCGATCTGTGCGAGATGTCCGAGGGGCTTGCCGTCGTCTGGCGCCGCAACGGCTGTACCGAACGCGAGATGTTTGAGTTCATGGATGACGAACCATTCATCCTCTGCGATGTGATACCCGTCATGCACAAACTGGGATTCACAGAGGAAGACGTCATCAAGTATGTGCCGCACGACGGCATCCTAGCCCGGCTCACCATGCAGTTTGCATGGTTCTTCACCTATCCAGGCCGATACCATCCTTCGAACATAGCCGTACCGCCATGGATACTGGCGTCATTCTTGCGCAGAGCCTTGACGCGGCGGATAGCCGCGTTAAAGAACAAGGAATCCCGACCTGTACACTATGAGGCGGAAAAAGCCCGTAGGCAGGCAATGGCCGAGGAACGCAGGCGCATAACCCATCGGACAACCATGAGTCCCTGCCCATCGGCAGAGGCCTTGCTGGACGCCTGGCGACACGTACGCGATTCAAAGGTGTCGCTTGTACGCTTCGGAAGCATGATGCAGGACTTGGAGTGCTACGTCGACAATTCTCTGCGGTTCGACAACCTGGGCCGGATAGTGGGGCGCAATGCGGGGATAAAGGGGTGGCTATTGGAGAATGTCCCCGAGATGGCGGCGCATTATACCTCTGTGATACGTTACAAGGCCGCTGCGAAGAAGCTTCGGCAGATAGTGGGGCTAGCGGATCCAACGCCCGTCACTACCGTACTGGGTACAGATGGAAGAAATGCCGCGAAGGCGAGCGGAGGTGGAGAAGATTCGTGCAATTATGGTGCGGATAAATTAAATGGCGATTCACCGCCGGTCGAGGTGGTGAGGGCGAGGGCCATATACCTTGAGGTAATGGATGGGATACCGGACGTGGCGGCAAGGGTGATGGCGCGCATTGACGCCTTATGCGACCCAGAGCGGACGGACGAGGCTGCGACACTACGCAGTTGGAGGGAGAAATACGCTGATGCAATCACGGTGCGGAGAAAAGATATCTGGTGGCGAAGGTTAACAGCATGATGGGCTGGTGACTACACGGATAATGTACTAGCGGTGGCTTCAAGTAATGTACTAGCGGTGGCTTCAAGTAATGTACTAGCGATGGATTCAAGATTGCAAGAACAATTCAAATGCCGACGATGCGGAGCATGCTGCCGGATAAAGAACGGCATCGTGCGCGTGTCGGAAGGCGAGATTACGCGTATCGCTGCATTTCTTGGTATCAGCGAGGCGGATTTCATCGCCGACGAGACGGAACTTTCACCTGACCGCAAAAGCCTTGTCCTGAAGAGCCTTCCTGACGGTTCGTGCGCGTATCTGACGCAAGACAACCTGTGCCGCATCAACGATGTGAAACCCGACAAGTGCCGTACGTTCCCGCTTGAGTGGACAAACCCTGATTCTGCGACCGTGTGTCCGGAAATGGCCGCAAGCCACTCTGCACGACATTCGTAACGCCAGGGACGGCGAACCAACTAGGAGCAACCATGATCGCCATGCGCAAGCATCCGATGAGAATGTGACTCAGCCTCGCCGTGCGCGGAAGAAATCCTGCAGCACGGCGCGGCAGGGCTCCTCGAGCACTCCGGCCACGATCTGCGGATGGTGGTTGATGCCAGGATGGTCAAATATTCCGAACACCGTTCCGCCGCCGCGCTTGGGATCAGACGCCCCCCAGACGACCACGTCTGGACGCGCAAGGATTATCGCCCCGGCACACATCGGGCAAGGCTCCTTGGTCACGTAGAGCCGCGTACCGGCTAGGCGCCAAGCGCCTTTCGCCTCGGCGGCGGCGGTCAGCGCCAGCATCTCGGCATGCGCGGTAGCATCCCTGAGCTGTTCGGGCATGTTGTGGGTCCGGGCAAGGATGCGGGCATCGGCGGGCGAAGCGTCGGCGTCGAGCCCCGACACATCCACGACAACGCATCCTGTCGGCACTTCACCGTCGGCGGCGGCCTTCTCCGCCTCCCTCAACGCCATACGCATGAAATATTCATCGAACTCCCTGTTCATCTTTCGTCGCATCCTTCCATCATGGAACTACGGGCCGTAGTCCATAACCGGAACGCCTGGCGCGCCGTGGCACGAAGATTGGTGGCGGCGTTGCCGGCATCCAGTGCCTCGTCGAGCGTCGTCACGGACCTCAGGATTGGGAAAAATGCATCGATGCCGTGCGCATTCACCGTCTCGGCTTCGGGGGCGACGCATCCGGAGAATGCCACCACTGGCTTGCCGTGGCGTTTGGCCAGATTCGCCACGCCTATCGGTGCCTTGCCCATGACGGTCTGAGCATCAAGCCGGCCTTCGCCTGTAACTACGACATCCGCATCCGCCACGAAGTCCTCCAGCCGCGTCTCGGCGAGCACGAGATCCACACCGCGAAGCAATTCTCCGCCAAGGAAGGCGTGGAACGCGAATCCGAGCCCCCCGGCGGCACCGGTGCCGGGGAAGCCAGCATCTGCGCCGGAGACCAGGGACAGACGGGCGAGCGCCGCATCGAGCCGCGCCACCATCTCCGGCGTGGCACCCTTCTGGGGACCGAACACCGCGCTCGCCCCGTTTGGACCGCACAGCGGGTTTGTCACATCGCAGGCGATTCGGAACGTGCAGCCGGCCAGTCCTGGCAGTACATTGTCGGAGACTATGCGTTGAAGCCGTTCCAACCCGGCACCGCCGCGAGGGATCGGTGCGCCGGTCTCGTCCAGCAGCCCGAATCCAAGCGCCTGCAGCATTCCGGCACCTCCATCGTTCGTCGCGCTGCCGCCGATGCCGACGATGAACCGCCGGCATCCGCGATGGAAGGCATCCGTGATCATCTCGCCCACGCCATAAGTGGTCGTATGCAGGGGATTGCGCTCCTTGCCTGAGACGAGCGTGATGCCTGCGGCCGCGGCCATCTCCATCACGGCCGTGCCGCCAGGAAGGATTCCGTAGGAGGCGGCGACACGCCGCCCGGCGGGACCGGTGACCTCCACCGTGCGGAGTTCGCCGCCCATGCCCGCAACCAGCGCATCCACAGTACCCTCGCCGCCATCGGCGAGAGGACGCACGATGGTCTCGGCGTCCGGCATGGCGTCGCGCACGCCCGCAGCGGCGGCCTCTCCTGCGGCGAGGGAAGATAGGCTTCCCTTGAACGAATCGATGGCAAAGACAACTTTCATGCTTTTCTCCCGGTGCAGATTATACCACATCCCGGCGGATAATTTGGTAGAATATGCGCATGACAACACCGGAATTCTTTCGTCGTACGGAACTTCTGCTCGGCTCGGACGCAATAGAGGCGCTGACGCACACGCGCGTGATAGTCTTTGGCGTGGGTGGAGTGGGCGGCTGGTGCGCCGAGGCGCTGGTGCGCTCTGGCATGGGCCATGTCACGCTTGTAGACGACGACGTGGTGGCACCGTCGAACGTCAACAGGCAGCTGCCCGCCACTACGTGCACTCTGGGGCGTGCCAAGACGGACGTCCTGAAGGAGCGCTTCCTGGAGATCAACCCCTCGCTGTCGATAGACGCCCTGCGCACACGCTACACGCCTGAGACCGCGGGAAAATTCCAACTTGAAGGTTTCAACTTCGTGGTAGACGCCATCGACTCGGTTGCCTGCAAGGCCCATCTCATACGCAGTGCGCTGGCCTTGCCGGACTTGACGTTGTTCTCGTCGATGGGGGCTGGCGGACGCATCGATCCAACCCAAATTCGCACTACGCCTTTCACGCGAGTGCGTGGAGACGGGCTTGCGCGGGCGCTCAGGACCCGCTTCAGGCGAGACGGCGGGATGCCGGGGCGAGATTTCACCTGCGTCTGGTCAGAAGAACAAGCGAGGAACCGCGGCGGGCGCCATCCTGAAGACGGCCGCGCCAACGGTTCCTTCATGCCCGTAACGGCATCGTTCGGCCTGCAGCTGGCGGCGCTGGTGCTCCGGACGGCCGCAGGTCTGGCATAGAGCCAGGTCAGTCCGCGCTCGGGCGGACCTTTCCTTCCTTGATACGCTTCTGCACCACTTCCTCGGCGATGTTCTTGGGCACCGGCTCGTACTGCTTGAAGATCATCGTGAAGGTACCGCGGCCCTGCGTGACGGTACGGATGGCGTTCGAGTAGCCGAACATCTCGCCCAGGGGGACTGTCGCCTTGATGAGCTTCACTCCGGCGCGGTCCTCCATGCCCTCGACGCGTCCACGTCTCTGGTTGATGGAGCCGTTGGCGGCGCCCATGTACTGGTCGGGCACGGCGACCTCGACATCCATCATGGGCTCCAGCAACTGCGGCTGGGCCTTGAGGAAGGCCTGCTTGAAGCACTGGCGCGAACATTCGATGAACGCGAATTCGTTCGAGTCGACCTCGTGGAACGATCCGAAGTAGACCGTCGCCTTGACATCGACCACCGGGAACCCTGCGAGCGGACCGGCCTCGAGCGCCTTCTTGACACCCTTCTCGACCGCCGGGATATATTCCGTGGGGATGACGCCGCCCTTGATCTCGTTGACGAACTCGAAACCCTTGCCGGGCTCCTGCGGTTCGAGGCGGAGGCAGACATGCGCGTACTGGCCGCGACCGCCGGACTGCTTGACGTGCTTGTACTCGTTCTCGACGGACTTGCGGATCGTCTCGCGGTACGCGACCTGCGGGGCGCCCACGTCGCAGGCGACGTTGAACTCGCGCTTCAAGCGGTCCACGATGACCTCCAGATACAGCTCGCCCATGCCGGCGATGATCGTCTCGGACGTCTCCTGGTCGAAGGTGACAACGAAGGTGGGGTCTTCCATGGCGAGCGCATGGAGCGCGGCGCCGAGCTTCTCGTTGTCCTGGCGGGACTGCGGCTTCACCGCCACGGAGATGACAGGGGCCGGGAAGTCGATGGACTCCAGGGTGATCGGATGCTCGGGATCGCAGAGCGTATCACCCGTGCGCGTCTGCGTGAGGCCCACGCACGCGACGATGTCGCCGGCGTGCGCCTCGTCGAGCGCCTCCTGCTTGTTGGCGTGCATGCGGAACAGGCGCGAGATGCGCTGCTCCTGGTTGATCGTGGAGTCGAGCATCTCGGCGCCGAGCTTCAGCGTGCCGGAATAGACGCGCACGAAGGTGATCTTGCCCATCGCCTTGTCGGACATGATCTTGAACGCGAGGCCACAAAACGGCTCCGAGTCGCTCGGTTCGCGCTTCTGCGAAGGATCGTCCGCGCTGACCGCCGCGCCCGCATCGATCGGGGACGGCAGATAGTCGCAGACGCCGTCAAGGAGCTGCTGCACGCCCTTGTCCTTGAACGCGCTGCCGCAGAAGGCTGGCGTGATCGTACGGGCGATGCAACCCTTGCGGATAGCCATCTTGATCTCGTCGTTCGTGAGCTCCTCGCCATCGAGGTACTTCATCATCAGCTCGTCATCCTGCTCGGCGGCCGCCTCCATCATCTTGTGGCGGTATTCCTTGGCCTTCTCGACCATGTCGGCAGGAATATCCTCCTCGGTAACCGTCTTGCCGAGGGTCTTCATGTCGTAGCGCAGGGCCTTCATCTTGATGAGGTCGACGATGCCGTCGAAAGTCTCGGCGGAGCCGATCGGAAGCACCATTGGAACGGGATTGGCGCCGAGTTGGCTCTTCATCTGGTCCATGACGCTGTAGAAGTTCGCGCCCACGCGGTCCATCTTGTTGACGAACGCGATCTTGGGCACCTTGTACTTCTCGGACTGGCGCCACACCTGCTCCGACTGCGGCTGCACGCCGCCAACCGCGCAGTATAGCGCGACGGCGCCGTCCAGGACGCGCAGCGAGCGCTCCACCTCGGCGGTGAAGTCGACGTGTCCGGGGGTATCGATCAGCGACAGGCGGTAGTCGCCCCAGGTGACGCATGTGGCGGCGGACTGGATCGTGATGCCGCGCTCCTGCTCCTGGACCATGAAGTCCATCGTGGCCGCGCCGTCATGCACTTCCCCGATCTTGTAATTCTTGCCCGAATAGTAGAGGATGCGTTCGGACGTGGTCGTCTTGCCGCCATCGATGTGGGCCATGATGCCGAAATTGCGCACACGCTCAAGCGGAAACGGTTTTGCTGCCATTTGTCATTTCTCCTGTTTGTTCAAAAACGAAGGAATAGTATACCATACCCGATGCCCCTCGCGCAAGGGGGTGTATTTCTAAATTTGGGGCCTGCCGGCCATCACGTCACTTGAAGTCGGCAACCATGCCGTTGGCCACGGCATGTGCGGTACGCTCGTCGGTGAGATGCTCCAGAACCACAAGCCCGAAGAGGGTCGCCGCACCAGGGGCCTGACCAGTGATGATCTGCCCGTCGGCGACCACAGGTACGTCCTCCACCCGGCGTCCCATCTCCGTGCGGCAGGAGGGGTAGCAGGTCACGGACTCGTCCTCCAGCACATCTGCGGCCTCGAGAACCGTGGGGGCGGCGCAAATCGCGCACACCAGCCCGCCGGACTCCTTCTGCCGCCGAATCCGCGCTGTGAGCGGTTCGCAGGCCTTGAGATTCTGCGTCCCGGGCCCGCCAGGCAGAACGATCGCGTCGAAATCCCCTTCGATGACATCGGCAAGGATGGCATCCGTGGACATCCTTATCCCATGCGCGGAGACGGCGTATGGTTCGGCGTTGAGCGACGCCGCCACCACGTCAACCCCGCCACGGCGCAGAACGTCCACCACGGCGACCGCCTCAATGTCTTCGAATCCGTCGGCGAAAACGACAAGAGCCTTTGCAGACATGACCGCCCCCTTCCTACGCCTCTACGAGCTTGTATCTCGGCACGAGGGCCTTCATGAGGCACCACGCGACGAGATACGCCACCGCGCAGCAGCAGAACACGATCATGTAGCCGGCGGGCTTGCCCGCGAATCCGAGGAAGGTGAACGCCCCTCCCTGCGTCTCGGCGTATGTGAACAGCGAGCCGGCGCACTTGTTGATGATGAAGGAGCCGACGCCGCCGGCCATCGCGCCCATGCCGGTGACGGAGGCGATCGTCGACTTCGGGAACATGTCGCCGACCGTGGAGAAGATGTTGGCGCTCCATGCCTGGTGTCCGGCGGCGGCGAGGCCGATGAGGATCGCCGGGAACCACACGGAGATACCGGAGAGCGGCTGCGTGACGAGCGCCGCGAGCGGGAAGAACGCGAAGATGAGCATCGCCCTCATGCGGCACATGTACGGGTTGCCGCCGAAGAAGCCCTTCTCGATGAAGATGGTCGGCAGCTTGCAGCCGTAGATGGAGACAACTGTCACAATCAGGTAGAGCGTGAAGATGAGAGCCTGGCCCATGCCGGTGACGGGGCCGTGGCCCTGCTCCTTGAAGTACGCCGGCGCCCAGAAGAGGTAGAACCACCACACGCCGTCGGTAAAGAACTTGCCCACGATGAAGCTCCATGTCTGGCGGTACTTGAAACACTTGAAGAAGGGGATGGGCTTCTCGTCATTTGCGGACGAGACATCCGCCGCCCCGACCTTTTCCGCCTTTTCATCCTGCGAGATGTATTCCAGCTCGGCGGGGTTCACGAACCGTGACTTCTCCGGCTTCGTGTAGAGCCACTGCCAGAAGAACATCCAGATGAAGCCCGCGCCGCCGATGATGATGAACGCCATCTCCCAGCCGCAGAGCTTCGCGAGCGGCGGGATGGAGAGCGGGGCGGCGAGCGCGCCAACGGAGGCGCCAGAGTTGAAGATGGAGGTGGCGAACGCGCGGTCCTTCTTCGGGAAGAATTCGGCCGTCACCTTGATGGCGGCGGGGAAGTTGCCGGCCTCGCCGAGTGCGAGGACGGCGCGGCACGCGAGGAAGAGCCACACGGATATGCCGGCGATCGCCGCCGCCGTGGCGCTGCCAGCCTGGACGGCGCGGAGCGCCTCGACGGAGTTGACGTCGTTCACGAACCAGCATGTCGCGATGCCGCACGCAGCGTGCATGCATGCGCCGAGCGACCACACGAAGATGGCCCACAGATAGCCCTTCTTCGTGCCCATCCAGTCGATGAACTTACCTGCGAAGAGGCAGGCTATGGCGTAGATGAGCGAGAAGGACGCGGTAATCGTGCCATAGTGGGCATCCGTCCAGTGGAACTCCGGCTTGATGAAGTCCGGGAACGTGAGCGACAGTACCTGCCTGTCGAGATAGTTCACCGTGGTGGCCACGAAAAGCATCGTGCAGATCACCCAACGGAATCGTGTCATTGTGCTGTTGGACATGTTCATTCCTTTTCTGTTGTGTTCATTCTTTGTTCAGATTCAAGGCCGTCGGCTCACTGCGCCGTCCTGGCGGGCCTCCTCCTGGATGCGCGCGCCGGGGCGGCGCCCACGAAATCGCGTATGCGGTCCATAGTCTCGGCACTCAGGATGTGCTCCATGAGGCAGGCGTCCTTGTCGGCCGTCCCCGTGGACACTCCCAGCTTCTCCAGAAACGCCTTCAGCAGCGTGTGTCTGCCGAGGATGAGCGTCGCGCACCGGCGCCCCTTCTCCGTCAGCTCGATGTCGCCATACGGCTCCTGCGTCACAAGCTCGAGCTTCTTGAGCTCCGATATCGCCTTCACGACGGAAGGCATCTTAACGTTCAGCGACTTCGCCACGTCGCGGACGCGGGCGCGGCCCTTCTCGCAGATGAGCACGTGGATCATCTCGATGTAGTCTTCAGACGACTTGGTCAACTTGCACCTCCATGCGCGTGGGATTGCGGGCCGCGAACTCCTTCGCGAAAGCCCTGTATGCCTCGGCGCCGCGGCACGAGGGATCGTAGAACACCACGGGCTGGCCGTAGCTGGGAGCCTCGCTCGTACGCACGTTGCGCGGGATCATGGATTCATAGACCTTGTCGCCGAAATGGCGGCGGACCTCTCCTATGACGTCGTGCGAGAGGTTGGTCGACATGTTCACCATCGTCATAAGTATGCCGTTGAGCTCCAGGGCGGGGTTTGCGCCGTTGGCCTTGAGCCGTTCGATGAGGCCGGTGATGACGCTAAGGCCCTCCAGCGCGTAGTACTCGGCCTGCATCGGCACGAGTATCCCGTCCGCCGCCGCGAGCGATGCCGTCATCAGCACGCCGAGCGAAGGCGGGCAGTCGAGGAGTATGTAGTCGAACACGGCCGCGTCGCGGATCTGCTGCAGCACGTCGCGCACGGCCACGAGATGGTCGCCGCGGCGGGCGATCTCGATCTCGGCGCCGGCAAGGTTGACCTCCGAGGGTATGACGTTGAGGTTCTCGTAGGGCGTGGGCTGGATCATGTCCGCCACGGCGGCCTGCCCCATCAGCGCGGGGTAGATGGACACGCCGTCCTGCCGCTGCAGGCCGAGGCCGGTGGTGGCGTTCGCCTGCGGATCGAGGTCTATCACCAGCACGGTGCGGCGCATCTTCGACAGCGCCGCCGCAAGGTTGACCACGGTCGTCGTCTTGCCTACGCCGCCCTTCTGGTTGGCCACGGCGATGACGCGCGTCGTACGATGGATTTCACCCATGCCGCTACCTCCGCCTCACGAGTTTGAAGAACCTGTCCTGATAGTGCTCGAAGACACCCTGCTTCTGCAGGTACGCGCCCAGCTCGCGCACGAGCGACGGATTACTCTCGGCGCGGGCGAACGCGCGCTCCACGTCTTCGCGCAGCGCTGGCGCCGTCGCCTCCATGGCAGCCTGCGCATGCGCCTTCTCGAAATCCCGCACGTTCACCGGCGCGGAGGCGTTGGCGTGCAGCCAGAAGAAATGAACGAGACACACGTCCCACGGCTCGTCCACGCCCCGTATCACTGTGGCGAACGGATCGTCGGCCGCCTTCACGCACTCCACCACGCGGTCAAGCACCGCATCGATGGAATCCGTGACAACCTGCTCGGAGAACGCCTCCTGCCTCAACCTGTAGCCGTACTGCAGGATGCGGATGGAATCCTCGTGCTGCTTGAGGAAGTCGAGATACTGCCGCGCCTGCTCGCCGAAACCCTCCATCTGGTCCTGCACATACGCCTCCGGCGTGATGATCGCGGGCTTGTGCGCCTCGAGCCGCCCTTCGCGGATGCGCACCTTGCCAGGGTCGTCCTCCAGCTCCGCAACGAGATGGTAGTTCACCAGCGTCTCCCCGAACGTCTCCAGCGCCCGGGCCGGGGCACGGACGATCCTCGTGTTGCGCACGGCGTACCAGAAGTTGAACTGTTGTGTGTCTGCTTGCATGTCCAAGGCTGATATATTAGCATAGTATGGCGGCGACTGCAAGTCGTCATTGGCGAACGGGCTTCATCTCTATGACAAACGGGGAATCCGAATATTTGCGCACGAAGTCCGGCGTGAGCCCCGGCACCGAGCTGGTGGCGCGTGCTGCCGCCAGCACGCTGGCATCGACCTGCGAATCGCCCGAACTGCGCACTATGCGATACCTCCTGAGCGCCCCGCCAGGACCAAACGTGATCTCGAGATAGACCGACTGCATCCCTTCCGTCCAGTGGAACTCCTCCACCCAGTGCCGCTTCAAGGCGGCCGCCACAAGGCTCACGCATCGCGACTCCTCGTTAGGCGCGAGCTGGTTGCGTGCACCGATGGTGTAGCCTTGGTTGAGAAACTTGCGGTATTCGGCCTCGGTCATCGGCTTGTCCGCAGCGGTGGCCTTGCCCGTCTTCTTCATCGGCGGCACCTTCACCAGCTTCGCATCCTTCTTGTAGTCCTCCGGCTTCTTCGGCGGCTGCTTGATCTTCTTCGCATCCTTGATGAACTCTCCGCGCTCCACCTTCTTCTTGGGCGGCTTCGGCTTCTCCTTGATCACAGCATCTTGCTTCGTCTCCTCCAGCTTCGGCTCGGGCTTGGGTTCCGGCTTCGGCTCCGGCGGCTTTGGTTTGGGCGGCTCCGGCTTCGGCGGCGGCAGCGGGTCGGGCTCGGGATCGTTCGTCTGCTCCGCCCAGGGCGGTACGATCGTCATATCGATGGGAATCACCACCTCTGGCGTACGTGCCAACGCCGCGCCAATCGCCCACAGTGCAAGGAACAACGCGATATGCAACCCCAGCGCGACGCCAAAGGTGCGCCACGTCAGCGGGCCTTTTTCGCCCTCACGCTGTTCTTCGCTCAACATCTGTACAATACGACTTCATCCAAAAGTAAAAAACCACAGCTCCACAAGGAACCTACCTCTTGGATTGGCAATATGATAAACTGTTCCAGCCCCAAAGTCAACCCCACTAGCATACATACAAATAAAAAGTTTACACGAAAGGAGAAATCCGTCATTTTCTAACGAACCGGTAATTTTTGATGCGCACGATGATCAATTTTTTGGCATTAATTCGTCCTAATCCGCTGTTTCCATCCTTGGCATGGTTATTGCTTTATCCTGTGGTGAAAGGAATTGAAAAGATGGCAGCATTACTTGAAAAACTTGCTTTGCATGAATTTGGCACTTTGGATGGTGTGATAATCACATATTACATCGATCCTGTCACCCGCCGCATACATTATTGCTTCACGCGCAGATGACGCGGTGGTCTATGCATGCCAGGATTGCGCCGTTTCGCGTGCGAGGCGGTCTGCGGCGAGGATTGCCTCCAGGCAGGTTCCATCGGCGCATGGCACCTCCTCCAGCGCATTGGCAACGAGTCTCGGGATGTCAGTGAAGCGGATGTCGCCCGCGAGGAAGCGTTTCACCGCGATCTCATCGGCGGCGGAAAGCACGGTGGTTGCGGTACCACCGCATCTGGCGGCTTCTCTTGCAAGGCGCAGGCAGGGGAAGCGTATCTCATCAGGCGCGCGGAATGAAAGGCATCCGCAGGCGGCGAGGTCGAGCCTGGCGCGTTCGGGCGCATCGAGGCGTCCAGGCCAGGTGAGCGCATACTGGATTGGCACACGCATGTCCGGCGGAGCCAGCTGCGCCAGCGTGGAACCATCTGTGAACGAGACCAGCGAGTGCACTATGGACTGCGGGTGCACCACGACGTCGATCTTGTCGAGCGGCACGTCAAACAGCCATCTGGCCTCAAGCATCTCGAAACCCTTGTTCATCATGGTAGCGGAGTCCACCGTGACCTTTGGCCCCATTCTCCAACTTGGATGGGCGAGCGCCTGTTCAGGCGTGATACCATCCAGATCTTCGGGGCTGTCCAGGAAAGGTCCGCCGCTCGCCGTGAGCGTCAAACGGGAGACATCGCGCGCCAGCGAGCCACGTCCCTTCATGCCCTGCTGGGCGTTTTCCTGCAGGCACTGGAATATAGCGCTATGCTCTGAATCGACCGGCAGCAGATCCACGCCGTTGGCGCGTGCGCGGGCTGTGACCAGTCCTCCGGCGGCGACGAGCACCTCCTTCGTGGCGAGGGCGACGGCCGTGCCACGGTCGATCGCCGCGAGTGTCGGCTCCAGGCCGGAGAGTCCCACCGTCGCCACCAGCACAATGTCGGCATCGTTCTCGGCGACGGCGCGCGCCGCCGCACCTTCGCCCACGTATGCCCGTGCGCCGAACTCCTGCGCCAACGCCAGCGCTGCCGTCTCGCGGCAGTATGCGGAAAGGGCCACAATGCGAAAGTCGTCCGGATGGGACCGGACGACATCGCAGGCGCTTCTCCCGATCGAACCGGTTGCGCCGAGCAGGACTATCCGCTTCAACGCAGAGAATCCATGATGCCGCGGAAGTAGCCGACGTTCTCGCACATGGCGGCGAAGTTGTCGGTGAAGTCGCGTTCATACTCGATCTCGCAGACGCCGGTGTATCCGATGTCCTGGAGGGCCTTCGCAATTCCCACGAGATCTATCTTCCCGCGAGGGAAGACCATCGCGCGTCCCTTCTTCGTGCAGTCGGTGACATTCTTCAGGTGCACGTCGAACAACCGGTCGCCATAGCGGCGTATGCTGTCCACCGGGTCGTAGCCGAACCGGAAGTCGTGGCCGATGTCGAGGCAGAGACCCATGCGAGAATCCAGATCCTGCACCATCTCGTAGGCGCTACGACCGGTCGGGAAATAGTCCGGCGAATCCGGGCCGTGGTTGTGGATGGCATAGAGGATGTCGAACTCCTTGCAACACTTGGCGGCATATTCGCACAACTTGCGGCTGGCGACGCGGTGCTTGCGCTTGGCATCGGTGAATTCGTATGGCACGGCTACGAGCACCTTCAGCCCCATGCGCTTCGTGAACTCGAACGCCGCGCGGCACTGCTCCTCCGTCTCCATGTACACCGGACCGACGGAGGATGCCGTGACGCCGGCCTTGGCCAGCTTGTCCTTGAAGGCTGCGATCTCCGCGTCCGTGATGGAGCGGACCTCTTCCGGCTTTTCGACGCCGACGCCCTTCTTGACCATGAAATACTTTATCCCGGTGTACTTTATGTCGAGCGCACGGGCGAAATCGAGGATCTGGTCGATTTCATACTTGTTGTAGGTGTAGGGCGCGAAGCCCAGCTTGAACGACGCCTTGCCGGTGGTATAGACGTCCGCACGAGGGCATGCCTTCGAGGCCGCACCCTTGGCGGATATGCATCCAGCGGCCACGGCAAGCGCGCCGGTGGCGAAGAAAGAACGACGTGTGATCATTTTTGACATCCTCCGATGGTTTGTCTTGTTGGCGTGAATTTTAACGCAAAACGGGATGAAATGCAATGGGGAAAGATAGAAAGAATCCCGGCGAAGGTTCCCTTCAGATATGCCCATGCGATATCTGGACGGCGGTTTGCAAGCGCGACGCGCGCATACCATGCCACCGACAGCGGCGCGAACACCAACACCACCGACATCGTCTGCAGCCAGTTGAAATGCCTGCGCGCGAACCGGATGCGTCCTCGCCCGAAGCAATAGGCCCGGTACGGCTTCTCAACGCCAAGCTGGCGCAGCTCCGGCACGCAACCCGGCTCGAGGAATCCGCGATGCTCCGTGACGGCGTGGGCGGCGATCCAGGCAGTGTACCCGTTCTCTACCACCTTCCAGCCGAAGTCCGACTCCTCAAAGATCTGCACGAAGCCTTCATCCAGCCAGCCAACCTCTTCACCGACATGGCGCGGAACCATGAACGCGTTTGGGCTGTAGGTCGTTGGCCAGTCGATCGGCTCGGACGGCAGCTCCGCCGCCGGGAGATTGGCCTTCAGGTCGCGAGGCTGCGAGGTCCAACGGTTGAAATCGCTGCCGAGGGTCCAGATGAGATTCTCCTTTCCGGGGCGACGATGTATGGCAAGCGGCGCGACGAGTCCGGCGTCAGGATGGCGGGCGAAGCATGCCAGAAGCTCCGCCAGCGCGCCAGGCCGCAGGATGTTGTCGTCATCGAGGAAGAGCACATGCCTGCCGCGCGCCACGCGCGCACCGCGGTTGCGTGACACCGTCTGGAAAGAATTCCTTTCATTGCGCATGTAGCGCACGCGGCCGTCACCGCCGAAACGGGCGGACATCCTGGCGCCGGTATCGTCGGGCGAGCAGTCGTCGACCACGATCACCTCGAACGAGGCGCCCTCCTGCGCAAGCACGGAATCCACGCAGGCGCACACCATTTCCGAACGGTTGTACGTGGGGATCACGACAGATATGTCAAGACTTTCAGACATCGGAGGAAGAGGAAAGGGTGGATGGAAAGCAGGCGGCATGGACCGCCGCCGAGTAGACGTCACGGAAGGACCGTCCCGTGCGCGACGCCAGCGCATGCACGGAATCGGCCTCGGGATAGATGCGTTCAATGCCGTCGAATGTGCATCGCTTCGCATCCACGGTCCCTTCCGGGAAGGATATGGACACCTTCTCCCTCTCCATGACCGTGCGCGACACCGGATAGCGGCGGATACCGATCGTGGTGGTCGTGCTGAAGAGGATGCGTTCCATCTCCGGTACGCGGGCGGCATCCGCGATGACGCGCACGAGCCAGCCTGGGCGGTTCTTCTTCATCACGCACGGTGTGAAGTGGCAGTCGCGCGCACCGGCGGCGAAGAGAGACTCCATCGCCACGCCAAGCTCCTCGCCGGTAGCATCGTCCACGTTCGTCTCCAGGACGAACACCTCGTCCCCGCCAGCAGCAGATCGTTCAAGCACGATCGCCCTGAGGCAGTTCGCCCGACCGATGTCGCGCGTGCCGAACCCTATGCCGGTTCCTGCCACGCGGCAGACGCGCGGCAGGGCGGTCATGGTGCGGAATGCCGCCGCCAGAGCGATGCCGGTAGGCGTAACCAGCTCCGTATCCGCGGTGCCAAGACGCAGTGGGATGCCGTGCGCCTCGGCGATGTTTAGGACTGCCGGCACGGGCACCGGCAGCGCACCATGCGCGCATTCGATCATCCCGGCCCCTTCCGAAAGCCCGGTCACCACGCAATCCGTGAATCCGAGATCATCAAACAGGACGGCGGCCGCCACGATGTCGCAGATGGAATCGATCGCGCCCACCTCATGGAAATGCACCTCCTCCACCGTGGTGCCATGCGCCCTGGCCTCGGCCTCGGCGACGATCGCGAACGCCTTGCGAGCCAGCTCCCTGGCGCGATCGCTAAGATTTCCGGCATTGATCAACGCATGAACGTCACCAAGGTGCCGGTGTTCATGATGGTGTCCGCCATGTTCGCCGTCGTGTCCATGTCCATCGTGCCCGTGGTGGTCACCGTGGTACAGTTGCACATCGAACGACGTCCCGGCAAGTCCCCAGCGCCGCGTCTTTTCCACATGCAGGCTGTAGCCATCGAACGGCATTGACTCCAGCGCCATGCGCATCCTGGCCTCGCTGCCGCCAAGGTCCAGCAGCGCGCCGACGGTCATGTCGCCGGAGATACCGCTGGCCCCCTCGAGATATAGGAGTTTCCCCATGGCCGTGCCTCAGTTCCCGCGGCATGTGGCCAGGCGCAGCGGAGCACGTTCCTGCGCCAGACAGGCGAGGAAATCGTCGCGTGTACCGCTCTTGCAGGATATGCCCCTTTCCGTGCAAAGCTCCGCGAACTTCACGCAGAACATCCCCGCATGCGTAGGATCCTTGGGCAGTTCGCCCGCAGGTGGCAGAGGCGCGGCAGAATAGAAGAACCGCGCAGCCTTCTCCGCCGGACACTTGCGTACCAGCGCCGCCGGCGAGTAGCGCTCTATCCACTCAAGGCAGTCCGCGCGATGGGCAAGCCAGTCGGCGAATCCCTTGTAGCCAAACGCACTCGAACCATAATGGCTGTTCGGTATCCACTCTCGCATCTCCTTGGGATCAAGCGAGGTCTGCGGCCGTACGGCGTACACGGCGCGGATGCCGAGCGCATTGCCATCCAGGAGCGCGCAGTACAGCGACGAGCAGGCTCCCGCGCTTCCGCCTGTAAGGCCGATGCGCGACACGTCTATGTTCCATTCATCCGCGTGGGCCTGCACATATCTGACGGCGGCCACGGCATCGTCAAGCGGCGCCTTCACGGGCGGTTTCACGTCCTGGTCTTTCGCATCCTGCTGGAAACGGTAGCCAACGGTCACCAGCGCAAAACCCCTCTTGCGGCAATCGTCGAGCCACGCCGCGCCGGCCGACATCCTGTCGCCTCCCGTCCATCCGCCGCCGTGTATGACTATCAGGACGGGGACGCGTCTCTTCGTACCGGCATCGCGCTTCGGCAGCCACACGTCCATGCCCTGGCGCTCGTGCGGCCCGTACTTCACGTTCTCGAGGTCCGGCACGTCCACGAACCGTGCCCGCTGGGTACGGGCCTTCTTCCCCGACCAGTAGGGACACATCGTCGTATACGCGTAGCGTCCGGCGGGGTGACGCCCGAACACGCGCGCGATCGCGCGCAGCCTGAGGTCGCCGCGGCGCATGTCCGGCAACAGCCAGTTGCCTTCCGTGTATTCGTTCCAGGCGTTGATGTAGATGGCGCCCGGCTTCTTCGGATCTGCGAGAACCGAGTCCCTGGCGTCGCGCAGGTACTTCTCGAAGATGGCATCGGTGTTGTTGGTGAACGTGGAGGTGTAGGGGTACCCGGTCGCGTCCTTCCACGGGAACGGCACGTCTGCACGGCAGCGGGGCGTGCAATCCAGGCCTGTCGCCACGATGGGGATGTAGGGGACCGGCGAGGCCTTGCGCCTTTCCGCCCAGTGCCGCTGTATGACACCGTCCATCTCGCTGTAGGCGAAGCAGCGTTCGCCGGCCGCGGTGCGGCTTTCATAGTTCGCGATGGCGCCCATGTTGAATCCGTAGTCGGTGAAGGAGTCCAGGCCCAGCGCGGCGAACTTTTCCATCATCTGCGGCTTCACGTTCTGCGCGTTGATGTGCATCTCCCCGAGACCCGCGGCGCGCACCCTACGACGGGCCTCGGCGATGGCGTCGCGCACCTTGGCGTCGTCCTGGCCCCACTTTTCCCACAGGTAGACGAAGTTGTATATGGAGAAGAACAGTCTGCCGTCCTTGCGCCAGTATTGAGGCTGGTTGAAGTAGTGGGCTATCGAATAGTCGATGAGCCCCAGGAACTCTTCGGGCGTGTGGGCGAGCTCCATCAGCATCCGGCGCTCCTTGACGGGTCGCGGACGGAACTGGTCACGGCGCTCGTGGTAGCACCACATCAGGGCGAACTTCATGTCATTGCGGTTCTTCGCCTGGAGAAACCCCTTCTCGATGGCCTCCTCCTGGGTCTTTTGGCCGTTGTACCAGTAGTAGTCGTAGAGGAACACCGTGATGCCCGCGTTGGAGGCTAGGGCGATCTCCGTCTCCACGTCGGAGGGATTGGCGCCGTCCAGATAGCCGGCGTAGGGCTTGAAGTTGATCTGTCCCTTGAACCGCGTTGTCGGCGTCTTCACGAACTCCCATTCCGTCCAGCCTGGATGGAACCATTCGTTCCCCTTCGGGTACTCGTGCCAGTGCGGATAGTACACCGCCACCACGTCAATGGGCGGCTGCCCTCCGAACACATTGGTCATGGCGATTGAACACGCCGCCAGGAAAAGCATTGCCATTCTTCTTTGCATCTCGTGAACTCCATCTTGCCGGCGGACTGATCTGTCGCGCCGCCAATGATGATAGCATACTTCCATACGGCACTACAAGCCAACATTTCGGAAAATCTGACTTCCCGGCACGTCTTCGCCGCAGACGGATGCTTTGCATGGCACGACTTTTATGGTATACTTTCACACATTGATTTCCGCCGCCATGTGGCAAGGCGGACTACAGACAAAGAAAGGAATTCCAATGAAGAAGATCATGATTGGCCTCACCCTGGCCGTAGCCTGCGGGTGCGCCACCAAGCCTGAACAGACAAGCCCCGTGACGGTCAAGCACGTGGTGCTGGTGGGCGCGGACGGCTTCGGCGCGAGGTGGATGCCCTGGGAGAAGATGCCCAACATCTCGAAACTGCGCAAGGACGGCCTCTACGCCGTGGCCCGCAACAGCTACCCCACGTCGTCCGGCATCAACTGGGCAACGGTCATGTTCGGCACGGTCGTGGAGGTGCACGGCTACCGCAGGTGGAACAGTACCTGTCCCGACGTCGCCGCACCCGAGATCGTACTTACCGACAAGGGCATCCCCTCATGTGTCTTCCACGAACTCAAGAAGCAGGAGCCTTCCGCCTATACCGTCTCGCTCTACAACTGGGACGGCATCGGCTTCGTGCACGCCACGAACGAGGTGGACTATGTACGCTACTTCTCGCAGGATTCAAAGGAGGCCCTTGACGACAAGGTGATCTCGGAGGGTCTCAAGCAGTTCGAGGCGCACCGTCCCAGGCTGTCGTTCCTCTATCAGCATCTGCCGGACTGCAACGGCCACAAGTACGGCTGGGGCACGAGCGAATACACCAACGCCTGCATCCATGTGGACGCCAACGTCGGCCAGCTGGTCGAAGGTCTGAAGAAGATCGGCGCCTGGGAAGACACCGTGATAGTGCTGGTGGCGGACCATGGCGGTCTAGGCAAGAAGCATGGTATGGACAACGTGGAGTGCTTCGACGTCCCGTTCCTGGTGGCAGGCCCGGCGATCAAGGGCATGCGCCTGCGCGAGCCGGTGTTGCTGGCAGACACCGCTCCCACGATCATGGATCTGCTGGGCTGCAAGGTACCGGAGATCTGGCGCGGCCGTCCGGCGGTAGCCCCGTGCCGCTGACGATCACGGCATGGCCGACGGAGGAGCCACGGCGAATCCGTCGGCTATGACGGTGCCCTTCGACCGCGAAGGGATGACCTTGAGGATCGCGCCCGGCGCGAGATCGAACTCGCCCAACTTGCGCCACGTACCCATGGCCTGCGCCTGGTCTGCGGTGAATCTCACTGTGCGCCCGCCCGATGCGATCTCGAACTCCGTGCAGGATCCAGGCTGGCCATTCCAATAGTACGGCACGCGTCCCATCAGGGCATAGCGCCCTTCCTTCTCCACCGGCAGAGGATATGAGGCATCCTCCGTAGCGCCTTCTACACCTGTCTTCACCGGGAAGTGCGACTTGTCGCCCACCTGCTCGCCGCTGTAGTTGAAGCGGGACCTCCATCCTTTACCGAACACTACGCCCGGCGTCTCGTCGTCAACAATCCGCCATCCGGCCGTACGCGGATCCGGCACGCCCGGGAAACCGCCGCCAAGGCGTTCCTGGAGCCTGCGGACGTGTCCTGCCGAATAGATGCCACGCGGCGTCTGCCCGAGCTCGCGGCAGAGCGCGGCGGCTTCGCCAGCCGCCACTCCCAGCTGCGAGAGCGTATTGATTACGCGCGGTCCTCCAAGCCCCACGTGCGTGCAGCTGAAGCAGCGACCAACCATGAATAGGTTTGCGACGTTTCGCGAGTAGATCGACCTGTACGGTATCCAATAGCGCCCGTAGTGCGGCTGGCGGCACGTGGTGAGGAAGTCTACGCCGGGCTTGCAGTCGTCGTAGTGCAGATCCACGCTCCACGAGCCAGAGGCGATGGAATCCTCGAAGGCCCGTCTCTCCGTGACGTCCTTCTCGGAATATATCCAGTCGCCCATGAGGCGGCGCGATTCGCGCTTGCCGAGCAGGAACGGACAGAAGTTCAGCATCCTGTTGACATTCTCCGGCAAGCGCTTCGCGTTCGAGAACGCCCCGTAGATCGCAAGCAGCAGACGGTCGCGTATCTCCTCGCCCTCGGCGATCATGTCGCGATGGATGCCATATTCCCAGTTCCACTCTCCGTTCACCGCCACCTCGCCCTGCGCGTGCGGCTCGGCCCAGGGCGCGGAAAACGGCACGGGGGCATTGGCCTCGGCGCTGGTCCACATGAGCGATGCGCCCAGCGTATCGGAATCGGCCTTGTCCGGAGCGTAGGATTCGTCAAACTCCCCTTTCGCCTCGCGGCCCATGCGCCAATCGGCCCCGGCCCAGTACCCCACCCAGCCGTCGCCTGTCGCATCGCAGAACAAGGGCGCCGCAAACCGCACTACGCGGTTGGACCTCAGATCCAGCGCCTTGACCGCCGCGATGGCACCATCCGGACGTTTCTCCACGCCAAACGCCCTCGTGGAAAGCCGCAGCTCGAGCGTCTTCTCGTCAGCCACTATGCGCATCCGCCGGGCATCACTGAGCGGCATGTTCACGTCGCGATTCATGAATGAGCTGCGCAGTTCACGGATAAGGTCGTGACGCATCTCGCCCGCGCACCACACCCGTATCTCGGCCGATGCGTTGCCACCAAGCACCGGACGGTCCTGCACAAGCACGACCTTGAGCCCGCGCCGCGCCGCCGCCACCGCGGCGCACGTGCCGGGCATTCCGCCACCGACGACCACGAAGTCTGCCTCGACCGTCTCTGACACCGCCGCCTCATCCACCTTGAGCGGACCTGAGGGCGGCACGTCGTCCGAAGTGAACACAACGCCCGCGCAGCGTCCATCGAAGCCCGTGAGATCCTCCAGCGCCACAACCGCCGTGGTGCCACGCACCTTCACGCGGCCACCATCCTCCCATTCCCACCGCCGAGATCCGACTCCGAACGTCTTCGCGAGCGGGACGCCGTCGACCGACACCTTGAAACGGCCAGGCGAGCCTTCCGCCCAGTTACGGGCACGAACCCACACGCGATAGTCGCCGGCGGATGGGAAGGCCACCCGAGCACGGGCGTCCACCACCCGCACGCCGCAGCCATGCGCTAGCAGATAGGGCGAACCCATCACATCCATGAACTGGCAGTCAAGCTGCCAGCCGCCAGCCTCGAAGCTCTGCGGATGCACATCCACCCGCACACCCGCAACCGCAAACTGCGCCACCAGCGCCACCACGGCCAGAGATAGCCTTTTCATCTTCATCCTCTCCTATGGCGGAGGCTACAGCTCGAAGGTGACGAGAAACGCCGCAGAGTTCTTGTCCGGCTTCAACAGCGTGAGCGTGCCGTTGTGCCACTCCACGTTGCAGGGGAATGCATCCCGGGTGTGGTCGAGGACGATGGCCGAGACGTATTTTGCGGCGTCCATGCCCTTGACGTCCACGGTGATCACCTGCTCGGTACCGCGATAGTCCGAAAGGAGCAAGGCGGCCTTTTTGCCATCGGCGGACTTGACGGCCAGCGTAGAGATGGTGCCGTTCCCGGCGGATGCGAACATGGCGGGATAGTCCTTCACAATGCTGCCGAAGAGACGGCAGGCGTACCAGTTCTTGTTCGGCTGCTTGTAGGCGTCCATGTATCCCCAGTTTCCGTTGTGGGAGCATCCATAGTAGTAGGCCTGATCAAGCTTGGAGGTCTGGAACTTGATCATGGACGAGAGCGTGAAGCAGGCGGAGTCGATGTTGTTGTGGCCGGTGGGACCGTCCAGGGCACGCTTGACCATGGCGGGCGTGGAATTGCGGCCGTGGATGCCGTCCCACGTGAGGATGTAGTGCCACTCGTTGAGGATGAGCTCGCACTTCGTGAAGCCGAACTCGTCGCACAGCTTGCGCGCTTCGTCGGATGTGCGCACCATGGCGTCTGGGTCGGAACCGTAGTAGTGCCAGGAGATGAAGTCTGGCGCGACACCGGCGTCCTTGCACGCCTTGAGGAGCGGACGGAAGTACCGGGGGTTCATCCAGCAGAGCGCCGGGCCGCCGACCTTCACCTCGGGGAACTCGGTCTTGAGCCGCTTGAGGACGGTCACGAAGAACTTGATGAAGAGATCGCGCATCTTGATGGCATCCTTGCCGCCCTCTGCCGCCGGCAGCCACCACATGTTGCCGATTCCGTCCGGCTCGTTCCATATCTCCCAGTACTTGATGTTCCACTCGTGGCCGTTGGCCCAGCCCTTGTTGTAGTGGCGTATGATGCCGGCGAATATCTCGGCGGTTTTGTCGAAGTCGGCCGGGACGCGGGCGTTGAAGTGTATGTCGCCGGTATGCTCGATCGAGGTGCCGAGACGATAGAATAACTTGAGGCCGACGTTGCGCGCGAGTCCGAAAAGGTGGTCGGTGGGTTCGAACACATAGTTCTTCGGGTCGGAGGCATCGAGGTGGAACAGCGGGAATATGTACTGGTAGTCCACAACGCGCTGGCCCGAATTGACGAGGGCCCAGTCGTGCGTGCGCGCGTACGTCATGTTGAGGGCGGCGACCTTGGCGTCGTCGTTCTGAATCGAGCGCGGATAGGAGCGGGGCGCCCATCCGGACGAGTGGAGCTCCTTGCGAATTACGCCTGTCTCCGTGGTGAAGTCGGCCGTGGCCGAAGCGGCCAGCGCGGACACCGCGCTGAAGGCGGCAAACGCGAGGCATATCTGTCTACTGTCCATGTTGTTCCTTTCCGGTTTGGGTTTATGGTGGAAACGGCTTGGATCGCGGTCAGACGGCCAGCATCGCATCGATGGCACGACGCGCCCGGACGGCGACATCCTCTGACACGGTGACCCTCGGCGACATGTCGCGAAGCGTGTCGCGCATCTTCTCGAGTGTGACCTTCTTCATGTTCGGGCAGACCATTGCAGGATCGACGGGATGGAAGGTCTTGCCCGGATTCTCCCGGCGAAGACGGTGGAGTATGCCAACTTCCGTGCCCACGATGATCTCCTTCGCCTGGGATGAACGCGCATACGCACACATTCCGCCGGTGGAAAGGCACTGGTCGGCGACGTCGCGCACATCCCTGGCGCATTCGGGGTGCACAAGCACCGGCGCGCCGGGATGCTCCGCCTTCGCGGCGGCGACCCGCGCGGCGGTAAGCCTCGCGTGCGTGGGGCAGTACCCCGGCCACAGCACATAGGTCTCGCCGAGCCTGCCGGCGATGTATCCGCCAAGATGCTGGTCCGGAACGAACAGCACCTCGCGCCCCTTCGGGAGAGACGCCATCACGCGCTCGGCGTTGCCAGACGTGACGCAGATGTCGCATTCAGCCTTCACCTCGGCGGTGGAATTGACATAGCACACCGCGAGAGCGCCGGGATGCTCCGCCTTCAGGGCGCGAAGCTGCCCGCCGGTTATCATGTCCGCCATGGGACAGCCTGCCGTCTCGTCAGGGATGAGGACCGTCTTCCCTGGATTCAGTATCGCGGCCGTCTCGGCCATGAAATAGACACCGCAGAACAGGATTACGTCCGCATCCACCTGCGTGGCCTTGCGCGCAAGCTCAAGCGAATCGCCTGTAAAGTCGGCGGCGTCCTGTACCTCCGGGCGTTCGTAGTTGTGCGCGAGGATGATGGCGCCTCGCTGCGCCTTCAGGACCTTGATCTCCTCTGCGATGTCAGTCATTTTCGGTTCTCCTATGGTAATGGGGGCTGTCGCCGCGCCGACCGTATAGCAGATGTTCGCCGATGGAGGCAAGGCGGCGGTCGAGGCAGCCGCGGCAGAGCGCGGCCGTCTCGTTGAGACACGGCTTGTTGGCGTAGAGGCGGTAGCGGCTTCGGTATTTCGGGTCGGTCACGTTCGGCATCAGCACATTGGCGCCCGCAAGGATCCCGCGTTCCCGCCCATCCGCCGCCAGCGCCTGCAGGGCCGTGGCGGCGGCGATGTTGACATCGTGAAGATGGAGCCGCGCAACGGCGATCATCCTGAGGCCGAGCGCAAGCCTCCTTTCATCGGCCATGGCTGGCGCGGCCTTTCCAAGAGGCGTATCTGGATGCGGTATGTACGGTCCCATGCCTATCATGTCCACATCCATCTCACCGAAGAAGCGGATGTCGGCGGCGAGGTCATCGAGAGTCTGTCCGGGCAGTCCGATCATGACACCGGTACCTACCTGGTAGCCGGTGCGCCGAAGCGCGCGCAGACATTCCAGACGGCGTTCCCAGCTGCAGTCGGCAGGATGTATCCTGGCATAGAGCGCTGGGTTGGAGGTCTCGATGCGCAGAAGGTACCGCGTGGCGCCCGCAGCCCGCCAGCGGGCATAGACATCCTCGGTCTGCTCCCCAAGGGAAAGCGTGACGCCCAGATCCAGCGGCGCTATGCGGCGAAGGATGTCTTCTATGAACCGCGCATGGGCATCGCCTTCGACCTCGCCGCTCTGGATTACGAGCGAGGCATAGCCAAGCGACTTCGCCTCCGCCGCCGCCGCTACAATCTCGTCCGCGGCGAGACTATAGCGTTCCACCGACCGATTCGATCTGCGTATGCCGCAGTAGAGGCAGTCCTTGGCACAGACGTTTCCAGCCTCCACCAGCCCGCGCACGGCTACACCTTTGCCGCAGCATCCGACCTTGAGCGCGTATGCGGCGGCGAAGAGGGCGGACTCGTCCTCAGGCGATTCCAGCGCAAGCAGAAAGGCCATGTCCGCAGGCGACAGGGCGCGAGGCGCGCATGACGCGCGCCCAAGCACCGCCTTGAGCTCTTCCGTCGCAACCATCCAACGTCTCTCTACATCGCGTCCGCCAGATGCTCCATCATCTTGCGAAGACGTTCCGCCTCCTCCATGTCGCCATGCAGGACAGCCCATTCGCGCAACGCATCCAGCCGCTTGAACTCCTCTATCAGATCGTCTCTCTGTGGCATCGCCATGATATGCACCTCGCTGTGAAAAATTCCGGTTCAAGGGTCCATGAAACGGCGGGCGTTTGCCGCCAGAATCGATTCCAGCTCGGCCTGCGCCAGTCCCCGCAACCGGGCAAGGCTCCCATGGATGTCCGCCAGCACATCCATGCGCCCGGCAGCCGGATCGTCATCGGCGAGATCCGTCTCCACAAGGATGCGGTCGGGCGGAAGCGTCGCCGCGAGCCGCCTGTAGTTGACGGCATGGTCGTTAAGGAGCGCGGGGCCTATGGACACAAAGCCGTTCATTGAGAATATCTCTGCCAGCAGCCCCTCGCTGCGCGAGAAGCCATGGAAGAGGAAGGAGGGGATTGTCCCCGCATACGGACGGCATGCCTTCACCACCTCGCCCCAGCACTTCGCGCCATGCAGGACGACCGGTCGACGGTACACCGCCGCAAGCTCCAGCTGGCGTTCAAAAGCCTGGCGCTGTACTTCCGGAATCTCGCGCGCCTTGAGGCGATCCAGCCCAATCTCGCCCACGCCCATGGCGGGATCCGCGGCAAGGGAGGATTCCAGCGACTGCATCGCGCTCGGCATATCGATCTCTGCGGACTGCCAGGGATGCACCCCAGAGAACCGACGTTCAATTCCATCCCCGCCGAGGAAGGTATCGTAGGTACGACGATGGAAGTGAGCGTCTATCATGCTGATTTCACCGGCCAGAACGTAAGTGTGAATCCGCCACCGGCGGCGAGGTCGAGGCAGATGCGCGCATCGGGGGCGATACCGGGCAGCGCTTCGCGCACGACATGCGCCGCCTGGGCCTCGGGCGGATCGCCACCGTTGGGGTCGCGCACGACCTCCACGAGATACTCGGTGGCCCGCGAGGCCTCCGGCAACAGCCGCCAGACATCCTCGAAGCGCACGGTAAGGGTGGTAGGCTCCACCGTGAACGCGCCAACCTTCCACACGTCGTGGTAGCGACGTGCGCAGACGAGGAAATCGTCAGGCTCGCCGCGCAGCACGCGGAAATCGTCCGCCTTCTCGGACACATTGACGCCGAGAAAGAGCTTGAACGCCTCCTGTGCCGGAAGGGTCACTCCTCCACCGAAGACCGGCTCAGGAAGCGGTTCGCGCACGAACGGTACCACCTTGAACGCTGCGGTGAGAAGATCGCCTCCATTGCCGAGATCCATCGCCTGCGGCGGCGGATCGCAGTTGAGGCGAGCCTCCGCCAAGTCGCCCGGCCGCCGCCATGAGAGCGTCGGCAGGTTCGGGGTGGACGCCTTCAGGACACCGTCGTCCCACGCAAGCTCGGCAACGGGTTTCATTTTAGATCTAGTCCAGCGAACGCACCGCCGATGTTGGAGAAGGACGATGTATCCGGATGGTTCTCCATCCATTCCTTGACGTCCTCGGCCTCCGCGTCGCGAGCCTGCTCCTCTGGGGTACGGGGCTTCAGGGGCTTGGCCTGGCACTGGCGGATCGACAGCGATATGCGATCGCGCGCCCAGTCTACGGAGAGGATCTTGACCGTCACAAGGTCCCCTTCCTTTACGAACCTACGCGGATCGTCAACCTTGTCCCAGGATATCTCGCGTACCGGCACGAGCCCCTGCAGTCCGCCCAGCTCCACGAAGCAGCCGAAGTCGAGGACCTTGGCCACCGTGCCGTTGAGAGTCTGCCCTTCTTCAAGCGTATCGCGCAGGTAGTCCCGGGCGGTCTCCAGCTCGGCCTCCTGCTGCGCACGGCGTGAGACAACCAGGTTCACGCCCCTGTCGTCGCTGCCGTATTCAGTGATGCGGAACGTGAAGGAGGCGCCCACATACGGATTCTCCTCTCCGGGCGAAAGCTGCTTGCGAACAATATCGATCTGGGAGTAGGGGCAGAACCCGCGCTGTCCCTTGATCGTGACCTCATACCCGCCCTTGATCTCCTTCTCGACCTTGCCGTCTATCGGCAGGTTCTGCTCGTACGCCTGCCGGATGGAGGCATCCAGCAAAGAGCCTTCTTCCGCCGCCTCATCGGCGCTGGAGGAATCGGGCACTTCCTGATCCGCCTTCGCATAGCGAATCCGGTCCCTGTCCATGCCCTTGAACTGCGCATCCAGCATGGCGCCGAAGTCGAAATTTCCATCGCTCATCGAAAACCTCCTGTGGTTTGACCGATATTATACCATATTCTGCCGCGTCCATGCGAACCAACTTGTCTTCGGAATATCCGTATCATATAACGCAAACACCCGGAGCGGGTAGGGAACCGTCCGGGTGCCAACAAAGCGCATTCAAAAGGAATACTTAAAATCGTCGTTCAAACTGTTATATGCGGCCAGGTCGTCCAAATGACAATTTAAATCGATTTTTCTTTTAAGGTTTATTCCGCGTCTGCCATAAATGCATTTTTGTCGCAAATATTCACATAAA
>JAFXTB010000155.1 GCA_017525225.1 Kiritimatiellia bacterium
CTGGCGTAGCCGACATGAACGGCATCGGGCCTACCCCCGCAGGATCCGCCGAGACGCAGACGCCTGGTGAGACGGGAAGCAGGAAAGCAGGTGATGAGAATTATTCCGCATTGAAATCTCATCATGGCAGGAGTGGGAATGGCGCTGGCAAGGGAAATAGGCATGAGGACCGGGGTGATAGGTGCAGGGACGTGGGCTATAGGCGCAGAAATGTGGGCGACAGGTACGGAGACGTGGGTGATTGGGGGATGGAGAACATGCGGAGGCGAATGAGGCGGCGGAAAGAACGCTTGAGGAGTTTGCTTGACGGATGCGCGAACACATTCAAAGACGTGCTCGCTAGGATAGATGTCGAACTGGACAGGATGTGTTCAGGACAGATGCAGAACTGGACACGACTTGCTCGCTAGGACAGATATCGAATTGGATGGGATGTGTTCAGGATAGATACCTAACTGGACACGACTTGCTCGTTATCCCACCGTCCGCGCTGCGCACGGGAATGTAGAGGAGGATAATTTGGAGAATGTTGCCAATGTGAAAATGTTGCCAGTTCCAATGTTACCAGTTCAAATTGGAATTGGGTTTTGGGAATGGCAACATTGGATATTGGCGACATTTGATCAAGTCATAGGAAAGGATAGACGCGTAACTGGACACGGCGGGGCGCGTCTCTCCCGGTTCGGTGGAGTACCGTACCTAGCTGGTCACTGGCGGACGCTGAAGAGCATCCGCACTATGCGGCCTGAGCCGGAAGCGTTCGGGCTCCAGGGGAAATACCAGGGGTTAACGTCATGGTAGCGCTCTCCAACGATGAACTCGTCGGAGACGGAGAACCTGAGCGTCGCCTGGAGCGCCTGTTCCGCCAGGTCGTTCCTGCCGACCCGAAGCCATGCCATCATCCACTGCATCTCGCTCCAGGTGGTGTACCAGATGTGTCGGCCCAGGACGGCTATGGGCGAGGGATGGCGCATGTAGAGACCGTTCTCGTTGGCGAAGCCTCGCCGCAGCAGGTTGCGCCTGAGCCGTACGAGCTCGTCGGCGGAAAGCAGCCCGCTCGCGGCGAAACCGGCGGGATGGAGATAGAAGAATCCTTGCGATACGAGCTCGTCCTCGCGCTCCCCGGTGGCGGTTATCGGGAGGAACAGCTCGTCCCTGCCCTTCGACTTCTCGCGCCAGCGGTCGAGCACCTTGACGATCACGGCCCGGTAGTCCTGCCATTCAGCCCGAGCCACCGCGGCATTCGGCTCCGCGAACATCTCGCAGGCCTTCGCATACCATTCCAGCGCCTCCATGTTCACGAGATCGGTATGTCCCCAATGCTGCAGGCCCGTGGCGGAATCCGTGGACTTCATCGGAGGGAAGAGGCCGTCGCCCGTGCGACCGGCCCTGATCCATGCGAACGACCTTGCGGCCCTTTCCGAATGCCGCCGCCACAGCGCCGCGTTGCGCGTCGTGGCGCAATGCTGCGCTAGCATCCTGAGAACATAGGCGGTATCCCCCGCCCATCTGTTGCGGAAGGGACCGGCCTCGCCGCTGTCCTGCACGCAATGCGACCAGTAGAAATCGCATATTGAGTCGGCATAGCCGCTGAGGCCGAGGAGATCCAGCGCCGTCACGACATGTATGGATTCTCCGGGCCAAACAAGGCGCTGCAGTCCGCCCTGGCGCGGCAGCACATGGTTCGCCCCGTTCGCAGGCATCGCAAGGCACTGGAGCATCTGCACCGCCAGGTGGCGCACAAGCGTCTTCATTCCGTCGTCCCGCCGTGCCACCTCGGGCAGAACGACGTTTGAAAGCTCCGCCGCCCAGGATGCCTTCATCGCGGTCCTTGCCGCATCATAGCCGATCGCCGGCTCCTCACCGCGTCCAAGAGTGAAGTCCACGCGCCTGGTCTCGCCCGGCTTCAGCCGCACGGAAAGTCGTGCGCCCCCCTTCTCGGCATCCCACGACATGGTCACCCCGTCACCCGGCCTGAAGGCGACGAAGCGGTCCGAGCTGCGGAACGTATCGCCCTGGCGCTTCCAGTCGCTGGCCGGAACCTTGAGCCATCTGCCCACATCCGCCTCGTAGATCGCATACACGTCGGGGCCGGAATGCACCAGGGCCATCTCGGTGGCGTTCCTCAGCAGCACGAGGAACTCGCGCTCCACCGGTTCGGCGCCCTTGTTCGAGAACTCCGCCCGCGCGAAAAGCGACGGTTTTCTGCCGAACGGCGCACAGGCCGAGAGCTTCGTCTCCACGCCGCCGTCAAGCCATGTCTGCGAATGGTCAGGGGTGCCGTCCGGGGTTACGCTGAGCCGGGCATCCTTGAAGTCCAGGGCCGTGCAGTCGCCGCGTACGAGCCACGCGCCGTGGGCGGACTGCTTCGAGTAAGGCAGCCGCCAGTCAGGCGTGTGTTCGTCCTCGGCGAACAGCAGCTTGCCCTCGCGCCAGAAAGTGAACAGCCTTTCGGAAAGCGGACCATGCAGATACCTGCGCGTCGTCTGCGGCTTCTCCCAGCGAGGCGGCACGCCATCGTCCGGGGCGATCTTCCTCTGTGGCACATTCGCGGGGGGCGCGGAGGCGAGTAAGCCGGCACGCAGGGCGGGCATGGTCTCGACGCATCTTTCGGACAGCTGGAAGACCCCGAAACCATCGAAACCCAGCTCGCGTACCACCTCTATCTCCTGCGCGAGACGCACGGCGTCGCGGCCGAACCGCGTCCATTCGTTCAACCCCAGCAGCGGAATGATCTTGCCCTTCAACCCGCGGCCGAGATCACGCTGGCGCGTCAGCAGCTGGCGGAGCCCGGCCACGTTACCCTGGTGGTAGTCCATCGTCTCGGAATAGTCTATGATCCCCTCGCGGCACCACGCAATCCAGTCCTGACCGTACCAGTTGGGACTTGTCGCGCCATCGAGCATCGTGGCCGCACAGATCTTCACGCCCGGGCACTCGGCCCGGATGCGGTTCGAAACCTCGCGAACGAAGCTTGTCAGCACCTCGCGGCGAAAGGCGAACCACTGCTCCTTGACCTTCGGGTTGTTCCACACCTGCCTGTTCCAGTTGGTTATCGAAAAACCGCACTTAGCCTCGAACATCTCGCGGCATCCGTCGCAGGCGCATGTGAATCCGCTGGGATAGCGGATGTAGTCGAACTCCACGGAATCCGGACGCATCCGCGCCAGCTCCATGAACTGCTCCATCTCCGACCTGCGGTTGGCGGGGTCCGCCGGACACATCCACAAGGGATCCTCCTTGCCGCTGAAGTCCTTCAGCGCGCGGCCCGGGATGCCTTGCGTGGACTTCTTCGTGCTCCGCCAGCACACCTTCCAAAGACAGCACTTCACACCCTGCGCCCGGCACGCCTCCAGACACTCCGCCGCCTCCTTCTTGAAGAGGCAGTTGGCCCAGGCCACGTTCGGCACGATCTCATTGTATCCACCGTTCTTGGCAATCTCCACGCTCTTGGCCCATCCGAGCCCTGCATAGCCCTTCTCATTGTGGCATGAGAGGGAACGAAGCTCGCCGGCCTTCGGCTTGAGCGAACCGAGCCACTGCGCGTCGGCGGCGTCGGCGCGGTCTGCCGCCGCCATGCCGCGATCCAGGGCATCGCGCCAGGTAGGCTCGACAGACAGCAGCATGCCGCGGAAGAGCTCGCGCGCCTCGCGGCCCCAGCAATCCCAGCCGGCGCCGAAGTAGAATCCGCCCGGCGACGCGACAAGGGCGACGATGCCGACATCCTTGCGCTCGGCGTCGGCAAACACCGCGAGCGGACGTACCTTCGGCCGGACCACGGGTTCAATGAACGTGTTGAACCTTTTTGCGATGAAGGACGGAGCTCCCTCCAAGGCTTGCGTCGTCGGTATGATGCCGTCCACCGGCGGCTTGCCGGGATCCTTGCGCCGGTCGTAGAAGCCCTTGGTATTCACACCAAGGAGACCTCGTATTCTGGAATCCACGTAGCTGCAGGCCAGGAAGCGGCCACCCCGCGCGGCGAAACGGGCGAGCTCGTCGGCCGCGGCCGCAGGTACGGACGGGTTGCTCGGGAATACAAGCAGCCTGGTCGACTCAGGTATGCCTTTGGAGACATCCAGGTCGGACAGCTGCGTCACCGGCACGCCCATGCCTTCCAGGAACCTTGCCATCGTACAGGCCAGCCTGTCGTGGCGGTCCCATTTGAACGCCTTCACGCAGCTGTCGCCCCTAACCACGATGATCCCAGGGTTGATCGGCAGAAGGCCTACATTCGCTATGTGGAACCTGGCCGTCGTGTCCAGCCCGTACTGGCCGCCGATCGTGACGCATGTGACATTGCCCCAGCCGGCGACGTCGCCGATCGTCGAGCTGCAGTCACTCTTACGCACAACGACATGGTTCCAGCGACCGGGTTCGCCTGGCTCGAACACGCCACAGTAGCGGCCATCGCCGCTGCGAAAGTTGATCTGGTAGGAGACGAACGTGGAAGGATCGTCCACGTAGAAGTCGAAGGTAAAGCTTTCGGCGAGACGCATGTCGCCCGGCCGTGCTATGATCCATTCCGGCTGCGGCGACTTGTCGATCGCCATCACGTATTCCGGCGTCACCTCGACGCGCCGCGCCTCTGCGCCAGAGAGCGGCGACATGGCGAGCATAATGAAGAAAGGCAGAAGTCGTCTCATCTTGAATCCTCTTCCTGGCGCCTTGCGGCGGCCGAGCGTACTTGTTTTCCCTTGACGGACATTATACCATAACCCTAACCTCGCCGCGAGTCTGAATCCGAGCGGGGTACCCGGCCCTCGAGCATTTTGAACAACGAGGCTATCTTCCTTTCCGGCGTGCTGCCGGAGAGGCGTCCAACGAAGTCCACGTCGCGCGAGCCTTCGCGATAGAACACGGCCTTGCCGTTGTGGACGTCCAGTCGCGAGATATGCGCCTGCGCGCACAGTACCCTGAGTTCGGCCAGCTTCACGAGCCGTTGCGCCGCTCGCGGCAGCCTGCCGTAGCGGTCGGCCAGCTCTCCACGCAGCTTGCGCACCGCCGCCAGGCTGGAGGTCTCCGCCAGGCGCCTGTGGAACGCCATGCGCTGCGCGTCCTCCTCCACATAGTCGTATGGCAGGCATGCTCCGGACGCCGGATCGGCCGAACCCGGGGAGAAGTCGAGGAAATCCAGGTTTATGGTCACGTCCACCAGCATCGGTACATCCTCGCCCTTCAACCGGGCGATGGTGCGCTGCAGCAGCTGGCAGTAGAGCGAGAAGCCGATCGCGGCGATGTGCCCGGACTGCTCGCTACCCAGAAGGTTGCCCGCGCCCCGGATCTCGAGGTCGCGAAGGGCGATGTTGAAGCCGGCGCCCAGCCCCGCATGGCGCCTGAGGGCGTTGAGGCGCTCGCGAGCATCGGAGTCCACCAACCCCTCCTCGGGCAGAAGGAAGTACGCATAGCCCTGGCGGGACGACCTGCCGACCCTGCCGCGCAGCTGGTAGAGCTCCGCCATGCCGAACCGGTCGGCGCGGTCGACGAGGATCGTGTTGGCGCGAGGGATGTCCAGACCGGACTCCACAATCGTCGTGCACAGCAGCACGTTCGTGTCGCCATGCGCGAAGCGCTGCATCTTCGCGGCGAGCTCGGCGCTCTCCATCTGACCGTGCGCGATCTCGATGCGCGCGGAAGGCACAAGGGTGCGCAACCGTTCCGCCACGCGGCGGATGGTCATCACACGGTTGTACAGATAGTACACCTGACCGCCGCGCGCAAGTTCGCGTTCGATGGCCTGGCGCACCGTTTCATCGCTGTCGCGTACGATCTTCGTGTCCACGGCGACACGTTCGCGCGGAGGTGTCTTCAGCACGGACAGGTCGCGCGTGCCGGTCATCGACAGGTACAGCGTGCGCGGGATGGGCGTGGCGCTCATGGTGAGCACGTCCGCCGTGGCCCTCAGTCGCTTGAGCCATTCCTTGTGCTTCACCCCGAAGCGCTGCTCCTCGTCGATCACTATGAGGCCGAGATCGTGGAATCGCACCTTCTCTGAAAGGAGCGCATGCGTGCCGATGACGATGTCCGTCGCGCCGGACAGCAGCCGGGCGCGCGTGCCCTCCCGCGCAGCGGGCGATTGGAAACGGCTCATCGCCTCTATGCGTACGGGGGTCTGCTCGAAACGCGCAAGGAACGTCTCGTAGTGTTGCTCCGCGAGCACCGTGGTCGGCGCAAGCAGCGCCACCTGCCTGCCGTTCATGGCGGCCACGAAGGCCGCGCGCATGGCGACTTCCGTCTTGCCGTATCCGGCGTCGCCGCAGATGAGCCTGTCCATCGGCTTCGTAGATGCCAGGTCGCGCTTCACTTCCTCGATGGCGCGCGCCTGGTCGGGGGTCTCCTCCCACGGAAACGCCGCCTCGAACGCTTCGATGCCGGGCGGCGACGTGTCGTAGGCGAACCCCGGCACCACGGCACGGCGCGCCTGCGTCTCCAGGAGCGATGCCGCGAGGTCGCGCACCGCGCGCTGGGCGTCGGCCTTCTCGCGCACCCAGCGCCGGCCGTCGATGCGGTGCAGCTTCACCTTCTCGCCCTTCACGCCAACATAGCGCGACAGCAGATGCGCATGTTCCACCGGCACGTGCAGTTTCGCTCCGCCGGCATACTCCACCGTGAACACCTCGCTGCGCGTATCGCCGACCTCCACCTCGGTGGAACCGAGGAACCGGCCTATGCCGTAGTCCACATGTACCACGAGCTCGCCCGGCTCCAGATCGAGGTTCTCCGTGAGGCGCTCGCCGGCAGGCAGGGTACGCGAACGCATGCCCGCGGTGCGTCGATGCGCGAACACGCGGTCGGAACGCGTCACCACCGCGAGTCCCGGCACCTCGAATCCTCCTGAAAGCGCATCCAGCTCCAGCAGATGGAAGCCCTTGCGGCGGGCCGCATCGAGATGCGCCGCCAGTCGTGAACGGGCGGCATCGAGCAGTTCGGGACTCCGCACGGCCTCTGCACCCAGCTCGCTGAAGCCGGGTAGCGGCGACGTCTGGAACCTGGCCGTGGGAACGTCGCGGGGCGGCGGATCGCCCGCATAGACCAGGCGCGCGGCACCGGCGACGCGCCGCAGCGCCTCAGGGTAGGCGTCATGCTCCAGCCACAGAACAGTGCATCCTTCCGGAAGAAGCTCCAGGAGATTCTTCATGGACCTTGCCGGGCCTTCAACGGTCACGGGGGGGATGTCCACAGCGTCGATCTTTCCCACGGATGTCTGCGTGGCAGGATCGAACACGCGCAGGGAATCAAGTTCGTCGCCGAAGAATTCCGCGCGGAACGGACGTTCGGCGCCGGGCGGCCACACGTCCAGCACGCCGCCGCGCACCGAGAACGCGCCCGGGGCATCCACCTCCGGCATGCGGGTGTATCCGCCCGCAAGCAGCTTCCCCTGCAGCGTCCCGAACGCATTGGCTGCAGGTTCCGAGACCGAAAGGCGCATGCTCGCCGCCTCGACGGACGATGCAGACGGCACCCCCTTCTGGAGCGCGGGCGGCGATGTCGCAACCACCAGTGGATACGGGCGTATCGAATACGCCCCGAGCGCGGCTGAGACCCTGAGCCGCGCGGCCGTGGAGGAGGGATCGTCCTCCAGCATCGGCGGGAACTCCAGCACTCGCACCATTCCAGACTTCTCGAAGACGGCGAGATCGTCGGCCAGCACATCGGCCTCCGGCAGCCCAGGCGATACCGCAAGCACGAACGGCACGCCGCGAGCGGGAGGTTTGCACGCGAGCGCCACCGCCGCGAACGCCGCAGAGGATCCGGTGAAGGAAGACAGCGCGACCGCTGGCGACGGATGGTCCGTCACCAGTGCAAAGGCCTTTTCAAAGGCATTGAAGGCTTCTTTCAGCTGGTCGATCTGTGCAGCCTTTCCGTTTCCCGGACGAATCCGCTCACCTTCGTCTGCGGCGCACCTCGATGCAGATCATCGAATAGTTGTCACTGGCGCCTGCGGCGACTATGCCCTTCTCCAGGCGCGTCACTATGACTTCCGGCCCGACGCGCCCCTTCATGGCCGCGAGTATGTCCGCGTCTGAAAGCATGTCGTGCACGCCATCGGTGCAGAGCAGGTATCGGTCGCCGGCGCGCACCTCGGCCTTCTGCCAGTCGGGCCGGACCCTGAACTCGGTACCGACCGCGCGCGTAAGTATGTGCGACAGCGGATTCCTGCGCGAACTGAGGTTTTCCGATTCCGTGCGCGAGACCGTCTTGCGGCTCATCTCTCCGCCGACGGTATGGTCGGATGTCATAAGGCGAAGCTCGCCGCGGCGCAGACGATACACGCGGCTGTCGCCGACATGGACGATCGAGGGATGGGCTCCGTCCTGGGGATTGAACACCATCATCGCCACGGTCGATCCCATCGACCTGTATCCCTTTTCAGCGGCGTATGCCCTGATACGGTGATTGACGCTCTTGAGGACTCTGTCCACCATCAGCATCCTGTCGTCGCCGGAAAGCGAATCGAATCCCTCCGCCCTCGCGGCGTTGGCGAAGCCATCGCATATCCACCGGCTCGCGAGCGCGCCGCCCTTCCCGCCGCCCATGCCGTCCGCAACGCAGAACAGCCCCGCCTCCGAAAGCGCGAGGACGCTGTCCTGGTTCTCCTTGCGCACCAGTCCACAGGCGGTCAACTTGCCGACCTCGAAGCAGAAGCCGGAGGAATACGTCGTGAACCTGCTCATTATCCAGTCTACTAGCGACATTTGCTTGCGCCGATCCTTTCCCTTCAGGCGAACGTCAGGCCACCGGGAACCGGTTCCCGGCCTGGCTGGCAGAACCATACGGCCGGCTCGTGGATGCCGGCCACGAAATCGGCGCAGGGGATGCGGCCCATCCCCTCCTCAACCTTCCACTGCCCGCCCATCAGGTGCAATGTGCCTGCGGGGATCGGGGCGTCGTCCCAGTCGGTGACGTAGAACGGAAGCATGTCGCCGGTACCGCGTCCTGCCGGGAACACGAGCCGCACCAGCCAGCGCTGCGATGGATCATTGCCCAGGATGGATCTGAACTCGACCGCGAAATCCCTGTCCGGACACTTCATCGTTCATCCCTCCCTGTCATGCCTGGGCCATGCCGCGCGCATATCCTTAACCGCCCTGGAGAATATCTGGTCGACCGCCGCCTCAGACGGGATCTCCAGCAGCTCCGCGACCTCGCGGGACGAAAGGAAGAAGCGCGTCTTGAAGAGCAGCACGTACGCCTTGCGCGGATCGTCGTTCCAGAGATCCTTGAAGCACATGTGCGTCACCTGCCATATCTCATTGCGCGTGAACCCCTTGTCGTGGAATGGTATCGCCATCGGTTCGCCCCGTTCGTCCAGATCCGCGGTGCCCTCCAGCGAGAACTCGCCGTGCGGCGCCGGGTCCGACCGCGTGATGTAGCCGCGCACGTAGGCGCGCATCCATCCCATGAGGCTGCCGCCGTCGTCGCGGTAGTTCGCAAGCTTGCCGTCGCCGACCATCTCCTTGAACAGTATGCCGAACAGGTCGCCGTCCGTAATGCTCCATTTGCGCATGAGTTCGGCGTTGCGCTGCCGCTTCTTCTCGGGTTCTATCACCTCGAACCAGACGCGCTTCCAGGCCGCATCCTCCCCTTCCCTGAGAAGTGGCAACAGGTCGTGGTCGCTAAGCTTCAAGACTTCCTCGTAGGTCATGTCGTTCCTCCGGTGGACTGAGCCGGTGCGGCATCGAGAAGCGGCGCGGCTTTCTTAGCGAACGGCGGCAGGCTGGTCTCGAAAAGCATGCGCCTGCCGGTACGCGGGTGGATGAAGGCCAGCCGCCAGGCATGCAGGCAGAGCCCCTTCCACCGCGTGCGCGCAGATGGGGCTCCTCCATACTTGGCATCGCCCGCCACAGCATGGCCGGCCTCGGCGAAATGCACGCGTATCTGGTTCTTGCGGCCGGTCTTGAGCATTGCGACGACCAGCGTGAAGTCGCCTTCCTCGCAGACGCGCTCCCACTCAGTGCGCGCCAGCCTGCCGGCCTTCGGATTCCTGACGGACCTCACGCGGTAGCCGTCCGCATCCTCCGCCAGATAGCTTTCGAACACCCCCTTCGCGGACGGCAGGCGCCCAGCGACGAGGGCAAGGTATGTCTTCTCGGTGATTTCGTTCCAGCGCGAACGGAAATGCTCCTGCACCTCCTCCGACTTCGCCACCATCATGACGCCCGCCGTCTCGCGGTCGAGCCTATGGACGAGGTACACGCGCTTCCTGCTTTTGGACTGGCCCTTGCGCACATAGTCGGAAAGCGCCCATTCGACGGTATATTCGCCGCCGCGCCGCGTCTCCTGCACCAGCAGCCCGGCGGACTTCTCCAGAACGATGACGTCGTCGTCCTCGTGGATGATCCTGATGCCGCGCAACCTGGATTCGCCCTTCCTTCGCATATCGCGCTTCCCCCGCCCCTACAGATCCGCAAACGGGTTGCATGTGAACCCGCTGGACACCGTCCGCCCGCCGTATTCTCCGCCCACGCGCCTCGGGCCGGCATCGCGCCGCTGCGCACAGCCGCGGGCCTCGGGTCCGCGCGGACGCGTCCTGGCCGAGAGCGACACCCGCCCGCGGTCCCTATCCACGCCTATGACGCGCACCGTTATCTTGTCGCCCGTCTTCACCACCTCGGCGGGATCGCGCACGAAGCGGTCCGCCAGCTCGGAGACATGCACCAGGCCGTCCTGGTGGATGCCGATGTCCACGAACGCGCCGAACGCCGTCACGTTCGTGACGACACCTTCGAGCGTCATGCCCTCCTGCACGTCATCGATGGTGGTGACGTCTTCGCGGAAGGCCGGTCTCTCGAACGCGGCGCGCGGATCGCGTCCCGGCTTCTTCAGCTCCTCGAGGATGTCGCGCAACGTCGGCTCGCCAACCTCGGCGGAGACATACCGCTTCACGTCTATCCTGCTCGCGAGCGTTCCGTTGCCTACAAGCTCCTTCACCGTGACGCCCAGATCGCCGGCCATCGTCTCCACGAGCGCGTACCGCTCGGGATGCACGCCGGAGGAATCAAGCGGATTGGCCGCGCCACGTATCCTCAGGAACCCTGCGGACTGCTCGAACGCCTTGGGACCCAGTCCCGCAACCTTCTTCAGCTCTCCCCTGCTCCTGAACGCGCCGTTCTCGTTGCGCCAGGCCACGATGCGCTTCGCAAGCGCCTCGCCTATTCCCGAGACGCGCGTCAGCAGCGGGGCCGACGCCGTGTTCAGCTCCACGCCCACCTTGTTGACGCAGCTCACCGTGACCTCGTCGAGCTTGGCGCTCAGCAGCGGCTGGAACACGTCATGCTGGTACTGCCCCACGCCTATCGCCTTCGGGTCGATCTTCACAAGTTCGGCAAGCGGATCCTGCAGGCGGCGACCGATCGATATCGCGCCACGGACCGTCAGATCGAGATCTGGGAACTCGTCTCGGGCGATCTCGCTCGCGCTGTACACCGAAGCTCCCGCCTCTGAGACCGAAACCACCACCACGTCCTTCCTGTCCAGGAGCTTCAGCGTCGCGCGCACGAAGGCTTCCGTCTCGCGGCCGGCCGTGCCGTTGCCTACGGCTATCGCCTCCGGGTTGAATCTCGCCACTAGGCGCGCAAGCGTCTCGCGCGCCTCCGTCGGCCGCTGCATCGGGTATATCACCGTGTTGTCCAGGAACTTCCCGGTGGCGTCGAGCATGGCCACCTTGCATCCGGTGCGTATGCCGGGGTCTATCGCCAGCACGCGCTTCTCGCCGAGCGGCGAGGCGAGAAGCAGGTTGCGCAGATTCTCCGCGAACACCTCCACCGCGGCCCGGTCGCTTGCCTGCTTCTTCTCCATCGTGACATCCAGTTCGCATGCCGGCGCCACGAGCCGCCTGTACGCATCGGCCGCGGCCTGGCGCAGCTCGTCCGCCAGCGGACTACGCGCATCAACGCCCGCCATCTCCTCGATGCGCTCCACGAGCGGCGCGGCATCAACCACGAGGCGCATGAACAGCACCCCTTCCGCCTGCCCGCGCCTGATGGCAAGGAACCGGTGCGACGGCATATCGGCAAGCCTTTCCTCGAAATCGTAGTACTGCTCGAACTTCGTCGGTTCGGCGGGCCTGGGGGTGACCACGGACGATTTCACCACGGACCTTGTCGCGAACGCCTGCCGAACCAGTCCGCGCACCTCGGCCATGTCGGCAAGGCGCTCGGCGCAGATGTCGCGCGCGCCGGCAAGCGCGGCGGCGGCGTCCGGCACGTCCTTAGCGGCATCCACGAACGCGGCCGCGGCGGCGTCCGGTGACTCCGCGCCCTGCGCCCAGATGATGTCCGCCAGCGGCTCCAGCCCGCGCTCCCTCGCGATCATCGCGCGCGTACGGCGCTTGGGCCGGTATGGCAGATAGAGGTCCTCGAGCGCGCTCTTCACCATGCACTTCTCTATCTTGTCACGCAGATCGTCGGTGAGCTTGCCCTGCTCCTCAATTGATTTCAAGATCGCGGCCCTGCGCTCCTCCAGTTCTTCGTAGTAGCCCACGCGCTCCTGCACCTTCAGGATCTGCACCTCGTCCAGATTCCCATGCACCTCCTTGCGGTAGCGCGCGATGAAGGGCACGGTGTTGCCCTCCTGCAGAAGACGCGCCACGGCGGCAACCTGCAGGACGGTCACGCCTGCCTCGCCAGCGACGCGTGCCATCGTCTCTACGTTCAAATCTTCGTTCATCTATTCCTTGTTCCTCGTTCCTCGCATGAAGTCGGCAATGCCCCCGGCGGGCATCTCCATCTGCCGTCCCCATGCCGTTAATTATAGCATAAAACCGTTTTAGCCTGTTGTAAATTCATAACGGAATGCGGCATGCCGCGCCACGCAGAGCCTCACGAGGAAGAGCCTTGCCGCGCAAGCCATGCACAGCCGCACGCCCCTCCAACGGCCGCAGCCAGGAGTTCCGGCGAGAACATGATGGCGGCTGCGATGGCCACTAGGCACAGTATCCAGGCCGCCGCGAGCGGGACATGTCCCGGACGGCGATCCGACACGCGAAAGCGGCCTTTGTCCACTGGATCGATGTAGAGGACGGGTCCGGACGACCCCAGCGGCAGCGGCACTGGATGGTCGGCGATCCAGCGGCGGCGAAGGTCCAGCCTGTACGCTCGGCGGCCCTCGACGCGCACTGCGAGGCGGCCGTCCGGCTCCATGTCCAGCTCTATGCCGGGCGGAGCGTCGAATACGACCCGCATTCGCTCTGGGCGCTCATCGAGCCTGACCGCGATCTCGGCAAGGTAGCCCGCCATATCCTTCGGGCGCGGGTCGTCTGCATCCACCGTCACGGTGACAGGTAGCCTCCGTTTCCGCGTGAGCGCCGCCACGGCCAATGGAACGGACAGCCCGGCGATAAACAACGCGATCCACATGGGTCAGGCGCCGAGGCGGCACACCATCGCCTTCTCGGGGCAGGTGAAGGGGTTGGCGTGCTTGGTGCAGTTGATGCATCCGGAGTAGAGCTTGTGCATCACCTGCGTCTTGGGAATCTCGTGGAAACCGAGCGAAGTGAAGAACTCGGGCGCGAAGGTGAGCACCAGCACCTCTGCTGGCTGGAATGCCGCCACCCTCGAAAGTATCCGCTGCACCAGCGCGCGCCCTATGCCCATGCGGCGGCACTGGCTGCGCACGGCAACGGACTGCACCTCGACCGTGGCATGCCGCGGCGCGCCGATCTCGGGCAACACCGTGTAGGCGGCGCAGCCTACCAGTTCCCCCTCCACCTCCGCCACAACGAAGCGATCTATGTGCGCCACGATGTCGCCCATCGGACGCGGCACGAGATCGTCGCGATGCTGCTGTATCAGCTCGAATATGCTTTCGGCGTCGGAAAGCGTGGCGTCGCGCAGACTGTAGGGTCGCTGGTTCATCTGAGACCGGAAAGTGCATTGGCGACGGCCGTTCCCACGGCCGCGCTGAACGCTGCGGAATAGTTACCGTCGGCAGCGTCCGCCTCGCCCGACCCACTGCCCGAAAGCGCGATGTCGCGCGCCGCCCTGCCGGTGCGCACCACGTTCACCATCACCGCCGCACGGGCCTTGCGCTCGCCAGAGGTACGGCAGTCTATCGAAAGCTCCGGCACCACCACCTCCACCACGGCGTCGGCCGACGCCACCGATGACTGGTGCATCACGCGCCCGAAGCGGCCGTCCGCCGACAGATTCGAGAGAAGCGGTCCCTTGAGAAGCGCGGCAGGCTGCGCGGCGAACCGGTTGGCGGGATCGAACGCGACGGATCCATCCGCGCGCCTCACCGTGAACATCGGCTGGTCGTACGGCGCAAGCACGGACACGGAGCCAAGGCGCGTGGCGGCGAACATAGGCTTGGGCTCGGCGGACGGCAGGGCCGTTGGCGTGGACGCCTCAACCGTCCACGAGCGCGCAGGAGGCGGCGCCGATGAAAGGCACCCCGCCGACACCGCCAGCATCGCCGCCACGACGGCCAGGCACATTACAGAACCGGATTTCACTTGCCCACCTCGAGACGGGCCGCGAGCCTTTCCGGAAGCCCTGCGGAACGGATGCGCGCCTGCGCGGCGGCGACATCGTACTCTATGCGGCGGAAGCGGATCGTACGCGTCGCCGTGTCGTAGATGACATAGGAGGCGCGAGGGTCGCCATCGCGCGGCTGGCCCACGCTTCCCACGTTGATGAAAAGCCTCTGGCCTAGCTCTATCTTGAAGTCGGTGGGTTCGTAGTGCACCACGCCCTCCTGCCGCTTCTCGTAGATAATCGGCACATGCGTGTGGCCGTGGAAGCACAGCGGCGTGCGCTGGTACACGAAGTTCGCCTCAGCCTGCAGGTTCTCGAACACGTAGCCCCATCTCAGCGGCATGTCGAGCGTCGAATGCACGATCGTGAAACCCATTATCGGACGCGACAGCGGCAGATCGTGCAGCCACTGCAGATCGGCCTCGGAAAGCTGGCTGCGCGTCCATTCCACCACCGCCGCCGCCACCGGATGGAAGTCGGCCAGCGACTCCTCCACATACGCCACGTAGTGGTCGTGGTTGCCGCGCACCACAGGACACTTCAGCTCGTCGCGCACGACGCGGATGCATTCGGCCGGCGCCGCGTTGTAGCCCACCACGTCGCCGACGGAGATGTAGTCCGTCACGCCCTGCGAGCGCGCATCCGCCAGGACGGCGTCCAGCGCGTCTATGTTGGCGTGTATGTCGCCCAGTATGGCGTACGTCCGGCCCATCTCACTTGATCTTCAGCACCCCTGCCGCGACCTGCAGATCCTCCACCGTCGTGATCTTCAGGTTCACCGCGTTCGACTCGTAGATCTTCACCGGCTCGCCGAGAAGCTCGACCGCTGCGGAATCGTCCGTCACCGTGCGCTTCTCCTCCACCACCTTCGCATACGCCCTGGCGAGCAGCGGGGCGGAGAACGCCTGCGGGGTCTGCACGGCCCAGAGCTTCGAACGATCCTCGGTATGGTCCACCTGCGCGCCCTTCTCCACATACTTCACGGTGTCCCAGATGCGGCAGCCCACCACGGCCGCGCCCGTGCGGCGCGCGAGCTTCACGACCTCCGTTATTGTTTCCGGCTTCACGCACGGCCGCGCGCCATCGTGCACCACGACGATGCGAGTGTCGGAATCCATCGCCTTGAGACCCGCCATCACGGAATCCTGCCGTTCCTTCCCGCCCGGCACGATCGCATGGATCTTCGAAACCCCGAACATCCGCACAAGGGCCTTCGCGGCCGTCTGCTGGTCCTTGCGGACCACCAGGACCACCTGATCTACATCAGGACAATGCTCGAACGCAAGCAGGCTCCAGGCTATGACCGGACGCGACCCAAGGCTCAGGAACGCCTTGTCCGTTCCCGCGCCCATGCGGTCGCTCTTGCCCGCCGCGACTATTACCGCTGTAACCATTGAAAATACCTCACTCAACAATGCCTGTCTGGGGGGAGATTATACCAGAAATGCCCCCTGCGCGCAACCGATTTCAGCGCTGGCGCCAGAAAAGCCGGCATCCGATGAGGAAGAACACCACGTCTGGCAGGAAGGCCGCCAGGATCGGCGGGCACCATCCAAGCCTCGACAGCACCATGAAGGCGATCGTGAGGGCATAGAAGGAGAAGAACATCGCAAGCGCCCCCACGATCCCCTTGAACACCGACTGCCGCCCCGTGGCTATGCCCGCCGGGATAGCGAAGAGCGTTATGACTATGCACGCGAGCGGCGAGGCTATCTGCGCCCACATGTCGTACTGCATCTTCGAGCGGTCCTTGGCCGTCATCGACGAATGCGTACGCATGAACCGCAGCATGTCCGCGATCGAGAAGTACTGCGAGTCGCGGTTCTGCAGGATGAAGTCGCGCGGCTCCTCGGTGAACGAAGGGAAGGCGCGCAGGGAGAGCTTCTCCAGCTCGGGCACGGGCGACGCCTTCTCCACGCCCTGCTCGTCGAAGTAGAACACCGTGGGATGCAGGAACCACCACAAGCCGTCGAGATACTCGGCACGGTCGCTCTTGACCGTCATCTTGCGGCCGCCCGAGGGATAGTCCACCGACACCGTCACATCCTCAAGCACCTTCGCGTCGTCCGTCACCATCAGCCCCACGTTCCATGTGCGGTCCTCCGCGGGGTTGCAGTACACGATGTTTCCGGCATGCACCATCTCCTCGTCGTTGAAGCGCGCGTTGCGGAACTGGCTCGCCCACTGGGCGTTCGCCGGCACGTACACCTCGTTGACGTACACCACGAACGCCGCCATGAGCGTGGCGACCATCAGCAGCGGACGCACGATCGCGAAGAACCCTATTCCGCTCGCGCGCATCGCCACCAGCTCGGAGTGGCGGCAGAAGTTCCACATCGTATAGAGCGTCGCCAGCATCAGGCACGCCGGCGCAAGCCACTCGAAGTACGGCGCGAGGTAGCCCACGAAGTACCGCACGACCTTCCCCCATTCGGGCCGTGCGGCTGCAAGCCGACTGAACGAGCCGAACAGCTCGAACAGTATGTATATGGACATGAACCCGGTGAGGCAGTAGCAAAGCGGCACCAGATATTCGCGCAGGACGTAGCGTGTCAGTATTCGCATCGCGGATATTATACCAAAAAAGACGCGGCCGTGGGGCCGCGTCTTTTCAACAGCGCAAGGCTGCCGCCTGAACTACTTCAGGACGGCTTCCTTGGCGGCCTTGCAAAGACGGAACTTGGCCGTCGTCTTCGCGGCGATCTTCATCGGCTCGCCCGTCTTCGGGTTGCGGCCCATGCGGGCTTTCCGCTTGGCCTTGATGATCTTGCCCAGACCCGGGAGCATCAGCCCCTTCGGGAGCTTGGCGCCCGCGTAGGCGATCTGGACGAGCGCGTCGTAAGCGAGCGCGGCCTGCTTCTTCGAGATGCCGGCGGCTTCAGCGAGCGCAACCATCATCTCACTCTTCGTGCTAGGAACCTTCTTTGCCATTTGTTTTTCTTTCCTTTTTCATCGCGAGGGGAAATCCCGCGCAACGCCTATAGAATAGCGGTTTTTCGTTCCGTGCGCAAGGGGTAAAATGAAAAAAGTTTGATTTTTCGCGCATTGGCGATTTTCGGGGCCTTCAGGCGCGCGGATGGCAGCGTCGGTGCACGGACGCGAACCTGCTCTGGTCGACGTGCGTGTAGACTTGCGTCGTCGCGATCGACGAGTGCCCCAGCATCTCCTGGATCGCGCGGATGTCCGCCCCGTGCGCAAGCAGATGCGACGCGAAGCAGTGCCGCAGCACGTGCGGCGAAACGAGCGCGGGATCAAGCCCGGCCGCGGCTGCGCGCTCCTTCAGCATCTTGAACACGCCGAGACGCGAGAAACGTTTGCCGAGCCGCGTGAGGAAGATGTGGCGCACCGGCCGCCCTTCGCGAAGGAACGCGCCGCGCCCGCCAGACATGTAGCGCGCGAGCGCCTGCCCTTCCGCGGTACCGATCGGCACGAGCCTTTCCTTTGAGCCCTTGCCAACGCAGCGTATGAGATCGGCATCCGCAATGAAGTCACCTTCCTGCAGGTCGCACAGCTCGCTCACGCGAAGTCCGCTTCCATAGAGCAGCTCGAGCATCGCGCGGTCGCGCATGTCGCGCGGGGAGTCCCCCGAGACGGAATCAAGAAGGCGGCGCACCGCCTCCTCGGTGAGCGCCTTCGGCAGCACCCTTCCGCGCTTCGGCGCATCGAGTCCTTCGGAGACGTCGTTCGGCGCCAGCCCCGACGCCTTCAGATGGCGCAGGAACTCGCGCACCGCCACGAACGCCCTTGCCTTCGTCGAGGGCCGACGACGGAGCGCGTCGAGATGCGCAAGATGGAGCCGTACGTGCTCGCGCGTCACGTCGGCGCAACCGATGATGCCGCGGGACGCCAGGAACTCCACGAAGAACGATGCATCGCGCGCGTACGCCTCGAGCGTGTTCGCTGCCACGCCGCGCACGAATGCGAGATTGTCGCGGAAGGACCGCAGCGCCTCCTCGAGCGGCGTCGGCGCGCCTTCAGGCCGACCCATGCCGCCGCCTCACTTCCCCTTGGATTTGGCGCCGACCGATTCGGGCGTCACGCCGTTCGCGGTGAAGCCCGCCTTCGCGATCGCCATCTCGATATTCTTCTTCGCCAGCTGCATCGAGTCGTAGCGCAGCTTGAGCGTCTTGCTGGCGGGATCGAACACGAGGCTCGACTTATCGATGCCGGCATACGGCTGGAGCGCGGCCGAGACCGCCGGCGCGTCGTCCGGGGTCATGCCGGGAATAGATACGGAGAATTCGCGCACGTCGGCGCGGCGGCAGCCGGCGACGGCGAGGACGATGGCGCATGCCAGAAATGATGCTGCGTGTTTCATAGGGCAAATTATAGCATATTCAGCGGATCTTGACGAGCAGCACGAACAGCAGCGGCATCAGGAACGCCTGCAGCAGCACGAAGCGCATCAGCACCTGCGCGTTCGACCACTTGAGCGACCGCTTGCAGTGGTCGTGCAGAGGGAACCTCACTCCATGGAGAAGCCGCACGAGCGGATTCTGCCGCTCCGCGATCTCCGGCGGCAGCACCGATGGCGGCCGCACGTCCAGCCCGAGCCGGCGCAGAAGGCGCAGCAGCACAAGCTTTCCAAGCCCCGCGCCGCCGTTGACCAGAACCACCGGCGCGAACGCGAAGATGAGAAGCGGATTGCCGGAGACCAGCACGCCCGCGCCCACGAGCAGGCCGAGGAAGCGCGAACCCGCATCGCCCATCAGCACCTTGGACGGCTCCGAGTTCCACCACAGGTATCCAGCGATTCCGCCGGCGACCGTCATGAGCAGGATCGCCCAGCGCGCCGCGAGACGCGCCGCCGTGCCGCCCACGGGAATGAGCAGGTAGTGCGCCACCGGCATGTAGCCTATGACGAGATACAGCAGCACCGCGAGGCTCACGAGCGTGATAAGCGTGAGCGACCCGGCAAGACCGTCCACGCCGTCAGAGCAGTTCGTAGCGTTCATCGTGAACCAGAGCATGAAGCCCGCGGCGGGGATGTACACGTACCAGGGTATCTGCCACATACCCTTCACGAACGGCAGCCAGATCTTAGCGTACGCGGCCTCCCCCGTGCCGTGCGCATAGCCGATGTAGATGAAGAGCGCCACGCCCAGCGACACCACCGCGTCCAGAAGCCCCTTCTTGAGCTGCCCCCACGGCATGACGCTGCGATCGTCGAGATATCCGAACACCATCGCCGCGTAGAGGCAGAGGAGGACACCGAGGTCCGGCACGTTGAGCGGCATCACAAGCAGTATGACCGGAAGTACCAGAAGCGATATCCAGAAACCCGCCCCGGTGGGCTTGCCTTTCGACTGCATCCCACCCTGCACGAGCGCCTTGCCCTGATCGTGGGGCAGATGACGCCACAATCTCGGCAGGAACAACACCACGACGAGCGCGGCAAGCATCGTGCCGCCCGCCAGAAGCAGCGCGTGCGACCGGAAGAGGCGCAGCGGGCCCCATCCGTTTGCAACAAGATTTGACAGATGGTACAACATAATAAAATGCAGATTGGAGGACAAGAGCCGCCGAAACGGCACCTGGTCCAATGGACGCCGATATGATACCATTTCCCGGCTACGGTTTCAAGTAGCCGTCTGCAACTGCCGCCCGCTATTGCGCCAATGACATTCCCTTGGGCGTCAGCATAATCTCGCGGACACGGGCGATGTCTGCGTCCGTAAAGCCACAGGATTTCACGTAGGAGACTATTCGCTCCGTCAGCGTCGCGCCTGGGAATGCGTCCATGACCGCCACAAGACGGTTGAAACGTGCTTTGTGCGTGAAATTCGGGTTTAGGGCATGTCCAGTACCGAACACGGTGAGTTCCCAGTCCTTGCTGAGATCATCGAGCGACACGCCCAGGATACCGTTGAGAATGAAGGCGACCGCACCCGTGCGGTCCGCGCCACCGGCGCAATGGAAAATGACGGGATAGTTGGACCTTTCCAGAAACACACGGAACGCGGCGGCGAAAGCGCGCTTTGCATCTTCATCCTTGAAGCCACCATACGTCTTCTGCGGACAGTGGAACCATTTCACGCCAGGTCCCAGCGGCGAGCCGCTCATGCCGTAGCATTCGTGCGGCGAACGTAGGTCGAGATCGCTGCGTATGCCAAGCCCATGGACAAGCTCCGCAATGTCCTTGTCTGAGATCTTCCGCACACTGGGCTTGAAGGTGGACTTTTCCTCCTCCGTCACGGGTGTGAGTCCGAAGATGTATTCATATCCATGTTTCTCCCCGCGCTTGAATCGTGCCCCAGAATCAAAAGCGGCGCTGCGATATACAAGGCCATGCCGGACACGCCGTCCATCAAGGCCCATCCAACCGCCGATGTCACGCATGTTGGATACGCTATCCACAGCCATGAAGCGTGGCGGACCGTCTTCAGGACGCGGCTTTACATCCCTGAACTTCGCCTTTTGGACCGGATCGGCGAGAATGGCGGCACGCTCTTCTGCGCTTTTCGCAAGAAATTCCGAGATGATTCCGGTACCTTGCCCCGCATACACGACAGCCGCCACACCCAAGGCCAGCACGACCGTCATCGCAATGATCTTCTGTTTCATGACGTTGATCACGTCCTTTCGATTATATATAAACTATGACTTTTCTGGATCTTTCCTATAATCCGCAAGATCATATCGCATCCTTGAAAATCGACTGCTCTCAACCTTAGCCCCTTAGATGAAGATTGACCTTGGCCAGTTGCGCCCGAATCTCCTCTATCGATTTTTGACCGAAGTTACGATATGCCCGCAAGTCATCTGCCGACTTATCAAGCAACTCTCCAATCATTTTGATTCCAGCATTGGCCAAACAATTGCTAGCACGGACAGAGAGTTTTAATTCACTAACAGAAATTGAACGCACTTGTTCGGCCGTCATATCCCGCAACGCTGGATTAATCTCTTCCTCCTCGACTTCTACATTCTTTTTGGGGCATTCCTCCGTATTTAGTCCAGCAAGAATTTTGTCTAGGAATTCCTCCCCTTCTGTCTTTTTCGGATGATTGCACGTCTCAATGTCTTTGAGCTTTTGTACGGCTGGCTCATACTTGAAATGTCTCACTAGCCACTCATATCCCATCTTCACCATCCTCATCCTCTGGCGTTCAGATATTGTCTGATCATTTTCGACTGATTCAGTCAATCGAAAGACATACGGGACCTTCATTTTCATGAAATATCCAATAAATGCGTAAAAAACGTTTGAGTTAAAGGATGTAATATCTTGGTGATTTCGTTTGCAAAGCCAATCCTGCAAACCGCCATATCCAAATGCTGATTTAAACTTACCTGATTCATGATGTTTATGGGTCACAAAATCCTCTGTCTCATTATAGAGCGACAAACCAATAACTCCGGCGATCGTGAGCGTATCATGCTCATTCATTTGCTCCATAGCCCACTCAACAGAGTAATACACGTCCTCATTCAGCAAAAAGTTTCGCGCGTCAGTCGGATCCAGCTTGCCGATCTGCGCATCTGGAAGCACGCACAACTCTTCAGCCATACGCTTGACCTCCGCCATGAAATTGCGAGTCACCCTAGTCCCTTTCGGGTTCTTAACATTGACAAATATATCGGGCTGAATAAGTCTAGCCAACGTCTCCAGCACAATATAGTGACTATTCAGTACAATTTCAAGAATCTGCTCTTCCAGTGTCATCCCCTTCGCATCAGCAGCCCTGATGTCTTCAAGGTTGAGTAAGGATTTCTCTCTTGGCATCTGAATGTTTTCCATTACATCACTCCTGTACTATAGAAATTCTCAAAGCGCTCTTACCGAGAAATTACCAAACGCTTTATTAACTACGGCGGCGAGCGCTTCAGCGTATTTCTTAATTCCGGCGCTGCGTATTTCAACGCCTTCCTCCGAGTGCATGTCGCCTTTACATGGCAGGCAGATCGAACAGCATGGTAAATCGTATTCGTCATACTCCCATGACTCGTCAGGTTCACCGTCCACAACAATGCATGGATCACGGTCAATGTCGGCGACTGTATTTTTAAGTGTTCCCGCCATCTTCTGCTGATGCGCTTCGTCATCTTCAGGAAGCACATTCTCGATGGTGAACGCCTTTTCATCCGTCCATCCCTCTTCCGTCACATCGGTTGCCACGACATATTCCACGTAAATGCCTCTGTCCCTGAGCGCCTCGACAACTTCATCCGCCCCGCCGAACCCATCTTCGGCCTCCTCGTCACCAGTGAACGCCACCATGACATTGTCGCTAAACGCGTTCTCCTTCATGCAGGCGACAATCACCGCATTCGTGATGAGATTGTCGAAGGAGCCTTTCCACAATTCGCCGTCGCACTTTACGTAGCACTGTTCGGCCACCATGTCAACGTGGGACGAAACAACGACGACTGGTTGCTCCGGATCAAAATTACTCGGCGCATAGATTTTCGCAAGATCGCCATCATGATAAAGTTTCCAACCACTCTCTTTCAGACACTCAGCGATGGCATCAACCCGCGCCGTGTTTGTAAACTTCTCTCCATCATCCTCACCGCGCACGGCGATTCGTTCAAGGATGGGACGGACTACTTCTTCTCCTTTACACCACATCGTCATCAATCCTTACGATTCCAACCGCCAAAACCGGCTTAGTCAAGCCATCCACAATGACATCACCCATCAGATGGCAACGGTCATAGAGTTCTGCCCTTGTCGGTTCGCGCGTCATGGCGGGCCAGAGCGAAAGGAAGAGCATTCGGCCTTCCGCGCAGAAGCGCTCGTACTGGCGGCCGGGATGCCACCGCTCGCCGAAGCCCTCGGGCGAGAGTACCACCCACCTCCCGCCGGCCAGACCCAAGGCATGGCCGCACGCCTTTTCACATGGGCTCATGAAGGTACCGACGCCAGCCCCACCAGGGCCAATACGCCGCGCTCGTGCGACAGCCGCGTTCCACTCCTTACCACCCTCGGTAAGCTTGCGCGAATAGCGCATCGGCTCCAGGATCGGTGACTTTAAGATATCGATGTTGCCATAGCCATACCACTTCCGCCCGAGAAACGACACTTCATTGACGCGCTGGAAAAACTCACGGTGGCTTTGGCGCCGCCAGCTTCGCTCGGGATTCTCGCGGATATACCGCGTAAAGGCCGCGAGCTGCCCATCGGCCTTTACGATCCAATCATGCCAATCAAAGGCGAAGAGGTGTTGCCCGCCAGAGCGGGCAACGGCACCACGCCTACCGCCCGCGCTAGCCTGCAACTTTTCTGAGCTTGCTTCGCCCTTCACGCCAGTAGGCGATCCCGCCGCGCTAGTCGCGCCGCCATCTGCGCAGGTAGGCGTCTCGCTCGCGCTTGCTCTGGCAAGCGCGAAATACCCCTTCTCCAACTTTCTCATCAGCATTCTCACAATTACCGCCAAGCTCACTCGCTTCTCGATATCGCGAATCTTGATGAGTAGGTGAATATGATCAGGCATGATGGAGAAACATCGAATCGGCTCGATGCAATACCAGGTTTCGTGGAATGTCATGATGATATCGACGAATAGCCGCGTAATCCTGTTCCCTTCAAGGTAGTGGCTCGCCGTACCGCCACAGACGCGCGAAAGCGCAGGGTAACCATCGTTGCGCCTGATCGTTACCATATAGAAATATGGCAATGAATAATCAAACCCTGGCAAGCGGCGGCCCATCATTCAACACCTTAGTTGCCAAGGTTCGGGTTCGCCACCGCGACCTTCAGAAACTCGAACGGCCCCTTCGCCTTCCGCTCTCGCGTCAGTTCACCAACTAACTCCGCAGCAAGATTCTCAATACGGGCATTCTCTATGACTTGTAACGACATACATCCTCCTCTCAAGCCGGATCGTTATTTGGATTCACACCCAAAACGCGTCTGAATGCTGAATCCAAAAGGCCCAACATATCGTTGCCATGGATCGCGCAAACTTCTTTCCAACCAACTTCATTCGCCGGGGTAAGCTCAGCCATTAGACGCAACTTCAAACTCCCCCCAAACACAGTTTCTCTATATTGAATCTTCTTCGCACTTGGCTTTAGATTTGAAAACTTAGAATTCTCGCTTGGCTGAACAACACACAAATTTCCAAACTGATCAACAGCCCGTCTTCCCTGCCCATCTGGATCTATCCATACGAGTTGCTGATTCTGTTGACAACCCTCTGGATGCTGCGGATACCAATGCTCAACAGAATTACGATATGCAAATACAAAGGGCTCCCAAGTCCCTTCAGCTCCTTGAGACTTGAACTTCTTCTTCTCTTTTGCATCCCTCCATAGCAGGAAGTCTAGATAATTAAAGATAATATGAGGCGTAGAAGTGCCTTCGCGCAAATTTTCTTTCGTTAATTCGGCAACGTATCCTTTTGTCTCTACGCATGCATACCTCTCCGCCTCATTAACAAGATCCACAAAAGAGACAACGCCATCCACATGGACTCTGTACAGCCAATCCAACAATCTAGTCACCCAATGCATACCTTTGAATTCTGTGTATGTAACCCTTAGGCACGATTGTAACATCAGAATCTCTTCACGCGAATTGCTCTTTACGTTTTCTTCACCATCACACCAATCGGAAGCCACATAGTATGCTGTGCGCTTCTTCCCGCTCTCGTCAACACTTTGCCGTAGTTGTTTCAAACTCCAGTCTCCATCAACCGCATCACGTTCATAGTCACGTTTAACTATGTATTTGTCAAACAGGCATCTACATGTCAGGAGGCATTTTGCAAAATCCCATGCTATATTTCCATTTTTCTCATTGTCTCCGCCATCCTTCTTGAACAAATCCTCAAAACGCCGAATCATCTTCGAAACATCAAGTTCACTTCTGTCAAGATCACCTTGATTGTTTTTATGGTTAAACACCTTCAACACATTCAGTAGGAAATGGGGGAAGTATATTACACTTCTAAATCGCACAGGGTCCCCCCTGCCCTCTAATTCATCCGATCCATCATCGAGTACCTGTTCTTCATTCGATTCATCCTTCACCTTTCCCATCAGAAGAGACTCACAAATCGAACACTTTACATCGCATACGCCCTCACCATTCGCACCAACATCAATCTGAGGCATTGCGGACCAATCTTTCCCGAAAATCTCGTCACGAACGCCAGATGAGAAATGCATTTGCACATACCCGTTCATGTCGCTACAAGCATTCCAAATTTGTGCAAATCGTTTTCGCTTATTAACGTCGGTAAGCTGTCGCATTAACATAGCTTTGACAATATCCTCTGGGTCTAATTGCTCACCACGTGTGTTCATCACCTCAAAATATCTATTCAAGTCAGTTGTGTCTGGGACCCTGACAAGATATAGTCGGACCTTCGACAACCCCTTTAGCATCCGATTTTTATATTCATCACCACGGGCCCGAAGGTGGCGCAATATTGAAACTACACCATTACACATGCTATTTTCAAGTGCCACACCTTTCTCGTTTGCCTTTTCTTTAATCAACCAATCCCCTTCCTTGACCTGTGCGTCAAGCTCCGCGAGCTGCTTAGTCGCCCTCTGCACACAATTCTCTTGCGTGTCCGCCTTACACACAAAAGCTTTAGCGAACTTTATTATTTCCTTTATATGCATTACTGTTCGTCGCGACCGAACCCGTTGTGCATAATCCAACGGATTTTTCGACTTGATCTCAACCCCAAGACAATTCAGCAATATGAAGAGTGCCGTCAGGCGTTGCTGTCCATCAATGACCTCACACCAAAGATGGCTATCTTTCTCTGTGGCCTTAACAACAACCGAGCCTATATAATATTCATTCGTGCCATTTTCGTCAGAAATAGCGGCATCGTGAATGTCATCCATCAGGCAGATCAGCTCATTCTCATTGACCTCATGCGGAGGTGTACCCCACGCGAATGCGCGTTGATATAGAGGCACCTTAAATGTACAGCATGGGAACAAGTCAAACAGTGATACCTCGTCCTGAAGTACAGGGGCTTGAACAACCGATGACTTCGTCAGATCTTCTTTATAGTCAACCATTTTAATCCTCCTCAAAGAGCGTTAACAAGTTCCCAAAGAGACTTCCTATCGTCCGTCTTCTGCTTCTCTTTTGCAGACTTCGACATTTCAACAGCCATCTTCGCAATGTCCGTATGGAACACCGCATTCCTGATAGCGAAAAACATTGCGATCCTATTCGTGTAGTTACTGCTTCCGTCAACAACACCCAGGGCGTACTTGTTTGGTGTCTTAGGACTAAAATACTCAAGGTCTAGCCTCGCTGAATATACCCATTTGCACAATGTTTTAATTGCAGCATTGACATCTTCTTCGAGAGGAAGTCCCAATCCAAAACGATCGAAATACGCCAAGAGAACCGACTCGAACAGCGCCTTAATATATACATTGTTGCTCCTATTCTCAAGTATCGGCTTTACCCCAGGACAACTCTCAGCTTTTTCTCGAACCTTCTTCAACAAGACCTGATAATGCGAAACCATGTCGAAGAACTCCTTCCCAGGAGCAAACTCTGTTCCTATACGAAATTTTCCTACGGCAGCAAAAGCATTGTCAACATACCCATATTTACCCCTCCACCGCTGAGGGACGCCCTTAAAAGCCTTTAGGTCTTTAGTTGTAAAGCCATAGCATCTTTCTTTACCCGACCATTTCAAGATTGGATACAAGAGTTTGTCAAACAAATAACTTAGATCCTGAACATCGAAATTCTCCCATTGTATCACAACCAGCAGACGCGGATCCTTTGTTTCATGCCCAACATTTTCATAGCAATCAGGATTAAGACGGATGTCTTCATCTAGCTCCCGCAAATGATACGCCTTCAGTAGATCATGCGGCTCAAGTCGTCTTCCTTTGATATTCTGTGAATCAAACAACTGAAACGCATAATCGCGTTCGGTCACACACACAGCAACGACTTGCAGCGAATTAGTAAAGGCTTCTTTGAATTTCGCCTGGCAATCGTCACCATGGATTTTTAAATAATCCATAATATGGCACAGATTATTGTTGAGATTTCTTCTCGAGTCCGGCATTTGAATAAGCGCAGGATAAAACTCCGGTCTTTTCAAAAGGTCACACTCTATTCCTAAGGCAAGCGCCAACAATAAAAATGTCAAAGTACGTTGCTGACCATCGACAATATTGTAAACGCATATTCCATCAGCGCTCTTTTCTTTGTGCAGGATAATCGAACCCATCCGATATGGTATGTCGCTCCAGTCATTTTCTTGCGGCTTTTTATCAATCACCATTCGTTTGATGTCATCCATGAACTCCCAGACATTATCCCTCTCCCATTTGTATGGACGCTGATACTCAGGAATACGCAGATTCATCTTAAACAATTGTGGTATAGTTATAACCATCGCATTTTTATCCCCAAGGACATCCAGGGTCTCGCCCATAGTCAGCTGATTCTTGAGTGTTTTCAGTTTCTCCCTTATTCCTATGTCCAGCGTCAGGAACTTCTCTTCTTCTACAACCTTACGCACACTTGGCAACTTGTCTTTGTCGCCGACCTTGTCTCCTTGATGATCTTCTTTTGTTTTTGAGGCAAGCAGTCCATCATCATTTAATATAACTTCCCGAACATGCATACCTCTTTGATTGAGTCTTAATTTTAATTCCGCAAATTGTCGTATCTCTTCCAAATTTTCAAACCCGAATTCTTTACACACTTTCTCCCGCTCCACCTTTGTCCTTCTGCTATTGGCGGTAGACGCCCCAAATCCAACAGCAACCAAAGCTGGGTTATCATACCCACCTACAGGCCATTCCCAATCAGGCATTAAACTATCACGATCTACATCACAAGGTTTCTTCAACCCATTCTTAGTGGGCATCCACTTGCTATCCTTCAACTGAATAACAAAGCTTGAATCAGAAATCCTGCCTTCTGCACCACGATTGGGTTTATAAAATGCGGATAACTGTTCTCTCGTCGCGGATATCAGCACCTGCCAGACCAGCCGTCCGACACGTTGAAGTTTCGCCGGATCATTTTGTAGCTCACTCAGTTTTTGTATTATCTGCCCTAAGATGTCTATCTTAAAATCTTTTTCTTCCTTAGTAGCCTTCATGACATTGCCAGGCGCTCCTCGTAGATAATCCGCCTTAACATGTTCTGATACAGAATCAACACAGGTGATTTGCAACTCCAGCATAATGCCGAGTGCCTTAGCAAATTCACGAAGCGTCGTTAACTGTCTATCCCCTAAAATGCCACTATAGACATCCGACAACGAGAATCTGTTAACTGTTGCAAGCACATTAGAAACTAGATTCAGTCCAGAATCAATATACGGCGAATCAAGAAAAATCTCGGAAAGCCTAACCCATCTCTTATCACAACAAATCACAGGGAAACACCGACATTCACTTGCGTATATCCTGTTAGCCGCCAATAAATCAAGCATTGAACTAAAGTACAACTCATTCTCTTCTATTGTTGCATCATTAATTTCTCCGGTTCCTGCCCAGAAATTCTTTATGTAATACTTTAGATTGGAAACCTCATCATATACATCAACATTGAGCTTCTTGAAAAATTCCTTCAAGGTTTCTCCGTCCGGACAATCATTGATATATTTATCGAAGTCCTCGTGAATAGCCACGGCATCAATCAACTTTACATCAGAACAACATCTAACTAATCTCTTGCCACAATTTGCAGCAACCAACTCACCTGTTTGCAACCTAATGAAAGGGACCTTTAAGATGCCATCCTTAAACTCTTCATGCAGCCATGCTGCGTATTCTTTCCTTGCATATATAAAGAGCTGTATCAACTCGGCATTAGCCTTCCCAGCAAACAACTGCGCGCAATCATGTCTTTCTTGACACTCCCCAACCAAGGTCTCAATATTAAACTCTTCAATCCCTATATCATCGAAAAACCTGTACGCATTGGAATTCTTTTGTGAAGGATTTTTAGCCCATGCGATATTCGTGTTCTTTTTTATTATCTTCAAGTCAGCGTCCGATATGATCTTCTGCATTATTTGGCCGCCGCGACATGCTTCAGAGGCTCTGGCAAAGCCTCCTTGCCTGATTGGAATTAGACTTTCATTCTTAAATGAATTCAAAACCTCTCTTCTGATAACTTCATACTTTTCCGCAATTCCATCTCTTGAATTCGGCAACACATCGAAGAAATCTGTGCTTAATAATCCTGACTGCTTAATGATTTCAAGGCTTTTCTGTTGAAGCGCCGCAATAGCCTCCATCAATTTACGATTTTCTGCTGTGTCTCGAATTTCACTACGGCTTACCGTTGGCGCAAATGATGCATGAATCGAATACCGTAACCCCGAATTCTCACCAGTAGCTGGGAAATGAATATAAACACTTGCATCTGGATCTGAAACAATCCGCTGAGTTATTTTCCTCTCGCCGTCCTCTGATACATTTTCTTCGTCAGCTATTCGATAAGCTAATCCAATTGGAATATTCCGCTGCTTTATTTCACCATTGTCTTCCACCTGCATTGTAACATCGTCGTCGAAACGAAGATACTTTGTCTCGGAAATCTTTTGACTGGTAAGCGCATGTTTACTCACTATTATCGAATTGTTCTGGGGCTGAGGCTTTTTGAAAACAAATCCTCCAGCCGGCATTTGGACGCGAACCTCCTCTATATGTCTTAAGAAAACAAACGACCTAGCACTTAAGTCATTGAGCTCATTCGTGATTTCATTAACGGCTTGAACACTACTTTTGCGAACATGGTCAAACGGCAGCACAAAGATTGTCGTAAAGCCCGGCAGAACTCCTATTCTCTGCACTTCATCATCTTCCAAAATTTCTGGCACCACCAGATTCTTTACCTTGAAGTGCCATTCGCCGGAAATAATTTTTGGAGTGTTTGTATAAGCATAGACAGATTTGAATCCAATTCCAAATTTTCCTATTCGGGTGTCTTCATCACGCTCATTCACTTTAGTACTACACGCAACTCTTGATATAGCACTCACATCAGCAAAATTAAAAGCCCTTCCGTCATGCCGGAAAACCAACTGATCTTGTGTCAGAACAAACTCAACCGTTCGTGCTCCCTGGTCCTCCGCATTCTGCAACAACTCGTAGATAAAATGCGCGTCCTGAGGGTAGACTTCAATCAGCAACCGCCTAAGAGCCTCAAGTACACTCTTAGACATTTCGTTTTCATACCAGTGCTTACTATCCTCTGCAAGCTTCTTGAATTGCTCATTCATGCGAATCTCTCCTTGTTAGTTCATGGCATGTCATTCAAACGGGAGCTCAATGCGAAGCCAACCACTCGCAAGCACCTGCCCATTTTTGACGCGCATTGTCTAATAGCTCTTCTGGAATACCTTCACCGTTCTCCAGGGACGACCAGAAATCCTGGAGCTTCCCGAATGCCGCCTGAAAAACCCCATTCCCTCCATTTGATCCCTGAGCAGCTGTGAACGCAGCTGTCCTCATTAATATACGGATGATATCAGAGACTTGCTCGCCGCCCCTGTATAAATACAAATTGTAGGAAGGCAATTCGGCCTCATGCATCCGGCTCACATACTCTTCGGTCAGATGCAAGGCGTATTTACGATGATTTCGAGGATCCAACCGTTTTTTATCTCCGCCTGGGACCTTGGGCATGTCAAGCCAGGCAAGGAAATACACAGCAACATCTTGCCAGTTTTCCGCATTCATAACATCATCCAGCATTATCATCGCAGTTCCTCCATTCAGATTCTTCCGAGTTGCTATTAATTCATCAACCTGCCGATGGTACAACTATGAAATGGCCATGTCCACGCAAAAGGCGAGGTATGCTGATCCTGAAGTCGCCAGGCATATTGCGTGAAAAATCAATGATGATAGACCGACACCCTTTTCCCAAAAGTTTCTCAACAGGGATCCATGGGCGATCATAATCAGTGGCAACATAATAGGCGTATCGATAGGGGGCGCCTTCTTCACCGCATTTGTAGAGGCGAAAATCATCATCATCCGGTAGCCCGAACATCTCATCCAGCCCAGAATGTTCAGGATCGCCGTATCCTTCACCAATGATAACTAGCCCATCGGCAGTAAAGGAATCAAGGCCAATCTCGCCCTTTCGACAGACATAAACCAACACATGGCGTTGGGAATGTCCCTTCCCGCCTTTAGACTTAGGAGGTTTTGATGCGCCAGAATCTTCGGCAACAGCCGGAAAGTCACGATTCCCCGCATTTCCACCAGGGACAATGATTCTCCTAATATCGCTTTCCTCTATCTCCTTCAATTCCTGAGGAATAGTAAAATTCCGAGGTTCAATCTGAATATTCATTTCTCTAAGATCGTAATTCAACCATCCAAAAAGAACAATGCAATAATCCCCAATCTCCCCATGTGTGTAATACTGCTGATTATTATGCGTAAACGGATGCTCAAGAATGAACCTCGCTCGAGTATCGTCCGGCGCTCTTGAACCTTGAGCCTTTTGCTCAATCTCTTCGTGCGTACTTAGCAATCGTCTACCAGACCAGTAATATCTTGTATTCGGACGTTCGTTGCGAAAGCTATTGAATATCGCTTCAGGCACCCCCTTTTCAAACGCAGTATCAAGTACTTTAAGGAGTGTATCTTTATAGTTCCCATTGTCCAATTGTACATTGTTATCAACAATCACTCTGAACTTACGATTGCCGTTTTGAGGATTAAACCTCTTGAAGTCATTAAGCCTTGCCATTTTATTCTCTTTTTCTTTTAATTTTCGTCACAAACAAACGTCATCTTCCCGCCGACACGGTCGACGACGATTCCGTCATACAGCACCTCCAAACACCACCGGCAACAGTTCCGCGTCGGCGGGACAGAAGTCAAGGGAGGACATCTCGGCGGGGGTGTACCAGCCGAGGGCTTCGTGCTCAAGCGCGGTGGGCTCCGCACCGGGCGCGGGCTCGCAGTCGATGAGCGTCAGGTGGATCGTGCGGTCAGGGTAGGCATGGGTAACGGATGTGCGGACGCGCGCGTTGACGATCTCAAGCGCGATCTCCTCGCGGCATTCGCGCGCAAGCGCCTCGCAGGGCGTCTCGCCGGGTTCGATCTTCCCGCCGATGAACTCCCAGTGCCCGCCCAGCGACTTGCCCACAGGCCGCCGACCGAGGAGATAGCGATCCCCTCGGCGGATGATACCGCCTACGACTTCGATGACCTTTTCTTCCGTGTTCATCTCATCAACCGATCGCATTATACCATATTTCCTGGCGCTTGTGTGGACTTGCTGGAAAATTCCCCTGGACATTAGGATTACTTCGCGTTCCACGCAATGGCACGCTCGGGATGCCAGCCGAGGAGGTCCTCGTGAATGGGCTCCAGGACGAACACCTTCTCGACGCCCTCCACCTCCACGAGATACCGCTTGGTCGTAGGTACGTACTCCCACATCTCGGGACTGGTGAAATGCATGATATACCGAATGCGGAAACGATCATGGCGGACGACCCACAGTTCGCCCAGTACCTTGTAGCGCGCCGAGATCCACGCAAGGATCTCGGCCTGGGTGCCAGTCGGCAGGGACTCGCCGCGGTACTCGACCTGCCCGTCGACGAGACAGTGGTAGCGCTGCCGGCACGAGGCAAGCGTTTCAATGAGTGAACCGAGCCTGTCAGGTGGATTCCAGATAATCATGTGTCATTCCTTCTTCCTTGTTGAAACAATTAAATCATTGTTGACGGTTTCTTATTGCAGGCTTATTCCCCTTTCCAGCCTGGCATCTCTTCCATCCACGGCTCAAGCGGTATAGACTTCGCCCGCAGCGCGGCCTTGTAACCGGCAAAGTCAAAATCAACCTTGCGGAATTGGACCTCGCCCGTCACCGAGTCGAAGATCACATAGCTAGAGTACGGATTGACCCTGGGATAGCCCACTGAGCCAACGTTGACCAGGTACGACCACTTGTCGTCCATCTTGAAGTCGTGCGGTTCGAGCTGTTCGCTGTCGGGGTAACCTTCCGTCTTCACCCTGTACAGCGCCTCTTGGTGGGTATGCCCGACGAACTGGAGCCGCTCACGTCCGTTGAGAATCGAGTCGCGAGCGGCCTGCCTGTCGCGAACATACCGCATATCCATCGGCGAGTAACAGCTTCCATGCGCCACCTCGAAGCCGTCGCCCAGGTACACGTATGGCAGCGACCTGAGCCAGGCCAAGTCCTCCTCCCCCAGCTCGGCGCGGTGCCGATTCACGCCGGCCTGGGCGGAACCGATCATATAGCCGATGCCGATGTAGTCCGCGACAGACTGGTCATGATTCCCCATTATCGTGGGAATCTCACACTCGCGCAAGATGCGGATCGTTTCGGACGGATACGGGCCATACCCCACCACGTCCCCGGCGCAGATAACCTGCTCCGCTCCGCACTGCTCCGCATCCGCGAGCACCCTCTCGAGAGCCGTCGGATTGGCATGTACATCGCTAATTATTGCAAACTTCATGTCTGTTTCCTTTGCTTTTTGATTTCTTGCTGTTTGTCAACCGCAATTGGCACGGAGTCTCCTACGTTCGGCGAGCCGCCGCCAGAACTCCTCCCTCGCGGCGGCATTTTGGGCCTCCTCCGCTGCCTTCGCAGCCTCCTGCGCGGCCTTCTCACTCGCGCGCTCGGCGAGAATCTCCAGCGCGCGCTCGCGCGAAGCGTGGTAGATACGCATCACCATCTTCACCTTGATTTCGGCGAACCGCTTCTCTTCTGACGCTGCTGTACGGGGGCTTCCCGGGACTAGTACAATCTTCATTCCGTTTTCTCCTTTTACTGGAACCAATGCTGACTGGTTCCCACCGCCTCGAGCAGTTCCTTGCCCAGTGCGTAGGCACTCTGCGTATCCTCGACGACGAGGTATTCGGAGGAGCTGTGGGCGAGCCGGCCTCCGTTGCCAACGTTGAAGCACATCACCTTCGTCTTGTCGCGGATCTGCGTGACGTCCGTGAACGGCTCGTCATTGAAACGGGTGACACCGTGCCGGGCGCAGACTGGCTGCAGAATCTCTCCGAAGAAGCCGTCGGAGTAGAGCAGGCGACCCGAGCAGGTGCGGCTTGCGCGGTTGCGGTCCGGCGAGTCGAACGACAGGCAGAAGCCCACATCGCCGAACCAGCCTACATCGAGCTCGCGCGACCCGAGCATGCCCAGCTCCTCTTCAACGAAGAAGACGGCATTCACCACGGGCAGGACATCCACGAGCGCGAGCGCGATGGCGCATCCGAGCTTGTCGTCGGCCCCGATGCCGCCGTCCTCCGCATACAGCTCCGTATGTCCGCCGCGCACCCGTTCCAGGATGTCAATCAGCTGGGCCTGGTCGACGAACACGCCCTGCCAGGTCTGGACCGTGTCCATGTGATTGACCAGGCACGGATAGCATCCGCCTGCCGGATTCCCCTTTGCGAGATAGAGATTCCCCTTCCCGTCGCGGTGATGGTCGATCCCGCGTTCGTCCGCGAACCGTTCGACGTATTCACGGAGCATCGTCTCCTTGCCGGAGCACGAAGGCACGGACAGCACTTCTTTGACGAACTCTTTCGTCATTTCTCTTCTTTCCTTTCTTGAAATCTGCTTTAGTGGTCGCCATTTGGGCACTGCCATTCAAGTACCCACCTTCGGTTTTTCACGCCGCCGTGGTGATCCCCGCCACGGACGGCGCGATGGCGGAAGCATTCGCTTCTACGGTCGCGGCCGCAGTTTCCAGCGAAGGCCATTCCTCCAGGAGCTCGCCGGTCCAGGCGTCGCACACGTAGCGGCCGCCAGTCATGGTCTCGACCTCGAGCACGTCGCCGCGGACGCAGGCCGAGGCGATGGCGCCGTCGAAACGGCGGGCGAATATGACACGGCCGCGCCGGGTCCGTACCTGCACATCGTCGGAGCCGAGCCTGTACTGCGCGAACGGCGTAGACACGGAACGGGTACGGCGGGAGCGCTTCGCGATGGTCGCCGCAGCGACACGATCGGAATTCCAGGATGATTTGAGTGTTTTCATTGCTTCTTCCTCACTATTAAATACAAAGAGTTTGCGCGCGGATCGAGAGAAGACGGCTACCGCATCGTATCGGAAGTGTCATGCGCGGATTCGTCTTCATGCGCGGCGAAGGTGTCGCCGAGCGATCCCCCGCCAGGCAGCACCTCCACCACCCGGTCCCTCAGCGCGGCGAATTCCGCGTCCGTGAACACGGTCTTCACTTCGGCGACCCTGAGGCAATCCACCGTCTTCGAGACGCGACGGTAGATGACGCGTGGATTCCCTGAAGCGGCGGCGGCGCGGGTGGAGTCGGCGTCGATCTCAAACGCGCCGAACGACTTGTACCACCTGGCGCCATCGCGCTCCAGCCGGAAGAACACGTAGCGCGTCTTGGGCGCGGCAAGCTCTTCATTGATCCGCTTGGCGGTTATCTTGGCGTCATCGTTGTATTCGGAGATGGTCAGAATCTCGCTCCAGCCCTGAGAGTCGGTGTCTGGCCCGTATTCGGGGACGTTGTGCCAGCCATTGCCGCCATTTTCGGACGGCAGCCAGCCGATGACGTTCTGCTTCCCCGGAACATTGAACCAGGCGTGATACGGCAGCTTCATCGCCGCCAGGCCGAAGAGGTGCGTAACCTCGGCGACCGTATTGAGGTCGTCTCCAAAAGAGACATGACCACTCCTGAGACAGGAGTTGAATTTGCTCATTTTCTTTGTTCCTTTGATTGTTGTTGTTGTACCCACCGTGTAGGCGAAGCACAAAAAACTACACAGACGCAAAATCATCCGTTGGCAAGCGGTTTGCGGGCATATCGCAGGCCGCCGGTCAATTTTTGTTGAAGCTATTAAACCTTTGTTGAAAAAATTAAACGGTTTCTTCTGGATGGTGCCCCGAGGGGGAGTCGGACCCCCACGCCTTTCGGCCCGTGGATTTTGAGTCCAGGTCGTCTGCCATTCCGACACCGGGGCGGCGGTTCGCGAATCAGGATGATGAACAAATTCCCCATGAACAACTCGTCCGAAAATGCCGTTATTTCACCCACCTGCCGAATGTCGCGTAAAACGGGGCAAACTTGCCTTGCTCTTCGACCGGGCGTCGGGCCGAGCCGGGCCCTTCAAGGATCGCGAAGACAAGTTCCTTGAACTTCCCCTTGAACTCCGGCTCCTCGAGAACGCGGCGAAACTGGTCCGCTACCGCATCGCACGGCAGCTTGTTCACGCCGCAACCGAACGCGCCGAGCACGATGCTGTCGTGTCCGTTCTTCAGGGCGATGCGGTAGATGGTACGTATCTTGTTGAGCTGGATGGCATCGCCCTGCGTCGTGAAGCCGCCGTCAGGCGCCATGTACTGCCGCTCTTCGTTACAGTAGTTGTTCGGCTCGCGGAAGCTCAGGGCGGCGACCGTGATCACACCGCAGGCAAACGGTTTCTCACGAAAGGCATATCCGTCGCGAAGGTTCCTACGGAAGAAAACGACGCCCGGCGAATAGATGCCGCCGAAGTCGATGTCCAGCGGATAGGCGTTGAACCGGTGCGGCACTTCCGCTTCCTGCACGCACCTGTACTTCGGATCGTAATACTGGTAGAGCGACTGGCTCAGCGTCGAAAGGCGGCAGAGCGTCTCCTCCTGCGCGCTCATGCCTCTGTCGTAACCGCCGCCCGGACGCCTGCGCGAGGCAAGGTTCAGGATGGCGGGATGCAATCCGCATTTGATCATCTGCTCTGCAACGTCAACGCAGTCGGCGTTAACGCACCCCGTCTTCGTCTCGCATCCGCACTGCGGCACGTCGTCCACGTCGAAAGATTTCGCATAGACTTTCGTACCGGCGAGCAGGGCGTTCCTGTCGCCAAGACCGACGATCCGTCCGTCAGGCAGCCGGTAACCCCAGTACCGGAACACTTCGACGTTGTTCCTGTAAACATCCTCCATGACGCGTTTCTTCCCGAAACGCCCGCCATGAGCGATCTGGTCTTTGGCTTTTTCGACATCCCAATCGTCAATTCCAATCATGCCTTCAGTTCCTTTCCAGACATTTCAAAGAGGCTTTTCGACGATTCCGCGGACTCCAAGTTCTTTCAGAAGTTCGTCCGAGCAGGTGGTGATGTACGAGCAGTTGCACGAGGCGTACCACTGTCCGGTCGAGAGCGCGACCGCGACACGTTCCGGCGTCAGCTCCGCGAACCTCATGCCCCCGCTCCGCCAGAGGGTCGTCAGGAAACCACATGTCGTCCAGTCTCCAGACCCTTCAGGGTTGAGCACGTTGTCGTTGACGAAGCCTGGGACAGTCTGCCAGCCCTTGCCGGGGAAACGGAAGCGCGCGCCGGCAGGGCCACCGAGTGTCTGGATGAAAAGCTTGTCGGGATAGCGCTCAACGAACGAAATGTCGGGAAAGTCCTCGTTGGAGAACTTGACGACAGTCGCGAGCTCGATCGCCTTCATGCAGGCCGGATCCTTGGGGTTGCAGGGCTCGAAGTAGACGAGCGTACCCTTCTCCCTGAGGATCCGTGCGAGCTCGCGGTGTCCTGCTGCCGCGGTGTCGAAGAAGAAGACGTCCGGGACGAAGTCCAGCGCCGCCACCAGCGCCCGCGCCTGGTCGATCTTGATGTACGTCCAGCGCGGGAACCGGCTCTTGACACCGCGTGCCTTATCCTTCGCGTTGGAGGTGCGGATGGCCTTCTTGTTCGGGCCACCCTCCACCTTCGTCGTGCACACGGTGAGGAGCGTGGTGCCGCCGTCAGGCGTGTTGGTGACGAACCGCGTGTCGCAGCCGAAGTCCGCAAGGCCGGACTTCAGGAGCAATCCCTCCTCCGTGTCGTCGAAGCGTCCGATGGGGAGGGCATGCCAGCCGAGGACGGCAAGCAGCTTGGAAACCACGCCGCCGGTTCCGCCGACCTCGTGGGCCATGACCTGTTCGGGAGCCTTGCGGTCCTCTTTCCAGGTGATGGTGTCGTAGTTGAACATGCCGCCGATCAAACACGTTGGTTTACTCATTGCAAAGTCCTTTCATCTAGGGAATACCATCAAGATTCTTCGTTCTTACGGACATTCTGTAAGATCTTTATGTAAGCCAATGCATCGTCCGGTAGTCTATACTCCAGTTGCCCGCGATCGCGCAGTTCCATCAGCAGTCGTCCGAGAACGTTCGGTCCGGAGAAGTGCACCCCGTCGCCGGCAGGCTTCACGCCCCAGCAGTCCGGCTGCGCCTTTGGAAAGGTCGTCTGGTCTTCAACGATGAATCTGCCGCGGCTCCGCTCAAGTTCCGTCCGGAACAGCTCGCACTGCTCATACTTCTTCACAAGCGCGAACTTCAGCGCATCGAGGATCATCGTGCCCCAATCGGGACGGCGATACGCCTTCTCGTAGCTCTTGACCGTGCGCTTGACCTCATGGCAGATCTTGCCGCGTGCGGTAATCCCGTTCCAGATCCTCTTGATGATCTCAGGATCCTTGAACTTCATGAGCTGGAAAACCTGCTCGGCGTTCTTGAACGTCACGCCGTCAATGACAATCGGCGTCGCGTAGAAGTTGCAAAAGACGCCCCACTCCTCGGCGACCTTCCGAATTCGCACGCAGTCGGCGATCGGATAGGTCTGATAGCCGAAATACTGCGGATAGTTGTCCCGGATGAACTCGGCGACGCTGTAGAAACTCATGCCGACACCTCCGCACGGCTTGTCAGGACCCACTTGCCCGCCTGCTGCTCAACATCGATCTTCTCGACCTTGAGGATCTTGACGTTCTCCTCGCAGAAGACGGCGACGTTCTTCTCGCCATCCGGCTTGTTCTGCGCCGTCGGCCAGACATTGAACAGGACACCCAGTCTGTTCAGAAATTCCGCCGCGGACTTCTCCTCAGCAAGGCCATTCGTCTTTGAACCCGTCAGCGTCATCCCGATCCACTTCCTGAACAGCTTACCGTGCACGAGCACCTTAGCCGGGGCTTTTACCCCCAGCGCAGACTCGACCTTAGCCACAATAGCCGCATTCGGAGGCGGATTAGACATGAGGTGATTCTCGGCCGTCAGATCTGGGATCTCGACCGTGTAGAGGTAGTGCGCGGGAGCCTTCACACCCTTCAGCGCGCGAGGATTCGAGTAATGGACGGCAGACCTCTCGGACTCTGTCAGATAAACGCCAAAACCAAACTTGATGCCGGTGCCGTCGCCGGCGCGGCTCAAGTCGAACCTGTCAAACAGCTCAGGTGACCCATGGTACATTCTCATGTGCAAGTTCCTTGGTGTTCGTGTTTCTTCGTAGGCGAATGGATACACCCCGATCCATAACATGTGCTACCGCAGCACCTACAGTTTGTACTCATTTCTTCTTTCCTCCAAAGATGGCAAGACGACAGTATAGCATAATACTGTCGGGGGTTGGGAGATTGTTTTGCAAATCACGCATTTCATGCGTTCCAATACTGCCTCGCAGCATGCGTGACCTCGATCTCAATACCTGCGGTGCCCGCCAGGCGTTCGGCGAAGCGCTCGGCTAGATACACCGACCTGTGGTGTCCTCCGTAACAGCCGAACGCGACCTGGAGATAGTCGCGTCCCGTCTCGGGAGCCGCCTCGATTGTCTGGCGGACAAGCGACTCCGCCGCGTCAAGGAAGCGCTCGACACGATCCCTGTGCCGTTCGAAGAAATCGATCACCGGCTTGTCCAGCCCCGAATAGCCGCGCAGAGTCACTTCGTCGTGCGGATCGGGCATCGACCGGCAGTCGAAGACGAATCCGCCCCAATAGTCGTCGTCAGCGTCCTCGGGCACGCCCCGCGGATAGGAAAACGACACGTTCGAAACCTTCATGCTGACACCTCCGTTGCCTTCTTCGCGGCCTTGAGGGCCCAATCGTCTCCACCAACGACATTGAAGCGGATGTCGCCCGCGCCGCAACAGCCACACCCGTGCTCCGCGCAGTTCCTGCAATGCCAAACGGTGATTTCCTTCTCCGCCTCGCGCTCGGCGCGCTTGTTGGCGGTCTTCGCGTCACCTCCCTGCGCACGTAGTGCGCGGACAATCTCGTGTTTGCGGGCGAGAAAGCGGGCAAAGGACTTCTGGTAAGGGCAGTTCCCCGAGCCGTCCCAAACGACATGCGTCACGTCAAACCCGAGCCGGCGTGCCTCCGCCTCGCCCGCCTCGTCGCCCGTCCAAGCTGAATAGCGGACATGAAGGTTCGCGGGATGGTCGACAAGCGCGGGCAAAAGCTCAATCCGCTTCGTATAAAGGATTGCGTGTACCGTCGGGTGGTGGCGCGCGGCCGCCTTGCACGCCTCAACTTGCTCGGCGTTCTCGAAGTCACCGCCGTCCGAAAGGCGGATCGGAAGGTGAAGGCGCCCGGCCTCCTTGTAGAAATGTTCGTAGTAGGCGTTCGGGTCGATCCGGCGGAGGACCGTGTTCTTCGCCTCAACCTTCCTGCAATTCGGCCGCAGCTTCGTGCAGATGTTGATCACGTAGCACGTCCCCGCGCACTTCTCGAGGCACGAGGGGTGGCATGTGATGATCGGGAGCGTCGCCTCGTTCACACACAGCGTCTTGTGGTTGCCGAGGCCGACATGCGGCGCTTCGGCGAAACGCCCCTGGTATTTGGCCTCGAACGCGGCCACGTCGCGCTGCATCAGCTCGATAAGTTTAGTGAAGTCTTTCATTTGCTGTTTCCTCGTTCCAAGGTGATTTGAGTTCTAGCATACTTAATATCACAGACGCAAAATCATCCGTTGGCAAACGGTTTGCGAGCATATCGCAGACCGCCAGTCAATTTTTATTGAAATTATTAAACATTTGTTGGAATGATTAAACGGTTTCTTCTGGATGGTGCCCCGAGGGGGAGTCGGACCCCCACGCCTTTCGGCCCGTGGATTTTGAGTCCAGGTCGTCTGCCATTCCGACACCGGGGCTTCAATTTGCAGCCTCAGCAGTAGGTAAGCCTCAGGCGACTGGCCGCAGCCAGTATCCAAGGTCGTACAGCTGCGCAGTCAGTTCACGGCAGAGGCGGCTCACGATTTCGCGGCAGTGGGGAATGTCTTCAACCAGGGTCATGCCGTAGCAATCTGCGCGCTCCTCCGCGTATATCAGATGTTCGTCCGGACAGCCTTCGTTCTTCGGGCTAGGGCCCTCGGACAGACCAAGCCCCACGCGGTCAAAGTCTATCGCCTTGAAGATGTCCGACGGACAGGCCACGCTCACGGTCGTCCAGAGGCCGCCGTACGAATCGTGGAGATGGAGCCTGACTACCACTTTGCGGCTGTCGGGCTCGCTAGGCTTCCTGCACGCCACTTCGAAAAGGAGGTCGGCATCTGTCCCGCTCAGCTCCGAAGTCATCGGGAAGAGGCGAGGCTCTCCGTCCCAGCCGCGCAGGGTTACCGAAGCAAACGCCCCGGTATCCCATGCGGAAGGCATAGGTTTGTTGATCCACACGTCCCGGATGGGCCGGCCCGTGCAATCCGAGGCCGCTCTGGACATCAGACTGGGGATGCTATACGCGATCATGTTTTCCTCCTTCGATGAGTCGGTTCCAGGCTTCACGATCGAGGATCACCGGGCCAGGGGCGTCGGGGTCGCTCATCCGGCCGATCTTCCTCGGGTTCTTCTTGTGCGCTAGGATGTCCTCAAACTCATAGATGGGGACCATCTTCCGCTTCTTCGGTCTGTTAATTGTCATTTCCTGTTTCCTCTTTTTTACCGTATTCACGTTGGCTGAATGCCAGCTCCAATAGAATACTACATTCCTCTCAGCGTTTTATTACTCTTAAACGCGGGTTACATTTGCATGAACATCCCCAAAGGGCCCCCTGCCCCCATTGTTTTTGCGGCGGGAGTGGGCTTGTTTTCTCAAGGGATGCGTCTAGCGAAATAATGCCATAACTAGTTGTATAATAGGCGATGTTCATTTTTTGAAGTTATGAGGTGTTGATGGGGGTAGGTGTTGGCAACTTCGCGCCGGCGAAAACCCTTGCCGTCCACTTGTATCATATCACTAATCCATAAAAACCGCGGAACGCATTCCGCTCCAAAAGAAAGGCAGCAATGAAGGAAACGACAGATTCCAGCAAGCTCAACGAAAAGCGGGTCGAATCCACGCTGAAGAAGCTGACAAAGTGGATCGCCTACAAGACATACAACGCGGACCTTCCCGCCTCGCCCGAGGACATCGCCGTGGAGGCCATCACATACGCCATCATGCCAGCCCTGGAGGGGAAGACAGATTTCCCATCCTCCGAGGAGCACCTCATGCGCCGGGCGAGGCTGGTCGCCAGGTGGAGGATCCAGCAGGCAATCCAGAAGGCGGCCAAGGATCCCTGCCGCGAGTCCATGGACGACGCAATGGAGGACGAAGACGGCACACCCCAGGAACACAGCGCCGCAGAGATCGAATACTCCATGCATTGCTACTACGAGGAGAAGCACCGCAGCGAAATGATGGCCCTGGGAAGGCAGGCGCTCGACAGGCTCGACGCCTTCCTGTCCGGGAAAGGCGTCTCCAAGCGCGACATCAAAATATACAAGGCCCGCAGCCTGTACGAAGCGCCAACCGATCTCGTGTGCGCCAGGTATGGCATCTCGAGGACAAACCTCTACAAGATCGTCTGCGTAATCAACGGCATACTGTCCCGCGACGGACGCTCGCTTGTCATGGACTAGCCCCTGTCAGAAGATAGTGTCAAATCTCGTCGCTAGAAGAATTCGACCTACGCTCCTTGCTTTCCGTTCCGTGCTCATCTCGCCGTTCCTTTCTGTCAGTTTTTCACGAATGTCAGCTTTCCGCCGACGCGGTCGACGACGAGGGTGAAGTTGGCGAAGAAGTCGTAGCCGATCACGCCCTCTGGAGGAACGTACTCGGGATTGTCCTTTACGTCACCACAAAGGATCTCGAACGGATATCCCATGAACTCGCATGGCAAACGCCGCACAGGCACAGTCCATGGCTCGCCGGAGAATCCGCAATCTTCAACAACGTCGACGATCGGGAAATGCGGCGGCTGGTCCAGATAGTTGACATACGAGTACGCTGCACCCGTGTCGATATAGCGCCTTGTATGAATTCCGCGGACATCCATTTTGACAACCCAGCCCGAATCGCGAACCTCGAGACGAACGTCCGTGCCGCCTTCGAGCGGAATAGGTTCGTCCGAGGTGATGATCTCGTTGTTCGGATAGTCGAACTTCGTGTACCGCTTCAGCGATCCGACGCCAGCGACGTGAAGACCGGGAATCCCGAAGAGTTCCTGAACGCCTGGAAGGACTGGTTCAATCGCGCGGGGAAACCCCGTGTCCATAAAACAGGTCTTTCCGTCTATCTCAACGACCGGCACCCTCTTGATCAATTTGAATTGCATTACATAATCTCCTAGGCAGGATCTTCGTTCCAGGCCAGCGCGCGAAAAAGCCATAACTTTCCCACCACCATCACCCAATATAGTTTCGACACTCATAAAGAGCGTCGCGAATAGTCATGTCCCGCTCTTTGACCATCTTAAGACATTGTTCCGCCACAGTATGCGGATAGGTGCTACATGTTTCTCTTACCAAAGACAACGCCTTGTCCGGATCAACCGCGACACCAATGCCGATGGCATATAGTACGGCCAGTCGGACTTTTGCATACGGATACCCTTGATCGGCCGCCTTCTTCGTATACTCAAACAACTTGTCCAGCACTTCGGAGTGTTGTTCGCCAGCATCCCAATCGAACACATCGCGGTTTTCGCGGTAGATGGCATCACTCAAGGCATCTGCAGCGTCCGTGTTCCTCAATCTCGCCGACCTCTCATACCAGACCACAGCCTTGTCCGGATCAGGCTTGAACAACTCGCCGTAATCGAACATCGCATAATGATTCAATTCGGCCAGTTCAAGCGCCGCCATGGCGGCGGCCGCCCTCTCGTCTGGATCGTTGAAGTTCGAGCCATTTGCATAGGCTCTCTCCCAATATGCTATTGCAGCAAGAAGTCCATCTCCAAACAAGTCGTCCCCTCGCCATTCAAAGCAGAGACGGCCATACTGATATTGAGAGATCACATTTCCGCGTTGCGCCGAATGCCTGAGCCATTCAAGACCGGCCTGAAAAGACTGGTCGCCATACGGATAATCGGCCAGGTCGCCTGCACATTTTATCATCGCAAGCCGATGTTGTGCCTCGCCGTCGCCCGACCTCGCGGTATTCTCCAACCTCTCAAGATCGCTCTCGTTCTGCGCTACATTCATTTTGCTACCGTTCCAAGTTTTCCCTTAGACATCTCCGAAGAAGCCAGTGAAGGACATGCTCCTTCCGTCTGCTCCTCCAGCCGTGCCACCCGAAGCTTTTCGGCCAAAGGAAGACGCTCCCACGCGGCGCGGGCTATTCCGCGCGCCTTGCAGGCCTCACGGGAATAGGCGCGTTTCAGCACCTTGCGGTCAGATTCCGAGAGTGTCTGGAGTTCTTCGACTGTGACTCCGGCACACGAAGCGGCCCGATCGAGCTTCTGCTCGTCGGTGAGCTTCCGCAGATCTGGGCTGTAAACCTTATGCGGATCGTCCATGAGCCCATCCGCATAGGTGACATTGCCGTTCTCGTCAACCTTGATGACGCCTTCGAGCAGCATCGCGAGAACGAAGCCGTGCCCCATCTTCAGAATCGGGCAATGCAGGACATCGTTATAGGTGAAGTTGTAGCGCGGCAGATGGCGGTTGTAGCCGTCGAAATCGACGAGCAGCAGGTTCTTCCCTTCGTCCCGCAGCGCGCAGAGGCGGCGATAGGCCTCCGTCTTCACGACGGCCTTCGCGTAGACGGGAAGATAGATGTGCTTTCTCGCGTCGATGTATCCGAGGCGCTTGAATTCGCCGTCGACCTTCCAATAGGAATACAGCGTCTTATTCGCGTTGGCGTTCTCCCGGCCGGCGGGGAATCGAATCGCCATGTGGTCGGTGTTCGAGGCGTCGGCCCACATGCGGTCGCGCCAGGCAAACCACTCGGGGAGCGGATTCCCGGAAGAATCGGCGAACCCGGCGAACACTTTCGAGCACTGCCAGGCGCGCTCGAAACGTTCGGCCTTCAGTCCGTCGTAGGTCTCAACAGGGCCAAGGAAGAATGGAGACAACCCCTCCCTCATCACCTGGTCGGGGTTTCCTGAGGTACAGTCGATGCGGACAAAATCTACACCCTTTGCAGCCGCGTCCAGCTGCGATTCCACACTACCCTTGCCTCTCTTCCCAACTAGTCTAATCATCTTCTCTTTTCCTTTCTAGTATACATTGAACGCAAAGAGTGAGCCACTTTTACTCTTCAAAGGAATATCTTCTTAAATCAGTCGTAGTCGATCTGGCGGGGCATGAACTCGCGTTCGTACTGCTTGAGGAAGTACTGGTCGGTCATGAGCGATAGGTAGTCGGCCACGATACGGGCCGGAGGCGTCTCGTCGCGGTAGGAGTGCGGGTAGTGACGAAGGAAGTCCTTGCATACGCCACAGCTCTGATCATCCCTCTCGATCGCATCGAGATATACCTCGAATAGCGCCGACATCATCTTTGTAAACCTGCCGCGCTGCTCGGCCAGCAGGTCGCATCCGTAGATTCTCTCCCCGTTGAAAGCCTTCATCTCCCTGTAGGCCGCGAACACCTCGGACGAAAACTCAAGATGTCCCCTGCCAAAGCTGTGCTCTACGATGTCCGTGCAGAGCGTCCCGATTATTTCAGTGTTCCGTCTGCCGAGGACCTTTGCGCATCTCTCCGGGATGTCCGTCCGCTTGATGAGGCCAAGGGCGATGGCGTCCTCCATGTCCTTGCCGAGATAGGAGATGATGTCCGAAACGCGCACGACACATCCTTCCAGCGTGGATGGAAACACCTGCCGGTCGAAGCCCGGCGTCTTCATGCAGGCGGCGAGGTTCGACTCCAGTTTCTCCCAGGTGAGGTTCCAGCGGTCATACTCGTACACCGGCGCCTCGAGCTCGCCGTTGTGCCCAAGTATGCCGTCTAGGACAGGAAGCGTCAGGTTGAGCCCCCTGCCGCCCTTCTCCAGATGCTGCAGGACGCGCACCGACTGTGCGTTGTGCATGAACGTCCCCGCCCCGTGTTTCGCGAGCAGTCTTGCAAGCTCAGCCTCGCCCGTGTGTCCGCACGGCGTATGGCCGATGTCGTGACCGATGGCGATCGCCTCGATTAGATCCTCGTTAAGCCGCAGACAGCGTCCGATCGACCGCGCGATCCTGGACACCATCTGAACGTGTAGCGACCGGCGCGAGATGTGGTCATTCTTGATCTGGAAGAACACCTGCGTCTTGTCCATGTATCGCGCATACGAATGGCAGTGCATGATGCGGTCGGCGTCGTGCGCGAACGGCGTCCGGAAGTATCCCCGCTCTCCGCGTTCCACGACCCGCCGGCTCGCCGCCGGATCGCTGCTGAAGAACGCATATTTCTCGTCCAGCACCGCCTTCTCGACGGAGAGGCTCGATTCCACCACCTTACGAAGTATCTCGTTCGTTTTCATCTCATCTCCACCGTGACCTTGAAGAAATTGTAGTTCGACTCCTGGCCCGACGGGACGACCGTCCAGTCGCCCGACAGAAGAGACTGCCGGCCGTAGATGGTGTAGGTACGCTTGGCCGCCTCGGAAGCTGACAGCACAGGCGACCACGAGACGACAGGCGCACCGTTCACGATTCGAATCTCCGCGCGAAAGAGGTCGTTCACGTCAGTGGGGTCTGTCCCCGCCACGTAGTCCTGCCACACCTGCATGGCATTGCCCGCCGCATCCTTCTTGCCAGTCGGCTTCGTGAGCGAAGCAGTAAAGTCGCTGCCGAACTTGGCGGCGTACGACGGAAACCGTGCCGCCCATGTCTCTGACACCGCCACGGCGCCACCCTTGATCTCCGTGATCACCGTCACGAAACCGGTCTCCTCCGCCTGCGTCCCGCCGCCGGATTCCTCCACCGTCTCGTGTGCCTGCATGTAGCCGAAGTCCACCGGCCACTTTTCCGGCACGCCCTTCACGTATGGCGCGATCCAGCCCGACGTGTTCCGGTTGATATGTACCTTGAAACGCTCATAGTATCCGTAGGAACGGAAGATACTTTCACCAAGGCCCGACTTGTCCGTCATGGACGGAATCACCAGTCGCGGCGCGTTGCCGAGAAAGTACACATCCTTAAGCTCGACACACCCCTGGAAACATCCGGCGCCAAGGCGGGAGAGGGTATCGGGAAAAGTGATCGATACAAGACTCGTGCAGTTCGAGAACGCCGAGTCTCCTATCGTCGTCACGCCGGCAGCGAACGTCACGTTCGTCAGCAGCCAGCAATCGGAGAACGCCCGCGCGCCGATTTCGCGCACGGTCGCGGGAATCTTCACGCTCCGGAGCTTTTGGCACGTAATGAAGGCGGCATCGTTGATCTTCCGCACCGGCAGTCCGCCGATGGTGGACGGGATGACCACAGAGCCGTCATACGAGGTGTTCGCCAGCGCGGGACGAGACGGATAGTAGGCCCCCAGTATCACATAGCTCGCATTCGCCTCGCCTGTCCGCCCCGGCTCGCACACCTTCGTGTAGGTCAGCTGCGGGTTTCCGGACGTCGTACCCGTGTAGATCTCATACGGCGGATACGACGCCGCCCCCGCCACCATCGGCAGCATAACCGATGCGGTTATAGCCATTTTACCAACAAGTCCAATCATTTGCTTTTTCCCTTTCCAAGTTCAAGAACGCCAAGAAGAAGCCCGACCTTACGTTTCGCCTCCCTCTGCCTATGAAAACAACGCCAAGTTCCTAACCTTACAACATCAAGATCCTTTTTTTGACATGGTGTCTTGTTCCCCTTTGAGAAGTCCCATCAGCATCTCGCTGCTGAGGGATGCCGAACCTGTATCGTCAAGGATGTCCGCCGCCAGCAGCCGCTTCGTGTTGTGAAGCGCCAGCACCTGTTCCTCCACCGTGTCCTTCGCAATCAGACGGTAGATCGTCACCGGACGCCGCTGGCCGATGCGGTGCGCACGGTCCGCCGCCTGGTTCTCTACCGCCGGGTTCCACCACGGATCAAGGATGATCACATAATCCGCCGCCGTGAGGTTGAGCCCCGTGCCGCCTGCTTTGAGCGAGATGAGGAAGAAGTCGCCTTCTCCGTTCTGGAACGCATCAACGCGTCGGCCACGCTCCTTGAGCGGCGTCGACCCGTCGAGGTACTGCATCGACCAGCCTTTCCCCTCCACCATCTTCCTGACGATCTCCAGATAGTCGGTGAACTGGCTGAACACGAGCGCCCGGTGCCCGCCGTCGCGAAGTTCCACCATCAGCTCGGCCAGCGCATCGAGCTTGGCCGACACAAGCCCATCGCAGCCGGCCACAAGCGAAGGATTGCAGCAGAAACGGCGCAAGCGGGTGAGGCCGGTCAACAGCATGGCGAGCTTGTGCCGTCTGTCTGCCTTGGCCACGTCCTCAAGCGCCTTGAGGCGGCAGGCCTCGTATCCGGCGCGTTCCTTCTTGTCCAGCTCCACGAAGCGCGTCACTTCCGTCTTCGGCGGCAGATCGTCGAGGACATCGCCCTTCAGGCGGCGGAGAATCAGGGGCTTCACCAGCCGCTTGACGCTTTCGCGGTTGCTTGTTTCAAAACCGTCGGCGGTTCCGAGCAGACCCGTGTTGAGGAAGTCGAAGATGCTCCACAGTTCCAGCAGCTTGTTCTCCACCGGCGTGCCGGTTGCCGCCACGCGGAATTTCGCCTTGAACCCCTTGACCGCCCTGGTGCGCTTGGCCGACTCGTTCTTGATTGCCTGCGCCTCGTCGAGGACGAGTCCGTTCCACTGCTTCTTCGCGAACTCCTTTTCGTGGAAGAGCAGATAGCCGTAGCTCGCCAGGACGACCGCGCGCGGACCGGCTTTCGCAACGCCCTTCTCGTCCTCGATCGCCATGACCGGCTCGAGAGTGGGCGCGAACCGCCGGATTTCGTTCCGCCAGTTTCCGCAGACAGACGCGGGGGCGACGACGAGAGAGGGGCCGTCCTTCGCGCGCTCGAGGAGCAGCGTGATGATCTGAACCGTCTTGCCGAGGCCCATATCGTCCGCAAGGCACGCGCCGAACCCGCACGACGCCAGCCGCGAAAGCCACTTGTAGCCCTCCAGCTGGTACGGACGAAGCTGCGCCTGAAGCGTCCTTGGCGGCTCGGGGTCGGATTCCAGCGCCTTGCGCACGGCGTCCGCCGCCTTGGCCATCGCCGCCGGCAGTTCCACGCCTTCTCCGCCGAACACGGCCTGCAGCATGGGAATCGCGCCGCGCGGAATCTCGTACGCTCCGTCTTTCTCGCGTCCGGCGGATGCCAGCGCGGAGAACTGACGCTGCATCTCCCTCGTCAGCTTCACGTAGTCGCCGTCGCCAAGCCGGACATAGCCCGAACCATCACCACCCGCCTTCATCGCCTCAAGGATCTTCATCATGTCCATGACGCGTCCGTCTTCAAGCATGAACGTGCCGCGGACTCTGAACCACCCGTTGCGCTCGCCGCCACTGGACTCGAGGCTGAACCGCGGACGCGACACCTGGAGCCGACGTCCCTTCCGCCACTCTATTTCCACGGCGGGTGACAGTTTCTTCAGATTTTCCACCACGGCGACCGCTTCACCAAGACCGCGGACGCGCCACGAACACCGTCCGTCAAACCATGCCACGCTGTCCGACATCGCCTCTTCAACGGGTCTGAACGCCGCCTTCTCCGCCTCGAAATCCCGCACAAGGCGAAACGGCCCGTGCTCTCCCGAAATGACGCTGCTCGGCGTACCGAATCCAGGCTCAAACGCCAGGCCGCCGTTTCCCGCGATCGGCCGCGTATAGGCATGGACCTCCAGCCCTCCGTCTCCGAAATCCAGACGTACGAAACAGACCGCATCCGCCTTCACCTCCGGAATCTCATCTTCGGTCTTCCTGTCGGGAACATCGGAAGAGGCCAGTTTCTTCAGTCTATCGAACATCTGCATTTGCCGCTCAACGCCTTCTCGGGGAATCCGTATGACGCCATTCGTCCCGTACAAGTCGAGAAGCTCCGCCACCTCGCCGACAACAGGGTCAACTCTGGCGAACATCAGTTCGTCGGCCCGGTCCGTTTCTCGAAGTACATATCCACAATACTTGAATCCCGTGGCCACCATCTGCCATTCGGGCATCTGAATGGTCACGCTTCCGTCGTCCGCCGCCGAGGTTCGCATGTAGCAGCGGCGCTCCTTGATTCTCACGTTGCGGCGGTCGATCTCTTTTCCGTCCCACGTCCCGTCCTGTGTTACGATTACAAGTTCAACGTTGTCCATGCCGCACAGCAGCGATAGCGCTTCCGGCACGCCGCGCTTGCCGCGGTACCAGTTGCGATCCAGCTCTCGTGACAGGATCAACGTCGCGAGGCGCACGTCGCCGTCGTTCAATTTGTCCTGGCCGACATCGGAGAGCAGGTTTTCAATTCGCACATATTCCCGCTCAAGCTGTCCGTCGTATTTTTTCCGCCAACTGTATGGCTGAACCGTCAAAGCCGAAAGCCAGCCGTCGTCTGCCCTTTTGCATCGCAGTTCCCATGCGATTTTGCCGGATGGCGTTTCTTCCTCTTCAGGCTGATCATCTTCATCGCGCAAATATGTCGTTTTTTCCGCGAGGGCCGAGACAAAATCCTCCCATAACGACGGGATCTTTGCCGCGTTGTACGGCGGGATCCACGTTCCATGTTTTTCCATCGCCTGCAAAACCGGCGCGGCATTCCCTTCCGCACCCAGTTCAGGTAGAAGCGACAAGACTGCGCCACAGACATTCACATATCCGTTTTGGAGGAATCCCTGCACGGCATCCGCCATTCGCCGCGCATTTTGACGGAGAAATCGGACACGATCTGGTCCCATGCAGGATACCGCCAACGCTGTAAACACGACGGATCTCAAGTCATCCGATTTTTGCAGCTCGACAATGATATTTCGCGACCAAACTCCCTCCCAAGCATATCTTCCCTGCAAGTCTCCCGCCGAGAGCGCCGCGCGGAGGTATTTGTTCAACACTCTTGGTCCGCCACAGTGATATTCCAATATCTTTTGCGCAACCCTCCTTTTTTCCGGAACGACAGCCCTGCAAACCAGATAAAGGAGGAATCGCGACAAAGTGCCTTTCAGTTCACCTTTCTTCCGAAGCGGATCCATCAACTTGAAGGCCAGCGGCAGATCTCCCTCCAGCACGGCTTTGCATCCCCTGCAGAACGCGTCGGTGGACGCAAAAGAACGGTTCAGTCCCTCACGCCATCCAGTCCAGACGCATAGCGTAGCATACGCCTGCACAACCTCGGAGTTTCCCTTCAGCCAAGACAGGGATCCTCCGTCCATGTTCCGCCCGAGAACCTCCAGTCCATGCCGGACATCGCGTCCCTGCCAGAACGAGCACTCCAGCCAGTTGCCAATCTGCGCGGCACATTCTGCTTTGTCCAGACACGCCGCCATCCCGACAGGATCCAGATCGTCGGCCACCAGCTCAACAGCTGCCTGAATCGCGGCCAAACCCGGAAAACCGGCAATGCGCCCGGCGCAAGAGCGGTCACCCGTCGCAAGGAAGCGCCAGCCGTCCAACATCTGCACGGAAAAGGCTGCGTCATGTTCAACATTATCCGCCAAACTTCTTTCCTGTCCGGCCAGTCCCCATGAACGATAGATTTTCTCAAATGATTTTGCAAAGGCTGCTTTAGACGGCCACCACCCTCGTTTATCCGCCTCCTGCGCAATCACAGAGAGGGTGTCGCGTGCCGTCCGGACGCTCGGACGGCCATACCGGAGCACGCCTTTCTTCTCCAGCGATGCGACAGCCGCAAGCACTTCCGCACGATCCGTCTCGGATTCCGCGCCGAGCAGATCGGCAAAGCCCGCGTATCGCGTTGTTCCGTCCTCGTCCGCTTCCTTGCGGATGTCAACCGGCACCAGCGCCGCGATGAAGAACACGCGCCGCTCCGCAACGCCCAGACTCTTGTATTCGTTTGCCGTCATTCCACATCATACTCTTTCTTCAACGAAATGTTCGGACACGAACAACCCCGTCCTGGATCAAGCGCATCCTTACGCTCCCGCAGCCGCGAGCAGGAGTTGCAGCGCATGCTCAATCGCCGCCGTGCGAACAGCCTCGCGGTCGCCGGGGAACACCTTCTTTTCGGTGATGACGGTCGCGCGGGAGCACGACCCTCCCGACGCAACCCCGAACCAGACGAGCCCGACCGGCTTCTCGACGCTGCCGCCGCCCGGACCGGCTATGCCGGTGAGCGACACAGCGAGGTCCGTCTTCAGAAGCCGTTTCGCACCCTCCGCCATCGCCGCCGCACACTCGGACGAGACCGCGCCCTTCGTCGCCAGAACTTCTTCTGGCACGTCTAGGACGCGATGCTTCACCGAATTGTCGTAGCTGATGATGCCACCCCAGAAGACGGCGCTCGAGCCGGAGACTGCTGTTATCGCATACCCCACGCCGCCACCCGTGCACGACTCCGCCGTCGCGCACGTCATCTTCTTCTCTGTCAGAACCCTGACCAGTTTTTCCGCTGTTGTCACGCTGTCACCCTCAGTCTATGATGTTGCCGGCATAGCGGAGTTGGAACTTCTTGAGGACCTGTACCATTTCTGGCTCAAGGTAGGATTCAGCCTTTGCCGCCAGATCCTTCGGTACGCCCCAGTACGCCTCCGCCACGGAACCGGCGATGGCGGCGATGGTATCGGAATCGCCGCCGATCGAGACTGCGTTACGGACGGCATCCTCGAAGGAAGTCGACTCGAAGAACGCCTCCAGCGCCTGCGGCACCGATCCCTGGCACGATTCGTCCATGTGGTATGTCGGGCGTATCTCGTCGAGCGTGAAGTCCATCGGATAATAGTTCTCCACGACATGCGCGCGTATCTCGGGGAGCTTCCACCCCTGACGCGCAAGCCAGATGGCGACCGCCGTCGCCTCTGCGCCCTTGATGCCTTCTGGATGATTGTGCGTGATGTCCGTCACCTGAAGCGAAAGGGACTTCACCTCGTCAAGCGAATTGCCGATCCACCCGCACGCGCTCACGCGCATGGCCGAACCGTTGCCCCAGGAATTGTAGGGCTGCGGATTGTCAGTCTTAAGCCAATACACGAAGCGTCCGCCGTAGCCCGCGCAGGGGATCGCCTTGTCGAACGCGCGCATGGAATCGGTGGCGATCTGCCTCAGGTCGCCACCTTCGTCACGCCACTTCATGAGCGCCGCCGCAACGGCGATGGTCATGAGCGAATCGTCCGTCCATTCGCACTCCTCGTGAAAGAAGTCGAACTTCTTCGTCTTGATGTTGTTGAAGTCGAATTCAAACCTCGACCCGACAATGTCTCCGATAATCGCACCGATCATTTCTAGCCTCCTTGCTTTTAGGCGTTCATTATACCATACTTTCGCATCAGATTGTGAACTTTCATGCCAGGACCTTGTCAACGATACCCCATGCCTTGGCCTCTTCGGCGGACATGAAGTGGTCGCGGTCGGTATCGTTGGTGACGCTGTCGATGGTCCTGCCCGACGCCTCGGCGAGGATGCCGTTGAGCATCTCCTTGAGGCGCAGAATCTCGCGCGCCGTAATCTCGATGTCGCTCGCCTTCCCCTGCGCGCCGCCCCACGGCTGGTGGACCATGATGCGCGCATGCGGCAGCGCGTAGCGCCGGCCCTTGTCGCCGGATGCGAGTAGGATCGCACCCATGGAGGACGCCTGCCCCACGCAGTACGTGGCCACGGGGCACTTCACCATCTTCATCGTATCGAGGATGGCGAGGCCCGCCGTGACGCTGCCACCCGGCGAGTTGATGTACATCGACACCTCCTTCTCCGGGTCCTGCGCCTGCAGGAAGAGGAGCTGGGCGACGATGGCGTTGGCCATGCTGTCGTCTATCTCCCCTCCCACGAACATGATGCGGTCCTTGAGGAGGCGCGAGTAGATGTCGTACGCGCGCTCGCCGTCGCCGGACTTTTCGACTACCATCGGAATCAGACTTGCATTTACTTTCATTTGTTTATCCTTTCAAGAGTAACAACCATGACACATGGAAGAGATTTCATACTTTCGGTCACGCTGGACGCGTGACCCTACCGGCGGGTACATGAGACCCGCCGGCAAGGCACGCGTACAGCCGACTCAGGCGGCGAAGCCGATGGCACGGCTCTTGTCGCCATCCTTCTTCACAGCGCACTCCTCCTTGAGCGCCGCGATGCGCTCGGCGTTCGTGGCGTCCTCGCCGAGATAGAACATCTCCTGGCGGACGGTGCGGAAGTCGCCCGGAGCGACGTTCCGGAGCAGGCGCAGCTCGGCGCACTCCTCGTCCGAGAGCTTCGTCTTGAACATGCGCTCGAAGAAGGCCTTCTTCCCGGCATCGTCGAGGTAGCCGAACTCCAGCTTGAACGTGAACCGGCGCATCGTCGCGGGGTCGAGGTTCTTGGAGAAGTTCGTGGCGGCGACCATGATGCCGTCGAAGTTCTCCATCTGCTGGAGGAGCTCGTTCACCTGGGTGATCTCCCAGCTACGAGCAGCATGAGTGCGGTCCTGCAGGAGGCCGTCCACCTCGTCGAAGAAGAGGATGGCGTGCTCGGCCTCCGCCTGACGGAACGCACGGACGATGTTCTGCTCGCTCTCACCCACCCATTTCGAGAGGATGTCGCTGCCCCTCATCACCACGACCTTGCGGTCGAGCTCCTTGCCGAGATACTTCACGAACTCTGTCTTGCCCGTGCCGGGAGGCCCGTAGAGGAGGATGTTCATCCTGGGCTTGTCCTCGGAGGCGGCGCTGAAGCCGGCGTCGAGGTAGTTGCGCGCAGCCTTCACCAGGCGCTCCAGGGAGACCTTGCCCCTGATGTTGAGCCCGTCGAGCGAGTAGTCCTTCGCGGGGAGGAAGGTGTTGGCGTCCTTGACGCCCATGAGCTTGCAGTGGGGCTTCATGAGCGTGGCGACCAGCTCGTCCACCTTGTCGGGCGCGGGAGCCATCCGCTTCACGTTCGCGAGCACGGTGGAAATGCCGCCCGCGCTCGTCTCGTACCTGGCGGCGTACTCCTCCATCTTCGACTCGGGGACGAGCGCCTCGAGGCCATGCTTCGCCACCTGGTTGCGCCAGATGGAGACACGCTGGGCGCCCGTGAGCCTCTCGAAGCAGATGGAGTAGTCGAAGCGGCGGCGCACGGACTCGTCCATCGCCCCGGCCGGGGCGTTGGAGATCCACACGGCGGGAATCTTCATCTCGTCGAGAATCGAGTTCATCACGCCCTTCTCGGTGGACTTGCCGCCGGTGTCGAACCCGAAGAGTCCGAAGAGGCTGAACCCGCCCGAGCTGCCGCGCAGGAGCTCGTCCGCCTCGTCCACGATCATCAGACTCGTGGCGGGGTCCCCCTGGCCGTTGCACACCTGGATGCCCATCATGCGGGCCTCGGACTTCATGTTCCGTCCGTCCTCGTCGCCCTGGCGGATCTCCCAGGCCGTGCGCCCGAGCTCCTTCGCGAGGGAGCGGGCGAAGGAGGTCTTGCCCGTCCCCGGAGCGCCATAGAGGAGGATGTTGCACTTGCCGCCGCTCGCGGTGACCATGCGCTTGAGAACCTCGCCATCCTTGGTCGAGAGGTCGCCGAAGAACTCCCAGGGGAGAATATCCTTCCCCTCGCTCTTCGAGTAGAAGCGGCGCTCGATGGTCTCATCGGACGTGCCGTCCATGAACCCGCCGAGCGTGCGGCGGCTGAAGTCGTAGTCGCTATCGAGGAGACCAAGCTTCAGCAGCTTGCCCTGAGGAGACATCGCCTTCACCACCTCGTCGTAGGAACGGTCGAGCGCCATCGCGTAGTAGAGCGGCTTCTCGCGGTCCTCCACGCGAACCGGCCAGCTGAAGCACGTCTGGTCGCGAACGTAGGCGAAGACGAGCAGCTCCGCCTCGAGCTCGTTCAGCTTGAGGACGCGCACGAGCTCGTCGAAGCGGCGTGCGACGATGTCCTCGGTCCCCGGGCCGCATTCCGCCTCCATGTACTCGCGTACCGTATCGAGGACGACACGGCACTTGTCCCGCGCGCCCTCATTGTTCCAGAGCGCGCAGAAGATGTCGTCCAGCGGGTCGCTGAGGTCCAGCCGGCAGTTGCGAGCACGGACCTTGGCCATCTCCGCGAGTTCCGCCGGCGAGTACGCCGCCTCGATGAGCTCAACCCCCTTGTCGTGGTCGAAACAGTTCCGGACTACATCGAAGAAGTCGTCGTCGCGACAGTCGTTCTTGTAGTTCTTAACCACGTTTCCCCAGTGCGTCAGGAGTTTCTTGTAGAGGTAGTCCTGAGGGATCTGCTTGAATCTTGCCATGTTTTTTTTACTCCTCGTTGTTTGTTGTTTGAAATTCAACCGTGCAGGCCGAAGAAGTCCTCGGCGGACATGACTCCGCCGTCGTCTTTCCGTGTCGGCTCGTTTCCGCGCTCGAGCTGCATCTTCTCGCCGGTACGGCCGGCGATGATTGCCAGCGCACGTTTCCTGGATACGCCATAGATGCGCATGACCATCTTGACCTTCAGTTCGGCAAAGAGGTCCTTCGCAGAGGACTTCTTGCCGCGCGACCGTCCCTTGCGGACGGGTGTTTCGGGTTTCTCTACATCGCCGAAGAACTCGGCGGCGCTCATCATCGTGCTGTCTTTCATCGTGTTAGTTCCTTGCATGTACTGTTTTCACCGACATTTATCATCTGCCGACAAAGTATTTAACAATGCCGCAGATGTTTCATTACGTGAAAAATGGTTTTTTCTTCTGAACTGGGGATTTCTCCGTGCCGTTCACGCCGCAGGCGTGAACGGATCCTCGCTGTCAAGCGCGCGATCGAAATATCCGGGGCCATATTTCCGGAGCAGGTGGCCGACGCGGCATTTTCTCACAAAGACGTTGTTGGGCGTGAGGTGATAACGTGCCGCAAGTTCCTTCCCGGTCGCCATGCCCGTCGTGATGCCAGTGTAGATGGCAAGGTCCCGACGGGAGATGTCATGATTCCTGCGGAACATTTCGAGTGCACGCGCAAGCGCCCGGCTACGGATGTCGGCATCGATATACTGGCCACGGTGGCCGCTCGTGAGGATATCGGCTAGCATCTTCGATGTCTCTTCGACGTATTTGGCATGGCGCTCGCCGTGTTCCCTCAGATGGGAAAGATACGAACGCGCCTGCCAATACAGCGCCTTGACCCAACCCGCTTCCGTCCGTGGCAGCTTGTCGCCGTAGGCCATACGGTCTTTGACGAACATGAGCTTGTAGTAGGCGAACTCTACCGCGTCCTCGCGATCGGCATGGCTGTAGCGGTGGCTGAGCATCTGCACGATCGACTTACGGGTCTTTGCGTAGAGCACACCCCAGACGGTGAGGGTTGGATAAGGCATTTCTGTTTCGTTGTCGAATACCATGTGGTTTTCCTTGTTTGGACGGCGTGCCGTTGAAGCAAACGCCACCCGGGTCTGCCTCAAATCCTGGCCCATCCAGAATCCAGGATTCACCTCTTATATACAGACGCAAAATCCAGTATTCGCTTATGCCTACCAGCGGGATTCCCATCAACTTCCGCTGTTTTTTAAACAACCTGTGAATTTTTCTTCCCCCCTCGTTAATTTTTTCAACACATCAGCGACATTATATGGTATACTATCGGCATGCCAAAAGAAAAATCAACAAAGTCGCAGGATGTACAGCCAAAGCGCAAAGTCCTGATTTCCTTCATCAGCTATGATCAGGATGATTTCGAGGTCAAGAAAACCGATGAATCATTCATGAAATCTTATCTGCTTCCTGATGATCGTGTTCCGCAGAGCCGTCATGAGATCTGGCGGCCGTCCGTCGCACTTGCTCAACTACAGGGATTAGAGGAACATTACGACGACCTGGTTTTCGACGACTACTATCTCCTCACGGACAACCGTGACAAACACAAGAAAGTCAAGGAAGAAGTCATAGAGGACATCCGCCACGTAGCGCCGACGCTCAATCTAGTAGTCGACGATCCAAGAATCAAGAATCCTTTCGACACCTACGAAGTCTACCAGCGGTTCGTCGAGTACTTTTCCGACGAAAAATTTCACAGGGCGAATACCGAATACTACGTCAACTGCACCAGCGGAACCTCGCAGATACGCAACTGTCTCTTCCTACTCACACAGATGGGCCAGATCGATGCACGCCGCATAGATCCCACACCATGGAGGAACCACAAACAACGGGGCAAGAAAAAAGACAACCAGTACAAAGAAGACGGTCGGCGCTGGGTCAAGGGTTCGTATAAGATTGATGACCCCCGTGAGTTTACCGAGGCCTGCCGTAAAACGACTGAGTCAACGGACAAGGGGACGCTCGGTTTTCTGAAGTACGGTGTAACCACAAAGGACTACAGCAAGCTCGAGAAGATCGCACACATCATTGACAAGATCAAAGAAATCAAGAACCCAAAGTTAAGGGCGCAGCAGTCGATCCTGCTGACGGGGGAAACGGGCGTTGGGAAAACGCAAATGGCGCGAAACATTGCCGATGCATTTATGGGCAGGCGTGACAAGAAGAATTTCATCTCCCTAAATTGCGCGATGATTCGCGGGTCTGACGCGAACATCCAGCGAATGGAACTTTTTGGAAACAAGAAGGGCTTTCCCAACGCGAATGACCAGGAAAAACCCGGTGTGTTTAGCACGGCCAACGGCAAAATCCTGTTTCTTGACGAAATCGGAGAACTCCATCCGACAATACAGGCCATGCTTCTTGCGGTGCTCGATGTGGACGACGACGGAAATTTCAATTTCGTCCCTCTCGGTGGCGACCCGTCCAAACCAGAGAAAAGCTCCTTTATGCTGATCTGCGGAACAAACCGCCCGTTGGAACAGCAGTTGGAGGAGAACGCTTCCTCAGAAATCCATTTTCGAAGTGATTTGTTCAATAGAATCAACGCCTGGCATTTTGAACTGGCTCCGCTCCGAGAACGCCGGGAGGACATTCCCGAGAATGTCGATTCAATCTTGAACGAGTTCTATGCCGATACAAATGGGAAGCGTCCCCTGTTCAAACCAACAGCGCTCAAAAAATTTCTCGACTTTGCCAAAGAAGAAAAGTGCACCACTTGGGACGGGAATTTCCGCGAACTAAACGCAATAGTGAGGCGCATGGCGATCCTCGCAGTCAACAACACCATTACGGATGAGATCGTGGAAGAGGAAATTAAAGCAGCTCAAAAACAGTACGAAGCCAAACGGCAACGCAGTGCTTCCGCAGTTGAAGAAACGGCGCGTCAAGCAACAATGGAAGCACCTCGCCAGGAGGAGAAGGAGGAACCCCATCAAGAACGGGACCACCACTCCATTATTGGCGATGACACCTACAAATCCTTAAGTCTCCTTGACCAGGCAGAGTTCGATATCCTCGCGAAGACTGTCATGGAGGACCGTGTGACCGACCGGCAAGAGCTGATCGAAAAAGTGTACGGCATACGGACTTCGGGCAAAGGGGCGGGCAAATTGAAACTGTCTTCGGGAGGTCTGACGCATCGCCTCTCCAATAAATTCAATCTGCGTCTCGTCAAAGGGAAACTGGTGAGAATCGAAAATCCCCAGCCCCCTGCAACCTAATCTCCTTTAAGTTTAAGCACATTTCACCTGATCTCGCAGGTAGCGCAATCGTCTGGGATGGCGTAGCATACGCAACGCCTTCGCCTCGATCTGGCGTACGCGTTCGCGCGTGACGTTGAACATCTGGCCGATTTCCTCCAGCGTACGGGAATTGCCGTCTGTCAAGCCATACCGGTAGTCGATTACCTCGCGCTCGCGAGGCCCCAGCGTTTGCAGGACATCCATCAACTGCTCGTGCAGGAGATTCCGATCCGTCGCCACGGACGGTTCAACACTCGTGGGATCCGCCACGAAATCGCCAAAAGAGGCGTCCTCCTCGTCTCCCACCTTCATCTGAAGCGAGATGGGACGCTGCGCCATGTTCAGAAGCTGACGCACTCTTTTCGGGGTAACGCCTAGCTCCTGCGCGAGTTCGGCCGCGGTTGGATCGCGGCCCAAGCTTTGTATCAGCTGCTTCTGGACTCGACGGAGTACCTGAAGCCGCTCGATGAGATGGACGGGCAGGCGGATCGTACGTGCCTGGTCGGCCAGCGCACGTGTCACAGACTGGCGGATCCACCATGTCGCGTATGTCGAGAACCGATACCCCCTGCGGTAGTCAAAGCGCTCCACGGCCCGCACCAGACCGGCGTTCCCCTCCTGGATCAAGTCCAGGAACTCCAGCCCGGAGTGCATGAACCGCTTGGCGATGGACACGACCAGGCGGAGGTTGGCCTCCACCACGCGAGACCGCGCCGCCTGGACAGTCGACAACGCCCGACGCAGCTCGCCGAACTTTTTCGCGAATCGAACCTTTTTCCCGAACTCTGCATCTGCATCCGTGCAGAGCGCCTCAAAACACTTCTGGCTTATGCACATCTCAGCCGCGCACCGCGAAACGGCCAAGGCGCTGCGGGCTCGTTTAAGTTTCTGGCGGAAAGCGGGGATCCGCGCCACAAATGCGGCACGGTCTCCTGCAAACTCGTCGGAGACAATGTTGTCGAACCGTTCCTCCTGCCCTTCAATGCGGTCGAGAAGGCGCGCATACGACGTCGGGGCAAAGGGGAAGCTGTTGAAAATCTTCTGGCACGTCACCGTGGCCGCGGCGATCGCCTTGAACAACCTCGTCTCCTCCGCCATGTTCAACATCGGTATCTGCGCCATCTGATAGAGGTAACTCTGTACGGACGAATCCGACATCATGTACTCCTCCCGAGCCTTCTTCGCCTCCTTCTCCGTCATGTCAGGATCTGAAGGCGGTGCGGTCTCGTCGGACACATCTGTGTCCGTCTCGGGCGTGTCCGTCTCGGGTGTGTCCGTGTCGGGTGTGTCACCCATTTCATCAATCTCGTAGTCTTCTTCCATATTCTTTCTCCTTTCATTCGGCCCGCTCGGCGAGCGGGCCCTACCAATTACTTGGTACGTAGATAATACCGTGCATCCCCCTTCGATGTTACGCTATAAGGGTTCATGAGCGCGAGGCGGAGACGCGGTAGCATGTCCGGCAGCAACTTGTCAGCCGCTTGCAGTACCTCCACGAAAGGTGTCCCGCGCCGGTACGTATTCACAGACTCGTTGTAGCCGAAATCCTCCATCATCATGGTGATTTCGTTCGCGCTTGGCTCGTGGCCATCCGCCAAGAGCTTGAGCCGTATCATCCCCTTCAGGAGATCGACTGCGAACCGCCGGTGCGACAGCGCGCGCCGCCAGATCTGGCCGACGCACGCGCGCAGGTTGACCGCCAGGGCCGGAACCACCCGATCGCCGTCGCGCAGGAAGTTGGGAATCGCCGTCACCCGTTCCAAACCCGTGCCGAGACCTTTGTTGAGATGGATTGCGCACGGGCCCGGCGCATCATTCCAGCATGCCGCATACGCCAACTCGCGGAAGCGCACGAGCGCGTCGTAGATGCCGCCGAACGCCGAGTAATACGACTTTTCCGCCTTCTCGGCGCGTTCAAGGCGTTGGATCTTGCGCGTGAATTTCTGCGGTACGACCTGTGCCGCGTGCCGGAACTCGCTTTTCCGCGCCGCGCGGTCCGCCTTCTCTCGCGCGGTCATCCGGCGAAGGGTCTCCTTCAGTGTCTGCTCGATCGCCTCCGTGCCGTCCGTCAGCGCAAGCCACTGATCCTGCTGCCACCTGAAGGCGTTGCGTGGGGACGCCACACGCTCGAAGAGGTAGTTCGAGTTCGCGCTCTGCACGATGTTGCAGGCAACCTTGCCAGGAGCGCGGCGGAGGCCGCGTCCGCACATCTGGATCGTCGGCAGACGCGAGGCATCGCGCGCGAAGATGCTCATCACATCGGGCTGGTCGAAACCCTCCGTGAGCATCGCCACGTTCGCCACCACCTGCACGCGGCCGTTTGCAAACGCCTCGATCTGACTCTCCTTGTCGCTCTCGCCCGTTACCACCTCGCACGCCACACCGCCTGCGGCGAGGCGCTCGCGGAACGCCACGCATTCGGCGATCGTGGAGAAGAATACGAGGCTCTTCCCCCAGCGGGCGGGTTCAGCCAGGTAGAAATCCGCCGCCGTGTCCACACTGTAGTTCGGAATGACATACGTGTTGAACGGACTGAGATACCCTTCCCGAACGAGGCGGCCGATCGAACACGTACGCACCGTCTCCTGGAAGGAGAGCTTCATGCGGTCCGTCCGCATCGGTGTTGCCGACAGGCCGATCGTCCACTTGGCGTGCATCCGCTCGTATAGGAGCACGCAGCTCTGCGTCGCCTCGTGGTGGGCCTCGTCAAGAACGACTAGCTCCACCTCTGGCGGTACCTTCTCGAAGAGCGAAACGGGGCGGATGTTGTCACCGTGAAGGTCGCGGTTGGCTTCCATCATCTGACGCAGCAGGTGGTGGCGTGGCGCCACCCAGCCGATCTTGAGTGGACGTCCCAGATGTTCCTGGAGACGGTGGATCACCTCCAGGGCCATGTACGTCTTGCCCGAACCGACAGGCGATTCGAGCAGGACGGACGTGCGTCCCCGTTCGGTGAACGCAGCGAGAGCCGCCTTGATAGCCTCCTGCTGGTAGGGCCTCTGCTCGTACTGCATCATCCTATGCGGCCTCCCTTGAGAAGTTGATGCCGCCAAGGTAGAATCTGCTGGTCCTGCCTGCGTTCGGATAGAGGTCTTCCAGGTCGAAATCCTTGGAAAGGAGCGTCCCCGCGAAGGAATGGAGCGTGGAGTCGGGCTTGAGCAGGTCCGCATGGTGCGTGGTGAGCTCAGAAGCGAAGTTGAGGAGGTCGGCCACGCTGCATCCCACGGGCAGGAGCGGACGCTTCTTCTGGCCAATGTTCGTGAGGTCAGTCACGCCGTAGCGTACGCACGGGTTCGCGGCGATTTCGTTCAGACGCTCGCGAAGGAGCATTTGGTTGCGCGTATTCGCCACAGAGCGGCGGATCAGCCCCTCCAGCAGCACAACCTCGCCCACCGATGCCTTCGTGCCGGCCGCGGTGCACATGCGCTCCTGCAGCATCTCGATGCCGGACGGATTGCTGAAGGAAACCAGCAGCCGACGGAAATGCTCGCCGCTGTTGTCCTTGATCTCCATCTTCGTGCGGAAGATTGGTGCCTCCGCCACCGCGCCGTTGGAACACACCTGGCGCCAGGTCGCGAGGCTCATGTCGGGCATGCCAACGCCGTCCACGGGCACACGGCAGCGAACGCGCACATGGTAGGCGCTGTCGTTCGGCACACTCCACGGATCGTCAAGGTCCAGCATGGCACTCAGCATGCCGTCGCCGTATTCAACTTCCTGCAGGCGGCGGTCATCGTGCAGTACCCTTTCAATGAACTTCACGGGCATGGGAAGTCCCTTGTCCTGCGTGAGGCCGAGGGCCTGGTTCTGCTCCGTGTCGACCGTAACGCGAAGCGGCAGGTCCGGTTCCTTCTCAGCGGCGCGGGTCATCACCTCCAGTGGTGAGAAGAACCCGAATACCCCGAAGGGAATGCCCAGTTCACCGGCGAGGGTTTTGTAGAACCGGTCGCTCAACTTGTAGGTCGTCTGACCGAGGACGAGTCCCTTGATCTTCTCGTCGTCACTGTCCAGGACCTCGACCATCTGTCGAGGCGTAATGGGGATCGGCTCGAAGCGGTCGCCGATCCATGTATTCATGTCGATTTTTTCGGCTTTCATGGTTTTCATCTCCATGAGGGTAAACCGAAATCATCCCACGATATTACAATTTTTTTATTAAACCTTTCAATTGCCTGGTAGGGGCACGCGTCCCGCGTGCCCGCGGTCGCGCGGGACGCGCGACCCTACTGGGTTTTGCATCTACCCCTTGTTATATGCCTGCTGTCCCGATCTTACTAGGTGAAAACGCTGTCCAAGGGCAGGGATGACAGGGGCCAAGCCAGGCGGCATTTTTTGCAATAGGCGCGGATATTCGTCGTATCCGTGTCTGTAAAACCGACTTCCTTGCAGAAATCTTGTCGCGTCTTCGACTTGTGGTGCTCCTTAAAACCCTCGGGGCTTTTAAGGACATCATCCCCTTCACTCTGCAACCAGTTCGCCACCGCCTCGTAGAAGGCGAATTGCCTGCGAACGGCGTCAAGTATCAGTCGCGCCTCATTGTCAGAGTCGTTGACCCGATACCCCGACAGAGGATTGCGAGGCGGAACGCACGACCATTTACCCGTCCCCCTCTGAACAAACTTGATCTCATGGACACGCGGAAGGGTGTCCAACGGCGACTCGTCGCCGCCGGAAAGGGCCACGTGCGCGTTGAAGGATTGGCCATCCTCACGGAGTTCATCGTCATCGACGAACTCGGCCTCTGAATCATAGTCCTCCTCGGCGTTCTCCGCGACATCGTCGTATTCACCTTTCTGATCGTCTCCGTCGACAAAGAGCTTTTGTTCCTTAATCAATTTCTGTATAACCTGCGCCTGGACCGCACAATCGGCGCGAACAAAAGGCGCCACTTGTATCGCAGCCTGCTTCTTGATGATTGCTTCAGCCTTCTGCTCCGCAGTAGCTTTGACATTCTTCTTGACTTCCACATGTGCGGAAGAACCTGCACTCAAACTCATGCCATACATGACTAACCCTCCACCTCAAAACTGTTGAACATCACCTGCGCCGACGGCGAGGTCAGCGGGACATCGCGTATCTCGCAGTTAAGGAGCCGCCCGATCATTTCAAAGTTGGCACACCGTGCGATGGACTCCAGGTCCCCGTTTTTGTCAACGACCTTCAACACCTCGTTGAGGGATTTTTTGGGGTAACTATTAAGAACCCGCCACAGAAGCTGAAGGTGCCGGGGATCCAGTTCGCTGTACGGCGTTTTCTTCCTATCGCCTGAAAAGCACAGGCGCTTGTAGAAATCGTCGTAGTCTTTGATCGTACGTTTATCCTTCTCCTCGCTCTTCTCTTTTGCGTTGATCAACTTGCGAACCGACTCTATGTCAACCTGACTTCCCAAGGCATGGGCGCTTTTCATCGAAAGCTGCGTACCGCGCTCACCGATCGACTGCGCCGCAATCAATCCTGCCGGATATCCAACCTCGGGCAACGTGCCGTCCGACAATTTTCCATAGCACGCCGCGCAGATGCCGTCCGCACATGTACAGTTAAGTACGGAGCGCTCGCCTTCGTGCTTGCAGTCCTCCGTTGTGATCGTCACGGGACGCAACGCGTAGACGAGGCGGCGCGTAAGGTCACCCGCCTTTCCCGTGTTGAGCTTCTTGTCGCACATCGAGGCACGAGCGTTGAATGACGACCAGAAGAGATCCTCCCACGACATGCCGCCGACAAGCGACCCCTTGATCGTGAATTCTTTCTCATGTTTGGGTGTCGGCGTGAAACCCAGTTCACCGTATGGAAGTTTGCCGCGCGAGTTCGTGAACTGCTTGATCTGCTTCGCGCCGTTCGCGCCAGAGTTGACCATATCCGCAACAAACCCGTTCTTACCGTCATACGCCGCAAGATCGTAGAAGCCGAACGACACACCCTCTTCCGTACACTTCGCGAACGCCTCGCGCGCATACTTCAGAACGGATTCGGCTTCGCCATTCCCGCAGGCTTCAACCAACCGCTTCTCCGCGGTCTGTGAATCGCGATCGCACAGCAGGTACGCGCCCATCACTAAATCCCGGTCATAGTTCGGAGTGACCTTGAGATTGCCCGCCGAGAACAGGTTCGCAGACGGCGCCAACAGCGGCAACGACTCCTGCGCCTTATTGGAAAGCGGCAGATAACCGGCCATCTCGTCGCCGTCGAAGTCCGCCCCGAACCCCTTACACGAAAGCGGCTGCAGACGAAACACCTCGCCGTCTTCGGGCTTGAGCACCCTCACCTTGAAGGCCTGCATGCTGTACTTGTGGAGGGACGGCTGCCGGTTCATGAGCATCCAGAGGGGATTCTGTTCAAGATAGGTTTCAAGCGCACTCGCCTTCTCATCGCGCGAGCGAGCTCTTTCGCCCCTCGGCGAACGCCACCCGAACCCTGCCATCGTCACGTCGTTGGGCGACAGAGGGTGCCCTTCTCCCATTTCGCCAGTGACCCGATCGGCCAAAAGCTCCCAGAGAACGGACGGCGGAACACCCACCTCGTCAAACGCAAGATCCGGACCTGGCGTAATGACCAGCCGGCACGAACGGTCCACGCGCCGCCCGAGTCCCTCTCGTCTCACGAGCCCGTGCTTTCCACACAACGCATCACGCAAAACCTGAAACACGGCTGCAACCGTCTTCTCGATCTGCGTCAGTGCTTTCGCCTTATCTTCTGCCTTCGCCTTGGCATACCAATCGCACGCGGCGACGATTTCCCCATACCCAAACGGATCCTCCTCGCCTTCGTATCCCACGCGGTACCGGAGCGGCAGGACGGGAACGTAGTGCAGTTTCGTCTGGTTGTCAATGTCCTTGTCCGTCTGCGCTCTCGCAGGATAGTCTATCGGCTCTGGCAATTCAATGACGCCCCACTTCTCCTCGTCAGCACACACAAATGCCTCGCGAAGCGAACCGAACACTTTCGGATCACTGATGCCTCCCTCCGCCGGTTCGTCCTGCACGTTGACCGCCTCAAGTTTGAAATTGTAGCCAGGCTTATTCTTCCTACATTCTTCGCATGGGCACAGCACAAGCGCATCGCCGATCTCCTTTGCCTGCTTTTCAGATGCTTCAAGGCACATCCTCTGAAGCGCCTCACTCGCGTTCATCTTAATAAAACAACGTACGTCGCCAACGCCGCCAATGCGAAGGTCCGAAGTCTTCACTTCCAGCGACAGCGTTGTGGCATTTTTGTTTATCTCTCCCTTCTTCACACCCCAAAGTGGCGTTACCTTGAGATACTCGCATGCAGCACTCGCAACCGGCATCCAATAGTTGCCTTTGTCCGCTTTCAGGGGACCTTTTATCGACACGCCGAAATGGGACAGCAACGACGCAAGGCTCAGCGTCTTGCGGCGTTCATCGTCCCCTGTCCAGTTAAAACGTTCCCCACCAAACGCAAGTGTCTCTGCATGGTGTGTACACCGGAACTGCGCAGAACGGCACGTCACCGCAGTCGCCTTCTCAATCGTCCGCTCGCTGCGGACCTGCTCCTCACCAAGCCCAATCCGCTCAAGGAGCTCGTCGTCCGTCATCCGTCCGAACGACACCGTCTTCTTCTCCTGGTTGACCTCCATCTTGATCAACATGGCCGCCAGGTAGTCGGACAGCACCTGCGGGAAACCGGTCTGGCCGAGTTCTGGATTCCCTGCTTCCTTCGTAGCCACGGCATCGGAGTTGTGAAGCAGGTCCGCGATGATTGGCTCCGATCCGGAATAGGCGGAAAGCGCCCACATCTCCATCTCACCGACACGCTGTCCGCCGCCGATCAACCGTCCGTGCGCGGCCTGTCCCGTGGCACAGGAATACTGCGCATCCTTGCCGCCGCGGCGCGCCTGCGCCTTCAACGCGGGAATATGGTGGAGTCGGAAGAAATGCTGGTACCCGACAACGACAGGCGACTTTGTTGTCACCTTGCGGCCATCCGGCAATGTCCAGTGCAGTTTCGTCTTACCGAATTCGTCAAGTCCCGTCTCCTTGAGCAGCCCCTTGACCTTCTCATGGTCGATCGCACCGCAGGACGGAGCGCCGGCGGGGCCGGTGGCACCCGCCACCAGCACGTCCGCATCCGTCTTCCCTTTGTGGAACAGCCATCCAAGATGCGTCTCCAGCAGCTGACCGGGGTTCATGCGCGACAGTACGCCATGCGGGTTCAGGAGAATGTCAACCGGCGTACCGTCGGGAAGTCTCGGCATCGCCTTCGCGGGCAGCACCTTGGAGACGACACCCTTGTTGCCGTGGCGTCCCATCAGCTTGTCGCCCGGTTCCAAGACGAACTCGCGCGCAATTCGGTACTTCAGCCTACACACGAACCCTGGATCACGCTCAAGGGGCTTCTTCATGATCTCCTGCGGATAGTCGATCTGCACGAGCATTGCGGGAGCGGCATCGACATACCGAATCGAGCGAGTAATTTCCTTGCCGTTCTTGATCATCTTGAACGTGGCAATGACCGAACCCTCGCACAGGCTCTTGCCCGGCTTCCGGATCTCGGTGCACGTCCATTCCGGACCAATGTCACATGCGTAGTCCTTCTCTTCGGTGACAGCCATCTCTTTCACGATCGCGTCGCTCACAACGACCGCGTCGTCAAGGTTCCAGCCATACCAGGGGAGGTAGGCTACGAGCAGGTCGCGCCCGATTTTCAGCTCGCCGTTCTCCGAGCAGCGCGGACACAGCCCCGCGTCCTCCAACGGTTGCATGAACTCCACAAGCCCCTCCTCGCCGCCAGACTTCACGCTTGGCGGTTTCGACCCGCTCATGGGCACGGCCTGACGCATGTTCTTCGCGCCCATCATACTGCGGGCGTCGTCGTTGTGGTTCAGGAACGGTATCAGCGACGTGCACCAGCTCACGGGGAGTCCCGATGGTAGGGCCGCCTCGCCGAGGCGGCCGCTCTTCGCGTTAATCTGGCCAGTCTTGTCCACCCAAGCCCCGCGCGCGAGCTGCAGCTGGATGCCCACCATCTCGGACTCGGGACTCTCTATCGGACAGATGCGTCCTTCAAACGAGGGATGGTTCTGGCGGAACGCAGCGGGCAGGAACCCCACGTAGCGCCTGCTCACCTTGAATCGCTTAATGCCACAGATGCGTCCCGCCGCCTCGAGGATGTTGTCCGGACGGATCACGTCAAAGCCGTTGTACCACCGCTGTCCGATCGACGAAATGGGCACAAGCGCCCGCGCCAGATCGTTCCAGCTGTCACGCTTGCTTTTCTGCGAGACAAAGACGCGATAGTAGAGCCGGAGTAGTCGGTTCCGCAACCAAATGGGGAATGTCACCGCCATGCGGTGGTCAAGATCGTCGGCATCCAATATCTTCAATTTGCCTTCGTGCTTTTCCGTCCAATCCCGCACGTCCTTGCAAAATTCCAATCGTTCGGCCTTTTCGTCCTCCAAAACTTTCTCATACTTGGCGAGAACGCGAAAAAGCTCCTCGTCGTAGGCGCCGGGGAATGCCTTTGCCCACCAAAGGACGAAAGCGATCTCGTTCCAATTGGACCTAGACAGCTTCTTTTCATCGACGAGGATGAACTGTCCGTCCGGCATCCCCAGCCGCAACGCCTCTTTGCCGTTGGCCACCCTCACCTTACGCAGCCCCGGCATCTCGCCGAGCCATGAGCTCCAGACCAACCTCTGGGGCGCGTCCTTGTTTTCGGCGTCGCCGCCGTGCGCCACGAAGATACCGTGATACGGCAGGGGTATCTCGAACTCCCGCTTGTCGCCGTCTTTGAAGGAAACACAGAAGCTCCCCATGAGGTCAACGTTGTTCTTGTACGCGAATTTCGCGTCCCCCGCAGTGGGGAGGATAAGTTCCACCTTGTCCACGTCCGGCGCCACTTTCCGAATACAATCCGTGGCGGATTTATTCCACGACTCAAGTGTCTCCGCGTCGCCGTCTTTAAACATCAGCCAATTCATCTGTGGAGGTCTCCTTCTAGGGAATCACATGGTGAAATTTTACCAAATCCCCCTGAGGAATGCCATACGGATTTAAAGAAGCGCAAACCGCGCTACATACCCTTGCAGAGGCGGTGGAGGCGAAGTCCTGGAAGGTCGCGGCGCACTCTATCGAACGCGCCCCAGAGGTTGGAAGCGAGCGAATGGGAATCGTGGAGGACGACTGCGGAAGCATCGAGGCGCTGGACGACATCCGCTCCGCGCCGGAGCCGTACTCCTGCCTTTCTGGCACCCGCAGCGACCCACGCGAGAGCGAGGTCGGCCATCAGGTGGTTGTCGGCATAGAGTCCGCCAACGTCGCTATGGCTGCCGGGGAACAGCATTTCTACGACACGCCCCTTTCCGCTACCAAGAGGCACATGGCGGAAGAATTTCCGCGTCTCGTCGCGCGCAACGGCATGGCGTGCGCTCGCCACGTTGGCGGGGCAGGTTACGGATACATCGAGCCCTATGGTGGAATCAACCGTATCCCAAAGGCCGAGATATGCTACTTTCGTTCCGAGCCTGTCCAGCCAATCCGCGAAATGGCGCGCAATGAGCGCACCGCGAGAGAAACCGAAAAGGAACACGCGCGTCGCAACGCCATCCGGCGGAAGCGATTCGTAGTTCGCCTCGAACCAGCGCCGCGCGTCGCGGAAGATGGCCCGCCAGTCCGAGCCAGCGATCTTGCCGCTCAGGTACGAGCCGAAATGCGTACCTGGTCCAGGCTCAAGGTGGAGCTTCTGCCGCGCATCGTCGATGCAGAGGTCCCGCATGCGCGTCACATTCGTATGTCTGCCCGCGACGCCCTTGCCCGTCCCCTCGAAAAACAGACAGAGGTTCACGCCCTGAGACAGATGGTGAGGGAACCGGTGGGCTTGCCGGTGAGCGGACGAATAAGCTGCACCGTCACCATGCGCTCTTCGCCTTCGGCGGGGAGTTCGTCTATGTCGGCGACACCCTGCGCCACCACCTTGGGCACGTCCTTCTCGCCGATCATGACCGCCAGCGCGTCGATCGGCGAGGAGGCTATGTCCGCATAGCCGACCATCGCCTTCTCCATGAAGTCCGCGCCCATCTTGAGCGCATACTTGGCAGTAAGGCGGAGGAAGCGCCGTACCTTCTGGATGCTTACAGGTTCCGTGATGGACACGGCGATTCCGCAATGTCCGTCGACCTCCTCGCGGAACACGACGCGCTTCGTCCATGGTTCGGCGGTGAAGTCGCACACGCCCTTTTTGAACACCATCTCCCGCGCGCCCGATTTCTTCGCGATCGCGGTCCTCGGCCATACAAGGTCGAGCTGCCCGATGTTGCGGCTCTTCAAAAGCGCCTTTTCGGGAACACCCTTCAGCTCCGCCCTGACAAGCAGAAACTCCACGTTCGCCTTTGTCCGTTTCGTCGTCGCCATTCGCCTGCTCCTTTCAAGATTGCCTTCTTCAGCATGTCATGATTCGAGAACACCCTCCTGCCTGAGGCAAGAAACGCCGATAGTATAGCAAAATCCAGTGATGGCGTGGGAGAAAAGTTGGTATGCTGGGTACCCACCCTCTCAACCCGACCTCACATTATCTTCTGTGCCTCTTCGGAATCGGGATCGACGAGCTTGAGCTGGACGTAGTAATTGCCGTCCTTTCGAGTGAATTTCTCGATCAACCCCAACCAGCCCAATGCATGCAGCTTTTCGTTCAGCTGGTCGAACTTCTTTTCGACATGGACCTCGAAGAACGGCCTGTCGCGCAGCATGTCGTTCATCTCGGCGAGGATCGTCTCGGCCTTCTCTCTGGTCGTCGACATGCCCTCGGACATCTCCGCTTCAATCTCCATATCCATCTGCCGTATCGCCTCGACGAGCGTAATCGGCTTCCATCCGTGCCATTTCGCGCACACGCAGATCGAATCACTCGTCGTGGGCGGCGGCTCCATGAGGCCGCGATGGTAGTGTCCGTAGATCATGCGCTCGCCCGGACGCCGTGTAGCGGACTCGGGGGCATGGACCAGCAGGAGCTTCAATTCGTCGATGTACATCTGGTCAACTACATCTGCAAACGCCATACGATAGATTGAATCGTCCATCTGATCGTGATTACCCTTGATCAGGACGATCCGTCCGTTCAACCTCCGGCAAAGATCGTCAAGGTCGGCGACACGGCCGTCGGAAAAGTCACCCACATACAGCACGGTGTCATCCTTCCCCACCACGCTGTTCCACAGCGCGATATGTTCTTCCTCCTGCTTTTGCGTGCTTTCACAGAGGAGCCCGCCGAAATGCGTCCACTCACGAAAATGGTGGTCGCTTGTCACGAATGTCTTGTTTATGTCAATCATGTTTTCCTTTCGGGTTTTAATACAAAGATTCATCCACTATAATCACAAGCGCCAGCCCCACCAAATATTACGGACAAAATGAAACAGGCGGCACCCAAGGCACCACCGACCCTACGCCATAAAATGGGCTTGAAATTTAACAAACAACAATTTCAAGCCCATTTTCCTGTTGCGCACGGGACGGAATTATGGTAATATTCCTTCGACAACGGAGAAAACCATGTTTTACGGTCGTAAAGAACAACTTGAACGATTTATGGGCTTGTGGCGTAAGCCCGTACCTTCGCTTGTCGTCTGTCGCGGACGTCGGCGCATCGGGAAGTCAACCCTTGTCAAGGAGTTCGCACGGCAGAGCGGCGGTATCTATCTCAAGCTGGAAGGGCTCGCCCCAGAGCCGCATATCACGAACGCGAAGCAGCTCGCCGCGTTTCGCGAACAGCTAGCGGCACAGACAGGAAGGGATGTACCGCGGCTCAAAAACTGGGGGGCGGCGTTCCGCGAGCTCGACGCGGCCCTTGCCCCGGACGGGCGCAAGGTCGTGTTGCTGGACGAGGTTTCATGGATGGGATCACGCGACAGGACCTTCGCCGCAAAGCTCAAGGTGGCGTGGGACAATCTCTTTCACGAAAGAAACGACCTCGTCATGTTCGTCTGCGGTTCCGTCTCCACGTGGATCAAGAAGAACATCCTCGCCAGCAAGGGTTTCGTCGGACGCATCACGCTCGACACCGTCGTCCCCGAACTGCCGTTTTCCGAATGTGCGAAGTTCTGGCGCGGCAAAGCCGGACGCATAGACCCTCGCGACATGCTGGACGTCCTCTCGGTCACCGGCGGCGTACCCCGTTATCTCGAGGAGATCGACCCGTCTCTCACGGCGGACGAGAACATCAGGCGAACGTGTTTTCTGCCGGACGGATACCTCTTCCGCGAATTCACGGAGCTGTTCAATGACATCATCTCGCGCACGGCGCCGCTCAAGCGCAGGATTCTGGAGGCACTCTCAAAAGGACACATGAGCGGATGCGAACTTGCCGAAAAGTTGGGCATCAACCGCAACGGACATCTCTCGAACATCTTGGCGGAGCTTGAGACGGCGGGATTCGTCGCGAAGGCAAACGGCCTCAACCCCGAAACCGGATGCAGAAGCCGCGTCGACCAGTACAGGATTAGGGACAACTATACGCGCTTCTTCCTGCGGTACGTCGCCCCCCGCATCCCGGAAATCGAAGCCGGCGTGTTCTCCTTCGCCGGCGTGGAACTGCTGCCCGGCTGGGACGCGATGATGGGGTTGCAGTTCGAGAACCTCGTCCTGAACAACTTCGCGGCACTCGTCCCGCTCCTGAACCTTCAGGGAAAACTTGTGGTTTCTGCCGCTCCGTTCAGATGCGTCCGCAGTTCGCGTGGAGGCGGCGTACAGGTGGATCTACTCGTCCAAACCGAGGGCAGGGCATACATTGTGGAGATCAAGCGCAGCCGTGGAGTCCTCGGCGTGGAGGTGGCGGATGAAATCCGACGCAAGGCCGAGCGGTTGCCGGTGCGTTCGGGCGTATCGGTACGCACGGCACTTGTCTACGACGGACACCTCACGCGCGGCCTGGAGGCGAGCGACGCCATCGACGTGTTCGTCCCGGCCCGTCGCCTTCTGGGAGTATAGGCTCATCTGGTTTACGATAACGCATGATGAATGACCGGACAGTCCATACTCCATGTTAATTTCTATCAACATGATACGGGATTTCAACACGCGATATATCATACCCTCGTTCTATCGGCAAGTCCAACAGCAACCATGGCATTTGTAGATGGATCACCATGCAACTATGGTACGGGCGAAATCAATGGTTCATGCAACTCAAAGCGCCAGACGCAAAAATCAACTCTAAATCCTATTGAAATTGAATACTACCATCTTTTTAATGGGGACTGTCCCCCATTAAATCAGTGTTGTAAGTCATGATCACCGTCACCGCTCCCCCAATCGTCACCTTAAGCGATAGACTGATAAAATAGGTCAGACCTGTTTTATCAACTAAGGATCAAAGATTTGAAGAATCGGATGCGCTCACTTACGCTTGCTATTCAGTGAACTCTTGGACGGGGCGGACAGGATAACCTTCGGGGCGACCGAAGTTTTCCGTACCATGGTAGTAGTAGCCCAAAGCGAAGTCGAGGAGCCACGCAAAGTAGCTGTCCTGGCTGGGGACGGATGACCAGTAATAGCCAATATCGGTACCATGGAGCGAAGTTTCGAGACCAACACCTGCTATGGGAAGAAAAATACTGTTGGAAGCATAGTTCCCCCTGCCACGTACAACATAACCGCTTACGCCATTCGTCGTCGTCAATATCCAGTCGCATTTGCTATTGAGATCGTACAGTTCCTGATCTGTCGGCATACGCCATTTCCCTCCCCAATGTACTTGTGCCGCGTCATGCTCCGGCACAAGAACTCCATCCGCCGTAATCCACCCCTCGCTCTTCAGAGCATCTACGCTTTTTTCATAGGTCGGAGAGTTACCCGCGCTAAAAGAGAAATTGGTCGAAGATCCGTCACTTGCAACCCAGGCGTCATTCTCTCGCTTGTAGCCGATGGTATCGCCCCACCAGAAGTAGTATCCATAATCCCACGGCTCATCCGCGCCGAGGTTCGTCTCCGCCCAATACGGACCACCCTCCCAGAGCTGGACCTTGCCGTGTGTATCGCCCGTCCAACCGTCATCCTCGGGATGTATTCGCACTCGGACGAAGAACGTTCCGTGTGCTGTCTTTGGAGTGGCGGAGACCGAGAGCCTGCCATGGGGGGACACTCCAAATACAACGATAACATTGCCAGGCGAAAATGAGCGCGCGTCCAGCGAAGGTGAACCCTGTACTTCAAATACGGTTGCAAGATTCGCCGCAGTGGCACCGGCCCCGATCGGGACATCCTTGATATCCACTTCGAACGTAAAGCTACCGTCTGACGCCGTCGCGAGCGAATCTATCTTCACATCGTCGCTCTGGAAAGTCCGCTCGACAAGCCCGTTCGCCCCTATCGCATACGAGAACCACGCCCGGGCAGAACCCTTCACCGCCTGATGGTCAAGCCCCTTCGCATCCACCCACGTACGATAGGCGTTGTATTCCGCAGCGGTATTGATATGTACGCAAAGCCGTTCATCAGCAGAACCCGCAAGCGCCTCAGACACGTCGCCATCGCCACCGATCTCTGGGATAGGATCAGGTGGTGGTGTCCATGTGAAACCACTTACCCATGCGCGATCCGGGAAAGTATCGTCGTTGTAGTTGTCCTTCATGAACGTCCACCTGAGCGTATGCGTACCCGAGTCGGCGAACGTGAACGACTTCTCCACCCAGCCGCTCGTCCCGTCCATGCGGGCAGCCTCGATACCGTTCGTGTAGAACGCCACATGATCCCACGTGGCATCTCCCGAATCGTCCCATTCGCAGTCCACCTTCCACCGGAACGAGATTGTTCCGGCACCCTCCACGACAGTCTGCAGCCAGGTCGTGGTGAAACCCTCGCCGGCGGCATCGCTGATCGTACCGCTCTGCACGGAATAGCCACCCAATGTCGTCGCGTCGCTGATGGGTGTCCATTGCGCGTCGCCGCCTGTCGTCCAGTTGAGCGACGCACTTGCCGCGTCAGCACTTGCCGCCTCACCCAGGGACAATGTCCGTTTCGTAATGGTCGCCGTCACATACTCGCTTCTCACGCCATCCAGTACAGCGATCGCCTTGATGGTCGCCGTGTCCGCAATTGTAAACGGCCCAGTGTACAAGTAGGCATCCGTCAATCTTGGCGTCGTACCGCTTGGCGAATAGTAAATTGTCGCACCTTCCGTCGCACAGAGAATCATCACTTCACAGGCATTGCCTGTAAATTCCGAACCGTCTGCCGGGAATATTTGCGGCGGTGCCACCTCAAGCGTCTCCCATACCGCGTACAGCGTCACCACGCCGCTCGACTGCGCCGTCAGATTCGTGACGTGTTGCCCAGCCGCATAGACCACCTCGCCCGACGCATTCGTCGCCCATCCGGTGAACACATGCCCCGTCCAAGTGAAACCGTTCGCCGCCACGGTAGTCTCGCTGTCGTATGTCGCCGCAGTCGTGGACATAGTACCACTGCCGCCGTTCGAATTGTAAGCGATGGAGTAGACGTTCGCCGTCCAAGCTGCCCTCACCGTCTGCGCACCCGTCATCTCCGCCGTAATCTGGCTCGGCGTCCATCCCGCGAACGTGTAGCCCGTCACCGCGCCCGGATTCTGGAAGGAGACCAGCGTCCCCTCGCGGTACGTCGCCGGATTCGGGTTGGTCGCCCCGCGCAGATTCTCGTATGTGATGGAGGAATAGACTATCGGTTTCTCCTTCCTGCCTGTCATCGGGTCGGACATTACCTCGTCCGACGGTCCTTCCGCCTCGATCCAGTACCAGTATTCCACGTCCACGTCTCCAGTTGTGTCGAGATACGTACAGTTCCCGCTGTTCTGCAGTTCCACCAACATGACCGCTGACGACGGCACACTCGTCACGCCCCGATATATGCGGTATGTCCCCGCCCATGCGAGGTTGTTCCACGAGAGCGTCACGCCAGTGGTGTCAGAAACTACGGACGTGAACGCAATCGGCATCGGTGCAAATACCGCCGTATAGCTCTTCGCCGTGTCAGCAGTGACTGTCAGCGGATTCTGCATCGAACTGGCCGCCCCCGTCCAGTATGAGAACGTGTAGCCGCTGTCGGGTACGGCCGTCAGCGTCACCTGCGTACCGAGATCGTACGATCCGGCGCCGGAAACATGTCCGCCATGCTCCGCCGTAGCCGTGATCGACACCATCTGCCGCGCCCGCTGCTCCAGCGTATAGACCTCTCCCGCCACGATGATCTTGCCCGTGCGCGTCTTGCCTGTCGTGTTCTCCGTGTAGAGGAAGCGCACCACGCCGCTACCCGTCCCAGAATCATATCCACTCACAATTGTTATCCACGGCTCCGTCACGATGGCCGTCCATACGTCGTTGATGTACGCCGTGACGCAGAATTCGCCCGCGCCCGCGTTCCCCACCACGTTCGTGCCGTTCGGCTCGATGTTCAGGTCGTAGGGGCGCTGCGTGATGTACACCTTCTGGCTGCCCACCGTGATCCAGCCGGTCCTCGCGGAACCGTTTCCGACGTATGGCGAGACGATATACATGATCTCGCCGTCGCCCGTCCCCGAATCGCCCTGGAAGATCGTGATCCATGTCGCGTCGGACGCGACTGCCGTCCATGACGAGTTGCCGTCGGGGTGGATCGAGATCGAGTCCATCCCACCGTCCGTACCAAAGAGCTTCGTATCGTACTCCAGTTCCACGCCACGCGCCTTCTGCGAAACGGAGAAGTTCTTGCCCGCGATCTTAACCGTACCGCTTCGCGGATAGACCGTGTTATTCGCCGACGCCTGCAGGACAACCGTTCCCGGACCAGTACGAGACGTCGAACCGTTTACAGTTATCCAGTCCAGCGATTCGGAAATGCTCCACTGTACGATGTTCGCGACTGACACGTCCACCGAGCACGACTCGCCCGCCGCCTCGAACTCGTAACCGTTGGACGAGAGGGCGGATTGCGCCGCCGGCTGCGTCACCTTGTGCGTCTTCGCCGTCATGCCTGACGCCGCCTCTGGCGTGATGGTAATATTACCCGTTCTCTGCGAGAGCGTCGGGTTGGGCGAGGCGGAATAGACCACGTTCCCGTTGCCCGCGCCCGTCGCCGTGGCCGCATAGACCGTGAGCCAGTTCGCGCCGCTCGTCGCCGTCCAGGGAAGGTCGGGCGTAGCCGTCACGGCAATAAGACCGTTCGCGCCCTCCACGCTCGCCGTCGACGCCGTCGGACTGACGCTGAACGACAGTGCCGCCGTCGGGCGTCCCTGCTGCGTCACGGTGAATGTCTCCGTCCCGATCTTCACCGTCCCCGTCCGCGCCTTGTAGCTCGGGTTCTCCGCAATGACGATGCTCACCAGATCGCCGCCCTGCCCATTACCAGCATCGACCACCGAAATCCAGCTGTTGTTCGGCGTCACGCTCCATTGTGTGATAGCAAGCGCATTGACCGTGATAGGTATCACATGCGTCTCGTAGTTCTGCGTTTCGTTGTAGGTTGAAAGTTTCATGCGCCGTCCGTACTGGAAGACCGTAAACGTGTTCCCCGCTACCGTCAGCGTCCCCTGGCGCGTCGCCACTTCGTCATAAGGGGCAACATTGTATGAAACGCTCCCCGCACCAGACCCACTCGTGGGCGTGACATTGATCCAGTTCACGTTCGGCCTCGCCTGCCACACGATATTGTTCGCCGCCGAAACCGTAATCGTACCACTGGCGCCGTTATATTCAACGGTCCTGCTCTCCGGCGAAATCGTGCCACCAACGCCGTCCTGCGTGACCGTATGCGTCCACCCGCTCACATACACATAACCCGTCCGTTGCTCCACATTCGTATTCGCGCTCACAGTGTAGGCGACAGGATAACCCACATTCCCGCTTGTCGCGTTCAGCGTGATCCACGGATCGCTCACTGCCGCCGTCCATGTCGCGCTGCTGCCAGATACAATAATGGCATTCCCCCCTCCACCTACGCCGAAGTTTCGCGTCGTAGGCGTAATGGAGATGTTGTTATCCTTTGCCATCGGCGGATTCGGAGCTGGTGTGACATAGAAATCGAGTGCGGTCACGTTCAGCGTCTTAGTCAGCACATTCGTGCCGAAGGTACAGGTGAGTGTGTGGTTGCCTTTTGTCAACGGCTGCCATGTCCACTGCGTTTCTGTTTGGTTTGTTGTCGAGAAGAGGCATGTGCCATCCACGGAAACGGAAACACTCTCCCCTGGCCCCGCCCATGGTGACGCATAAATCTTCTTCAGCGACTTGTTAATCGTCGTCGGCGTGGACGTATTTACCCGCACTGCCGCGCTCTCGCCTGAACAGATTATGGCACCTGACACAGAAAGGGGCGCGCTTGCCGCAACCACAACCACACAACCTAACATTATCAACTTACGCATTTCTGTTCTCCTCTAGATTCAAATTCATTTTGCACCTGCCATCTACACCCTTCGCATCCCGCGCGAGAAGGTGTTCGGCGAACCGATGAAGGAATTGACTGCATGAAAATCACTTCTGTCCGACATAGCAGCTTTCTGATCCGCTCTATCCATTCACTATAGCTCCTCTCTCGCGACTATTTCGCATAGACTTTCCCCCACCAACCTTTTCTACCTTCACGCCAAGTTTCGTTGCTTTTTTGATAAACGCATCAATATTGCCAATGCCCCATTGAGAAGAAACCACAACTCTAAATCCATCCTTGAGCATAATCACATCCTCCGCATCTAGGAAATGACGCTTATGCTGCGTCCGCTCTGCAAGATTCTTTGCGTCATCAAGCAAACTGACACAACCCCATTTGCCTTTTGTTCCCCTCAACGCAATAGGGAATTTCTCATCTGAAATCAACTCATCATAACTAATGTTACTGTTCCTTGAAACGAATTCCTTTATGACGGCAAGAACCATTCTCCCTTTGCCAAACGGCCCTTTTCCATCGACAAGATATTTCTGATAATCTTTCGCACTAAAGTTTGAAATCACCGTGGTCATCAGATATTCATTGTCATCGGTTTTATAGCGCTTTATGGTCAATCCGTTTATAATCGGCGTTCTGGTCTTAGGTTTCTTCAACAATTCCATAACCTGTGCCGAGAATGATCTGCCGACCAATACGCCAAACATATTGCGCCCACTTATCTCTTCATCGAAATCTTCATTCTGTTTTTTGTAATCTCTGAGAACCGACAATGCCTTCACCTTCGAGGGGTCGTCCAAATACCTCTTGAGTTGTTCATAATCTTCTTCTACGACAACGCCTCTCTTTAATTCGATAATGGCAATCTTCCCAGAACTGTACTCAACAATCATATCAACACGTCCATGTTTTAACTTTCGCTCGACACCAATCAGCTCTTTAACTCTAAAATCATCATTATTCTCCACCAACGACAACAATTCTGGATGGGCGATTAAATACCCTTGCAACTCAAATTCCCTTTGAAAGGGAACTTCTTTGAGCAATGAACCGTTAAGCAAAATCTGTTTGAACATTGTCACAACGCAACAACCTTTCCCTTACCACGATGTTGATTAGATTTTAATACCAAGGCTAATACTAATAAGCTAAACAACAGATTCTAAAACCAAACCCACCATATCCGACACCATGTTGACTCGAAGGTGTCAACCTTCTTCTCACCGAAGAAGTATGATTTAGCTCCGTTCTTGTGGGATTGGTAAAGGTAGAGGAAAAGGATTGAAAATATGCGCTACTTCGCACTACTCGCTGACTTCCCGAGGACACCCCAACAGGATCTGTTACACCACTCGACAAATCACCAGCCCAATCCAAACACCACTCCCATACATTTCCATGCATATCATAAAGACCCCACGCATTCGACATATATGAACCGACTGCCGTCGTTCCAGATGAATACCCACCCTTGCCGTCTGTTTGATTACCACCGTACCGACCTAGCAGTTTCAGATCATTTTCTGTATTACCCCCATTATTGTAGTCACTAGTTGTCCCAGCACGACAGGCATATTCCCACTGTGCCTCGGTCGGCAAGTCAAAGTTCAATCCTGTCCGCGTCTGCAACTTTCCCATGAACGATGTCAAATCGACCGCAGATGAAGATGGCCACTGAGCACCATTTTCAGAACCACGTATCATATTGTATGACACCTCTACTACCGGACGATTGTCCCCAGTAATGCCGCTAGATGGTTTTGTCCCCATAACCAGTTCATACTGTTTCTGCGTCATCTCAAATATGCCCATGTAAAATGATTTAGTAAGTATGACGTTGTACTGTCCTCCCATCTTGAACGACCCCGGCATAATTCGCCGCAATACAAGTTTTGTGGTCTTGTAAACATCCGTCCATCCTCCAGACGGAACTGCATAAAGATGGGCGATGGGGTATGATGCGGAATTTGCACCAGACGACAGATCGACCACCAAGTATAACTCATCACAATACGCGACCGTGAATACCATGTTGGCCGAATTGATCGTTACGCCCTGTGTTGCAACATCCCAAATGACTCTATGCAATCCTACTGTAGTGCCTGTATCTCCAGACAAATGAGTCGCCTCATACACTCGTCCAGATGTCTTGTCTTTCGCGGTGACAAGAAGAAACGGCGTCTTTCCGCTCCCTGCGCTTGAGGTGACATCCCCCACAACCTCATAAGTGATGTACACCTTCCCCCAAGGGTACTGCTGCATCGCCTTCACGTTCTTCACCTGTGGCGTGGCGGCGGCGGCAAATGCGCAACAGCCAGCAACAACAAGCCCTATTAACATTTTCATAAAAGTCTCCTTAAAATGTATCAACGGTTTAAACAATTGCGTAATGTCATATCGCCTTCCATGCTCTTCAAAGCGATCTCACCTTTTCGGATAGTCCCTGCTATGACAGACAAATCCTTTACCGTAAATGGTGTCGAAGTCGTACCATAGTTTTTATGGGCTTTGCCATAACAATCCAATTGTTCTATGAGCGCATCCAACCCCTCTTTTACACCCTCCTTTAAAAAGAAATAATGTGCTGCTGTAAACTGCGGTATTAAAAGGTCTTTCAATTGGAGAAGCATAAGACTGCCTGTGTCCAGATTTAGTTTCGTATAAAATCTAATAATCTCTATATCTGACTGAAGATATTCTATCCAGTCTGTTGAAAATGCAGCACCGTCAACAGGCATTTTCCGCTGTGCGTCAGCATGTGCGCGTGAAAGTGTAGCAACCAATGACCGAAAAAGCGAATAAACTTCCACACGTCTATCAATCAGCGATATCTTTTGTGTTGTACGGGCATTCAGATGTGAATAGATCACTCCAAGTATCGTCACCATCAATATCAATACAGATAATACTGATGACACTATTACCCCTACACATGCCATACTCATTTTTCTCTTCCTTTTCTCCCGCGCCTGTTGTTCGCACGGTGACACCCTCGGCGCAGAAAAGAAGAGTGGCGTGCCTTACATTCTCATGTCACAGTAGAGGCATCGCCAAACGCCGTCGGTAAACATGATCAGAAAGCACGCCACGTGGGACTTGCCCACGTAGCGCAACCTTCGTATCTCGCTTACCTAACTTTGGCGAAGTTTCTACTGTAGCGACAATACGCTGTTGCGTACGTGTCCTCCTTCGCGGGTTATTCCGCTACGGAGGACTAGCTGGGGGCCTTTCGGGCTTCCCCAACTCCCCGGATTGGAGCGGTCACGCGGGACGCGCGACCCTACCTGTGTTCCGGGGTTCTGCCCTTCCAAATGTAAAATGTAGAATGTAAAATGTAAAATCAGATGGAGCCGTGTGGGCTGCCATCATTTTACATTCTTCATTTTCAATTTTACATTCTTCAGGGCCGGTGGCGGATACTTGGTGCCGCTCTTCGCCGCGCTTGCCGCGTCACGAAAAGCCGTATCCGCCGATATCAAAGATCGAAACTGTTCCCTTTTTATCAGGAACGCGAGATATAATACCAAATTGCGGCGGCGGCAACAAGCAGAAAACGCGGGATACGGAATTGCCGGGGTGCGATTCTAAACCGTTGAGCCGCTTGCGCGTAGCGCGGTTGATACCGAGGCCTATGCCGACCTGCTCGCCCGACCCGCAGTTTGCAGGCACCCCGCCGGCATGATTTTGACGCGCGGGC
>JAFXTB010000156.1 GCA_017525225.1 Kiritimatiellia bacterium
GAACTGGAGAAGATGACAGGTCTGGACCTCCTTCCTGACCTCCCCTCGTATCTTCAAAGCGCACTCCAGGCCGATCGTCCTACACGCCTCTGGCCAGTGCGCCTTCGTGATATATTCAAGCTGATCCTCATCCGTTTCGTCTGACATATCCGTCAGCGAAACACCCCGTATCGTGCCGCTCAGGCACAGCACACCATCGTGGTGTGACATCATGGCACGATCTTGCTGAAAATAATGCCTCCTTTGGCATTGGCACGCATCTTGCTATATGGATTGTGTTGTTAAAAGAAAGGAGTTCAAGACATGAATACATTGATGAACATAGATCCGTGGAGCATTCTGGACGATCTGTTCGATGCCAACAGCCATGCGTTCAGAAACATGAGAGCGCGTGCCACAGGGCGTTTCCCGCCCGTGAACGTGTTTCTGGATGACGATGCCGTCATCATAGACGTGGAACTGCCGGGCAAGTCGGCGAAGGACGTGGATCTTTCGCTGGAGCCGCAGGCCGTATCGATCGCGGACCGACCCGCGGTCACTGCTGACTCCGAGACCGGAAAGACGGCAGAGGCAAGGCCGGCCTGGTCGCGTCGGCTGGAACTGCCCTTCCGGGTCGATGCCGACAAGGCCAATGCAAAGTTCACCAACGGCATCCTGCGCATAGAGCTGCCGCGTGCCGAGAAGACCGGCATACGCCGCATAGCCATCGCAGGGTGATGACGCAAGGTCATACGTTAAAGGAAAGGAGATATGAAATGAATGAGGAAAAGTACACTGTGCCCACGGCCACCTTCCAGGAACGGCCTGAGGACTATGAGCTGAAGATTATGGTGCCCGGAGTGGGCAAGGCCGACGCCGAGCTCCATATCGAAGGACGTACCCTGACGCTGAAGACGCACGCCAACTACCAGAATCCAGCCGGATTCAAGCAGGTGGCGGCGGAGTTCGAACGCACCAACTACGCGATGAGCGTGGACCTTCCCGAGATGGCGGACCCGGCAAAGCTGACCGCAAAGCTCGAGAACGGCGTGCTGGCGATAACGGTCAGGAAGCGCCTGGAGAAGCAGGCGAAGAAGATAAACATCGCCTGATGATAGATGGCAACAATGAATGCGGGCGGCGCATGTTCGCCGCCCGCATTCTGCACATGTCGACATCCACATCCCGATACGAAACGCCGGCGGCGGGTTTTCAGTCCAGCGTGTATAGTCCGAACCTGTGGCCGTTTACCTCGCCATCCAACCCTTCGTGCAGCCGCCATACACCCTTCAAGCCCTCGCCGTCGCCATCGTGGTCGTAGACCTTCACGGCAAGGCGCACTATCCCCATCGACCGCGTCTCGGGAAGCATTCCCCACGGAACAAGAATCTCGTAGAACCTTCCACCGGCCTCGCCTGTCGGCGTCACCGCGGCGGTCGGACGCGGACTGGAGTGTCCACCCAGCCCGCCGGCAAGGTCCACATGCACGCGTTCCCCGAGCTGCGCCACCGTCACCGTTAAAGCGCTTGCCGTCCCATCGCGCGAGAGACCCAGCTCCACGGCGTCGGCTCCGCGCGGATCGCCGTGGTTCGTGAACGGCTGGAAGAACACATCGTCCCGTACGCGCACACATACCATCATTCCATCCTCGCACCACCCCGCCCTTGCCAGCACGGAGGAGCACGTCACACCGCCGTTTGGTCTACCTTTCCACGCCGGGGTCGCGGCCAGAGGTCTGGCATCCTTCCATTCCGACTCCTTGCCGGTGAACGAAGGTCTCGCCATGCGCGGCACAGTGGCGCTGCGAAGCGTGAATGTTCGCTTCATCTCGACGCCGTCGCAGAGACGGCATGTGACCGCCAGCTGGTCCCTGCCTGCGGATGGGAGCGCCGTCAGCGGCACTCGCCACGAGTTGACGCCGCGCTCCAGCTCAATCCTGGCCTCGGACACGCCACCCGCGACAAGCGGACCTTCAGCGCGGACGACCACGTTCGTGAGATAATCCCGGCGGCGGATCATCCCGATGGGGGCGTAGAGCCTTCCGTCCTTGCGATACACGTTGCCGCCCCAGAACGAGAAAGGCCGCGTTTCCTTCGCACGTGGCTTATCGCGCACTACGCGCGGCAGATTAGTGAAGGAGGACCAGTCCGGCCCGTCCATGTAGACAGGGTTCTCGTCGAGGACGAGCCTGCCTTCGGCCAGGGGCGCGGCAATGGGGTTGCCGAACATGTCGCGCACGCGCAGCTTCGACGCATCGAACCCGGCCGGCAGCGCGCATGAGGTCCTGCCCTCTATGCTCCAGCCCACGACGGTCTCGCTTCCATCGGCCTGGCGGAAGCGGGCGAGGCGCAGCCCTTCCGGATCCGGCGTAAGGTCGCCATGCGGCTCGGCATGGCCCACGCGGCGCGCCATCGCCGCCACGGCGGCGAGCGACGGCTTGGGGGTGAGATCCTCATGTATGAACCCCCAGTTGTGCTCGGTGTGCTCCCTGCGCGAACGATCGCTGAAGCAAAACTGTATCATCATGTCGCACCCGTATTCGCGCGAGAGCAGATAGGCCCGTACGAGATACCTGGCCTGGTCCTCGAGCGAAGAACATGGATAGCTGCCCGCGCGGGTGGCGAACGGATTGTCGGACGCGAGCTTGTAGGTGGTCCATCCATTCTCCGTGATCCAGAATCCCCTCACCCCGCCATGACGCGAAAGTATCCGCCGATACTCGGCGCCACCGTCGCGGAAGAACATCTCGCGTTCCGGACGTATCTGGGCATGCGCGTAGGGATGGAACGACACGGCGTTGCCGGGGTCGGTTATCCCCTTCTCCAGCATGTATGCCAGCATCTCGTGCAGATCCTCGGAGCAGACCGCCACGTACGCATCGGGATTGGCCTTGCGCAACGCCGCCGTCACGCCCCGCGAAAAGCGCGTGAACGCCTCTACCCAGAGTCGGTCGTCGCCGCCAGGCGGCGAGAATTCCTGGCGGAACGTGAAGTTCTGCGGCTCGTTCCACACCTCGTAGAGGCGGACCCGCCCCTTGAGGCTGCCGGCGACGGCGGCGGCCCAGCGGGTGAAGGCGGGGATGTCCAACCGTTCACCGTAGAGGGGGTTCTTCGCGCAGAGCAGATACATGAGTTCAATTCCGCGCGCGTTCAGGGCCGATAGGTACCGGTCGAGATTCTCCGGCAGCACGATCTTACCCTTCTCACGTTCCCAGCCGCGCCAACCCTCGCCTCCGCGCACGACGCCGATTCCTAGCGGACGAAGAAGGTCGAGATAGCTGTAGTCGCCCCTGTCGAAGTACTTTCCAATGGAGGTGATCTGCGTGCCTATCCAGGAGCAGGGCGCGGGGTCCGGACCATCCAACCGCGCAAACCAGGTCTTGGCCTTCAGTTCCGGTCCGTTTCCATCCTCTTCCTCTACGCACACATCTAGCTGGAACGCGCCAAATAGTCCCTTGACATCGGCAGGCGTGAGGTCGAGCCGCCAGTCCGTAGTACCGCGTCCTTCGCTGCGAGGCAACCTGCCCGAGGAAAGTTGGCGGCCCTTGTAGTCGCTGACCGTCCAGGTCGCCGTCACGGGCGAGGCCGTATCCAGCACCAGGTTCTGACGCGTGACGAGCAGCCTTGCAGGCTCATCGCCGCGAAACACCGAGCCGAGACGGTCTGGGCAGGAGATATAAAGCAACCGTGTGGGCATCGCGCACTTGGCGGCGGAGGTCTCCATCACGGCCTCGCAGAAGGCGTAGTTTCCTTTCTTCGTGCCGCGGCCGGAGAAGAACCCGACCGACAGCTGGTCGCACGGCCAGTGGATCCGGCCATCCTTCGCGCCTAGCCAATGCCGCTTGAACGCCGCAACGTCGAATGTGACGTCGTTCCACTCGCCAGTCGGGGAGAAGGTACGGTCCTGGAAGAAATACTGGCGCGTCGAATCACGCATCCGGAAATAGATGTTGCGCCTGGCGCCATCCGGCGAAAGCACACGGAATGTGAAGGAACGCACCCCCTCCTCTATGCTCACGGGGATGTCCCAGCCTGTATATGCGCCGCCATTAGAAAGGTCGAAATCTATCGCCACATGCGGCGGTGCGGCCTTGGTCTTGAACAAGATGCCGCCCTTGGCGCCGGGCATCTCACCGCCTAGCGTAAGCGACCCCGTGCGCGAACGGAAGTCCGTCAGTCTAATGCGCCGCAAAGCGTCCGTATCCCCGCCATGCGCTGCCAGGAACGTCCAGGCGAACGCAAGGCATGCGATCGAGAGCCGCCGCATGTCAGCGATTCCCGCAGGTACCAGGCACCAGTTTCACGAAGCCGGAGGCAAGCGGTCCGAGTTCCACCGTGAGGACGTCTGCCGCAGACAGCTTCGCCGAAACGCCCGCCTCGGGCACCGCCTCGCGGAAGGACTCCCCGAGCTTTACCGTGGCCGTCAGTCCCGTGCGGTTCGCATTGCTCAGCAGGATCCACTTCGCTCCGCAGCATGTCGTCCAGGTGCGGCAAAGAAGGTTCTTCGCCTCGGTGGTTACCGATGGGCCGGGATCGGAGAGTATCAGCGCCTCGCGCCGCTTCACGGCGGACATCACGGCGAACACGTCGCCCATGGCCTTGTCGTATTCCGCGCCCTTCAGGTCCTTCTGCATCGCATGGAACGCATACGGCACCAGGCCGTTGGCACCGGCGGCGATCGCCTGCCAGAACATGGAATCTAGCTCCTCGCGCGTCGGGAAGCGGAATTCGGGATTGATCTCCGTGCGCCTGTACCAGTTCCAGTTGAACGTCTGCGGTACATGCCACATCGGGATCACGTCGAAGAATCCGGCCCGGGCCTCGATCGCCCATCCGCCCGCGATCTCGATGCCGCCGCGATGGTTGCCGATCGGATACGGATCCATTCCGATGCAGTCGTAGGAGCCGATGAACGGCCTCACGTGCCAGGGCTTGTCGGTGACGGCCCATGTGGGATGCTCCGGATCGAGTTCGTGGATCATGGCATTCACCTCGCGTAGCGGCCAGATCTGCGATTCGGGGGCCTCGTCGTTGACATACCATGCCAGGATCGCGGGATGGTCCTTTACCATCTCGATCTTTGCCCGGACCGCCGCGAGTGACTTCTCGCGGGTCTCGTAGCCTTTGATCAGGCGACCGCCCCAGATCATGTCCTTTACGCTGTAGATCACCATGATGCCGGCCGCGTAGGCGGCATCAAGCTGCTCCCGCGTAGGCGAACTGTATGGCATTATGCAGTTGAATACGCCGTTCGTATAGCGGGAAATCACCTCGTCCGTGATCCTTGAAGCGTACATCCCCAGCGGCAGGAACAGCTTGCCGTCCACGAGCGTGCGCCTGTAACGGTCGAACGCGACGCGGCGCCTGACCGCCGGCGCGCGGGTGAACCTGCATGCGGCGCGGCCCAGATCCCTGCCGTCCGCGCGGTTGCGCAGGAAGAACGCCACCTCGTGCGAACCTTCCGCCATGCGGTTGACGGCAAGCGTCACGGATGCGGACTGCGCGTCCATGGCGTCCGGCGGAACAAGCACCATGCTGCCGTCCGCCGCCTTGTAGGAGAAGAACGGCTCGAATGTCTCGCGTGGATGCTTGACGAGGTTCAGGTAGAGCGCGGCGTGGAACGACACGGCTCCTTCCGCCGCAGTGTCGTGGTAAGCCGACGAAAGCACCCAGTCGACCATGCGCGCAGGCTCCGGCCTGAACATGAAGTCGTCGAAACGGACCCTGCCCGTCGAGCCCTTGGCCATGTAGCACAGCAGGTTACCCTTGACGGCGGCATTCGGCAGCGGGCTGGTCGTACCCTCGTAGCGTACCCAGCCGTCCGTACCGGGCTCGTTGCCCACCACGGGATGCGCGTATGCGGCAGAGATCCAGTGGCCGTTGGCGTCGGACCAGTCCAGCGATACGGAAGGTTCCGCCTGCTTGCCGTTCCTCTGTGCCTTGTCCACCTTGACCCAGCATCCGAAACGGTACACGCCGCCGCCTTCGAGTGCGATGCGCTGGACCGGGAACGCATAGGTTTTCGGATCGGTGTTCTCCCACACCAGGCACTTCGAGCCCTTGCGTCCAACGCCGTCCTCAATCTTCCATTTGCCGTAGATGTTCCATCCTTTGGTGCCATCCTTGAAATCAAGGTTGATCGGCATCGTCGGCAGATCGCCTGCCGCCGCGGAAAGAGCGGTGGCAAGGATCGCACAGAGGCATGCCGAGACGATGCGTCTGCCATTGGATCGCGGCGTTGCGCCGGATGCTGGAACGAAGTAGGGATTCATCAATTGCCGTCCTTTCTGGAATGGTGTGGTGGCTTCAGCCGAGATCGAAGGTGCAGATGCAGCCGCGGTTGTCGGATACGAGCATGTCCCAGGAACGCGGACGCTTCTCGGCCGGCACCGGCCTTGGGTAGCAGTAGTCGTCCTGGAAGAGACGCACCTCGGCCGTCTTCTGCTCCGTGAAGCGCATCAGGCAGTATCCAAGGTCGCCCCAGTTGCCGGTCGCAGGCAGGGAGAGCATGCGCATGAAGCGCGGGTCACCGTCGAAGCGGCGCTTCCATTCCGAATACCAACGGTGGATGTGTCCGTTGATGTAGCCGCGCACGTGCGGCATGTACGGCAACGTGGCTGACAGCGACTTGCCGTTGTTGAGCTTCAGCTCTTCGCAGACATGGTGCGCACATACGATCGTGGGCCTGGTGCGGTTCGCGAGCTCCGCGGCGAGCCATTCCGCCTGCGCGTGGTCGAGCGCGCCGCGCACTACGATCTTGTTGTCGCCATCCTCACCGATGAGGGAATCGAGCAGGATGAAATCGCAAAGCGGCGTCTCCACCACCTGCACGAGACGGCCCAGCACCTTCGTCTTGGCGGCGCATTCGGGATGCACCTCCAGGAATCCCGCGCGCCTGTCGTGGTTGCCCATCATGTAGGACACCTCTATACCGGCCTTTTCAAGACGGCGGAACAGAGGCGCGGACCTTTCATAGTCCGCACGCGGTCCCACCGTGCCGGCGATGTCGCCGAACATGAGCGCGCGGCGCGGCAGCGGATTGAGCGCGAGCGTCCTTTCCACGCACTGCTCCAGGCGCCGGTAGGCGAAATCGCCTCCCTGGGCCGGCACATGGCAATCGGCTATGAGAAGTATGAGGTTGTCGTCGTGCGTGGGACGTCCCGCCCCAGAAACCGCACCGGCCGCCGCCACCGCGGCGCTGCCGAAGATAAAGCTACGTCGTGTCATGCGGCCCATTTTACCATAAACGCCCCATGCCAACAAGGCACAAAATGGGAAGGCACATATCCAAGACGTGAAAACCCCGCTTAAATGGCAGGATCCGCTCGCCGAGCGGACCGCCATCGTCCCATGTGGATCCCAGAGAAAACCCTTAGGGGACTACGGAGAATATCCGCACGTCGCCCGTATCGAACTCGAGCGAGATCCTGGGGTCGGATCCCAGGCGTTCACCCGTGAGGGCGTCCGACACGGCCTTGCAGGCGCCGAAGTCGAGCTCCATCTTCCCGGCCTTGAACGCCTGTACCATCACATATCCTTCAGCCGCCCAGACGGCGGCCGCGCCAGGCGGCGCGTACAGATGCACGCCGGCAAGGCGGCATAGTGCCGCGACGAACGCCGCATTTGGTATACGGGGCGTACCCATGAACACGTCCGCCCCGCCCTGACCATTCCTGCGTACGATTATGGCCGGGTTTCCGTCCGCGAACGTAGCCCACACCTCGTCGCAATCGTTTGTAGCCACCGTGAATACGGGATCGAGCACCTTGGTCTGATGCGCCGTCCAGGGCTCCGGGGCGAGCCCCTTCGCGACGCCAAGCGTGGTTGGCGTGCATACGGCCCGCGAACTGGGAAGGCGCACAACCTTGAAACCGGTCAGATCCTCGATGGCGCCGGTGTCGCAGCCCTTGTCGCCGATCCATCCCGGCGCCCACATCCAAACGCGCGTCCGGCCGGGATTGGCGAGACGGTCCGCCTTGAGCGCGGCAAAGTCCGTCTGCGAAAGGAACGTCGCAAGCTGGTACACCCGGAGCCTGGCCGCCAACGGTTTCTCCGCCACGTCCGGCAGGAGGTACTGCCCGTAGGGTGCGCCTGCGGACGCGAACGGCGCCATGCTCATGGCCGCCGCCGAAAACACCCTTCCCCCTACTGAGAAATCGGCCTGGCTGCGTTCATCGACGACCACCGCGATCTCAGGCGAGAACATCGAGCGTCTGCGGAGAAGGGTTTCTTCGATCGGACGCATCTCGCGCATGACGGCCCAGAGGTCGTCGTCGTCGAACCAGCCGCGCCCGAACAGATCCATCCACCAGCATCCGAATCCCCTGATCATGTCCTGCGCCAGATTGCGCCTGAGTGTGCGTATGGTCTGATCCTTGTCCACCTTCGGTCCGCCATAGAGCGTCAGGCGGTCCCAGTACGGTTCCTTGTACGTGCGGGTGTCATCCTCGTTGAACCACATGATCCCCGCGCGCGCCATGGTCTCTGAGGCCCCCATCACCTCGGCGACGCCTGGCCACGTACGGCGCGCGGCATACCCTACGGGACCTGCAAGGATATCGACGTTCTCGCGTCCGTTCCGGATAAGCCAGTCGAGCGCGAGATGCCCCGATTCCGCGCCGCTGCCGCACATCCCCCACTGGTATCCGTAGAAGAACACTGCGAGGGATTTCCCGTCCGTGCCGCGCCTTATGGCCGCGCCCAGCTCCGATATGAAGCTTGCGATCTCCTCCTGGTAGAATCTGGCGAACCCGACTGCCCTCGGTTCGCTCGCCGGATCGTGGAACGCGCCCGCCAGCGAACGACGGCGCTCTTCGGGCGCGGGGATCTCGGCTGTGGCGGCATCCTTGTCGCCATGCCTCGCCAGCCATTCGCGGAAGGCATCTCTGGTATGGACGTCGTACCCAACAAGCCCCGCCGTGCCGGAATTGTAGTAGAACCACTCGCCGGTGTGCTGTCCGCACACGTGCAGCCCCGCGAAGTTGCGCGGATACGTCTCCTTGAGATGCCGGGCCAGCGCCTCCACGTGTTCGCAGGCGGCCTTGCGGTACCATCTGCACGATACGGACGACTTGGCCATCAGCTCACCCTTCTCCCCCTTCATGCGAAGATCCGGATGGGCGGCAAGCATCCATCCGGGCGCGTCCACGCCTATGCGCGGCACCACGAGCGCGTTTGGATTGGCCCTGAGCGCCATGCGCATCGCCGAATCCAACCCTGCCCACGACCGGCCCTTCGACGGCTCGCGCCAGCAGTTCGGCGCCTGCATCGTTATGAAGTCGACCCCGGAGCCGGCGGCGAAACGCACGGTACGGCCGAACACCCCGGCGCCGCCGATCGGAAGGCGCACATCCTGGCCACCGCGACGCTCGAGGATGCGCGGATATACGGGCAGTCGGCGCGACGCCTTCGTCTCGAAAACGAGCCGGTAGCGTCCGGCCTTCGGGGAACGAATCGTGGCGCTTATATGGAAATCCCCGCACACATGCGGATCCTTCGCCGAGTGCAGCGTCACCTCGATCCCGCCATCCCCGAACCCTATCTCGCCCGTGGTTCCCTCGTCATTCCGCCTCCACGCGCCGTCGAACAGGTCCTTGCATGAGAATGTGCCGGAAAGCCCGGCCGCAAGCCCGGTTCGGACATCTTCAATGGATACGTTCCTCAGCCACACTGTCTCGCGTTCGGCCTTGCGGAGATAGCCGTGGAACCTGAACTGTACCGTGACCGCTGCACCTGCGGCGACGCTCGTGAACTCCACGGAATTTGTGTGCCAGGCCTCCTCCGCCACGACGGTGTACGGGCTCGGCGAAGGATATACCCATCTGGGAGCGCGGACTTCGCCATCCACGAACAGCATCGGGCCGCCGGGCGTTTGCCTCACGCGCACCTCGACAGGCTCCGTACGTGTCTGCGAGGCGGCGGAAAGGACACACACCTGAGCGACAGCGGCAAAGGCTGCAACGACCGTCTTTACCTCTTTGATTTTCATGGTTTGCCTATTTTGGTGTGGTGAACCGGCAGGTCATTCCAGCGAATGCGAAACACTATCTTACCATGCGAACGTAACGATCTTGCCGGAGACGAGGAAGCGCGCGGTGGCGTGAACGTCTCCGCCGCCGGAATCGGCGACCTCCACCACAGCCGTCGCGGAGATCGTTTTCTTCTTCTTCCCCGTGCCTGTCGTACGCGATATCGTGGCGACGCCTTTCGCCGACACCTTCACCTTCCACGCAAGCCCAGTCTCGTCCGTGAAATCCTGCGTCCCGAGGGCGGCCAGGTCCGCCGCTACGGACTTCGCCTCGGCGTTGTCCTTGTCCCCGAACGGATTGCGCCGCGCCATGAGCACCACATCCGAATCAACTGGTAGGGCCCGCTCGCCGAGCGGGCCGCCCTTCGCAACCGTAACCGCCCACACCGTACCGCCCTCTTCTTCCACTACAGGCGGTTCTAGCCAACGATACATGTCATACGCCACGCAATCAACCTTGATGCCATCAACATAAAAGAAAGCCATCCGACCACTCGGTGTTCCGCTCTCCTTCTCGACAATCCCAACTTTTGACAATTCCGATTGCAGGTCCTCAGCGTAATTCCAATTTCCAAAGATGTCCAGATCCACGCTAACTCGATGTCCAAGCTGAAGCGCTAGTGCCGTGCCGCCGACAAGCCTTGTCTCCGCAAGTATCGAAAGGGACTGCAACCGCTTCAACAAATCAAGCGTTGCCGACTCTATTGTTTCGAGGTGCAACACCTGAAGGTATTCTCCTTGACGTTTCCAAGACAGGCGGCGAAGGCGAGGGTGACAGGATCAAGCGAACGAATCTGCTGCGCCTCAGCAATCATGACCGGCATCGTATAATGGGCGATCGTCGCCCTGATGTCTTCAAGGCTTCCACGCTCCAACACACGCTGAATCACATAGCGGCAGTGCGCACAATCGTCGATTGTCTCAGGATCGACATCCCAAAACAACCTCTTTGAAAGGCTCCGTATGAATCCGCTCACTGTCAATACTTTCTGTTGACGCTACCTAAACGCGGCGATGGTGGTCACGCGGGAGCACACGCTTGCGCGCCCTTCGGGTTCGACTTACGTCGAATGTTCCCTCCGAAGCAAAGCTTCTGCGGTGCATTTCGTGACCCTCCCACCACGCGGGCAATCTGCATGCCTTACCCTTTTACGGGCAAGACGAAATCATTATACCGCACCACAGCGGCAGAAACAAGGGGAAAATTCAAGATAGCGGGGCGGCGCGAGGCGCCCCTACCGATTTCGCGACTTGCGCGATGTGCCAGGAACTGCCTACTTCTTGGCTTCGGCGGGCTTGGCCGCAGGCTTGACCTCGATCGGCTTGGAGGCCGCGACAGGCTTCACATCGGCTGGCTTGGCCGCAGGCTTGGCGGCGGGCTTCACATCGGCTGGCTTGGCCGCAGGCTTGGCGGCAGGCTTCGCCGCCGGAACCCTCGCGCCAGGCTTCTCGGCCAGTTCGGGGTAGACCGTGGATTCAATCTTCGCCTTGCTGCGCAGTCCCTCGAAGTAGTTACGCATGGCCTGCTGCTGTTCACGGACCTTCATCGCCTTCTCCAGCTCGGCCCTCGTAGGCAGCTTCTCGGCCTTCTTCGTCATCAGCAGGATGTGGGAAGCCTGCACCTTCTCAGGCGACGCGGGCGTATCGCCCTTGGCCTCGACCGCCGGAATCTTCTTCGTAGGCATCACGAGATGCCAGCCGAACTGCGTCCTGACAGGATCGGACACCGTGTTCAAGGGCTGCGTGAACGCCACCTGCTCGAATTCGGGGACCATGCGTCCGCGCGTGAACTCGCCAAGATCGCCGCCCTTATCCTTCGACGGACATTCGGAATGAGCCTTGGCCAGCTCCGCGAACTTCTTGGCAAGCACCTCGCCCTTGAACCCGTCAAGCTGCTTCTTGATGTCCTTGATCTTCGACTCGACATCGGCACCCTTCTTCTCGGCGTCCTTGCCCTCCTTCTCAAGCTCCGCCATGCGCGCATCGATGGCCTTCGCATCGACCTTGATCTTGGCGACGACCTCCTGGTCGAACAGCTTCTGGATCAGCACGGCGTCATCGAAGTCCTGCATCGCGCGCTCCTTGCCGAGAGGGTATTTTTCCGCCAACTCCGCAAGAGACTTCGGCGCGCCCGGCATCTTCGCGCTCTGCTGCACCAACTCCTCCTCGCGGGCCTTGCGATCCTCCGGCGTGACCTTGATGCCAAGCCTCTTCGCTTCACCGACCAGAAGCGACTTCGAGACGAACGCCTGCACCATCTGCTGGGTGAGCATCTGCTTCATCTGCTCCACCTGCTCCGCCGGTATCTGCCCCTTGCGGGCCTCGATGAACTTGCTGACATCGGCGTCCAGCTGGCTCTTCTTGAGAACTGCGTCGTTCACCTTGACGACCACGGCGTCATCAGAATCACCTTTACTCACCTTGCCGCAGCCGACGAGCACCAATGCCGCCAGCGCGGCCGTACCGATCATACGAATCTTCATATCACTCCTTGATTTATTGCCTCCGCAGAACCTGATTCCCGGAGGATGGCCATATAGAATACACGAAAAGCCCCCGACTGTCAAGCGCGACGACACAGCATTTTCAGCGTGGTTACGAACCGGAGAGAAGCGCCACCAGAGAGCGCCGCACGTCCGCCGGACGATCAAGATGGTACGCGAGGAACAGTCCCAGGAAGCGCACGGCATCGTCATCGCCACGCCCGGGCACGCCGCGCAGGGCCGCAACGGTGCCCGGCGAGAGCCGCACCGTGCGGACGCCATCGCCACAGCGGCCGCGATCGATGGAGAACGCCGTCCATTCCGCCGCCGGATCCATGCCGCTGAAGTTCGGCGTAAGCCCGGCCAGGCGCAGCAGGGACATCTCGAGGCGAATGAGCATGCGACAGCGCGCACCGGCGCCGTGCACCGCCAGATCGTCGAGAAACCCCGAAAGGAACACATGCCATTCCCGCGCCTCCTGTCCGGACGGCGCCAGCTCGCGCACTAGGTCCGCCGCATAGCCAGCCAGGGCGGTCTCGCGCCAGCGTCCGCGCAGACCTTCCCTCATGCTGGTGGGCACGACCTCGCGGATGGCGTGCAGCCCTCCGCTGGTGCGGGCGTAGTACAGCAGATCGCAGGTATAGAACAGGTCGTACTGCCCGAGAAACGCGGACTTGGGCCGCACCGCACCCTTCACCAGCGTGGTCACGGGGCCATGGTCGGGCGTAAGCCATGTAACGACGTGGCTTGTGCGCGACCAGGGCACTATCCTCAGGACGGTCCCCTCCGTCTTGACGATCTCGCCTGCCATCACCTCACGGTCACAGACCCGACCGGATAGAGCCGGCGTGCCGAATCACCCGCCAGAGGCAGCGCGATCTCCGGCTTGCCGTCCGCACGACCCACGGAGACCGCGAGCGTGTACGTGCCGGGCTTGAGCAGCTCCACCGTTGTGCCCGGGTCGAACTCGGGATGCGCCCGCGCCCAGCGAAGCACATCGTCATTGCCGTTGTCTGGTACCGGCGTGGTGAAGCCGAACCATCCCTTCGTCGTCACATGCTGCGGTTTTTCGCCCTCTTCAAGCGTCGGCTCCAGCGAACGGAAGTTGAAATTGGGATCCACGATGCTCCACACTACCGTACCCTTGTCGTTCAGCAGATTCCACGCCAGCGACGCGCCGGCGTACAGCGGCGCCACGCCCACGTTCACCCACGTGGACTCGATGGTCACCGGCGCACCCACCTTCACGCAATCCGGGAACTTGACCTCGCGCAACTCCAGACGATAGCCGATTCTCAGGGCCATCTGCTTGAGAATCGGCGCGTGATGCGTATTGAGCAGGTGCTTCGGGAAGCTGTGCACCGTATAGTAGCTCGCCTGATACTCGACCAGGTTTTGAAGGAGCATCTCCGGGAACCAGGCCTGGTCTTTCGCATCGCCGCCGCCCGCCTTGTCGCGGCGTACATGATGGCACGTCTCCACGACCACGGGTAGGGTCTTCGCGAACTGACGCGCCCATCCCTCATGCGACCACCATCTCGGCGGCCTTCTGGCGCAGAAGATGGAATCATCGCGGAAACCGATGCCGAGGGATCTCGCATACGCCATGATCTCGCAGTTCGGATCGAGATTCATCGACCCGCCCACGTCGTCCGAAATCACCAGATAGGTGTTGGGAAGGCAACGCCGCGCCATGTCGATATGCAGCCGCGCCAGCCGGTCGACCTCGTTCGTGTTGCCCTCCTTGTGGCGCAGCCTGTTGAGCGACGGGCCATGTCCTTCGCCGTACGCGCCGAAGCTCCCCACATCGACGAACGCCACGTCCGGATTCCCGTCCCACCGTTTGGCGAACGCCCGGAGAAACGCCTCGTGCTTCGCCAGCAGGACAGGATCGTCCCATTCCGGTTCAAACCACTCCGCCGCCTCCGGGCGGAAGCGATAATGGTACCACGTCCCCTTGATGCCCGCCTTCATCGCCCAGTCGGGGATCGAGTTCAGCGTATGGTCCATCACCGCGATCCGGAACGCCAGCTTCTTGCCCTTCTCCAGCCACGGACGCGCCTTCAAGTCAAGGATGTCCCAGCGATAGACGCCTTCCTCCGGCTCCAGGTAGCTCCACGGCAGACGCATGTACACGACACTCGTGCCGGGGATGAGATCGTCAAGCGTGTCCCCGGGCTCCAGTCCCGTATCGTAGGCCCAGATGCGGCTCGAATAGGCGTAGTGCACAAACCCCATACCGGGGTTGATCAAGGCCTCGTCGGTGGCCTTCGGCACAACCACGGCCGCAGATGCCGTCCATGCTCCAAGCACGGCCAGCGCAAACACGCATTCTTTCTTCATTGTCCTCATTGCTTCCTGTCCGGAGCCACTAGCACGATACGGTCGATCCAGATGCTGGACTTGCCGTCTTTCGACGGCATGCCGTACTTCGGCCCCGTGAACTTGACCGATACCCAGAAATCCCATTCGCGGTCCCATATCTCGCAATACCTCCGACCGTTCACGTGCACCCCCGAGTTGCGCGACACCCAGATATACGTGTCGGCGGTCGGGACGGCGCGCCCGATATGGTACCAATGCCAACCCTCGCCGAGCGGACGGTCGAACTTCGCCGACACCAGTTCGCGCTTGCCCAGGTTGTCGCGCACCCCGGCGCAGAACGGAAGATCCAGCCGCTTGCTGCGCGTCGCGTCCCACGGCAGCTTGATCGCGAAGTTCACCGGGGTGGACCGATCGGGCACCATCTTGCCGATTTGTGAATTTTTCGGCACCTTCATCGAGACCGCGGTGAAATCCACGATCTCGCGCCCGCGGAACTTCTCCGGCGGCGGGGCGCCGATCGTCTGCAGCCTCACCAGGCGCTTCCAGTCGAAATTCTTGTCGGGATAGCGGGATATCCAGCGCATCCAGTCGCCGTTCAGCCGCCCGAGGGCTTTCTTCGTGCGTTCCGAATCCATCTTCCCCGCCATGCGGTCGCGGTATACGACCAGCAGGTCCAACCCGACGCGCGCGCGCCGCACCCGCGCCAGCCGCACCTCATCGGCGGCTACAAGGGCTTCGGCTTCGTCGAGCAACCTCTCACATGCAACGATATCTTCCTCATGGATATAGTCGAAGGCCACGGCGAGAGGGAACCACCGTACGAATCCCCCATGTGCACGGCGTGCATCCCAGAGATGCCGCCGGTAGGCCAGCACCTTGGCTCCGGCCGCACCGTAGTACTCGTCCATGAAGCCCGCTATGATCGCGTCCGCATCGGCGTCAGGATTGTCCATGAGCTTCGACTCCAGCCGGAACTTCAGCTCCCACATGTCGGCCATGTGCTGGTCCTCATGCTCAAGGTAGATCGATATCACGCCATGGTCGCGATAGGCGCGGTAGAGATCCGCGTATCCGAACTCGCCGGGCTTCGGGAACCCCTTCGTACCCATGCAGTAGGTTACCGCGTAGTCCCACACGGCCAGATGGCGGACATGGCCGCTCCAGCCCTTGAGCATGCCGAGGAGCCACTGGTTGTCGGCATCGCGTATGGAACCGGCGAGATTCGACTTGGTGTTGCAGAAGCGCACGATCACATTGTCGGCCGCGCGCGTATCATCCTTCGGCGGTTCGACCGACCACTGGTAGGCGAACGTCATCAGCATGACGTCCGGATAGTCGTCGCGTATCGAATCGGCGAGGTCGTTGACGAAATCCAGCATCAGGCCCGAACAGCCCTTCCGCTCTATTACGGCCGCGCACGCCGGGCACATGCAGTAAGACTGGCTATCGTTCTGCGAGATGTCGTACAAGCGCGGCGGCGGCGCGCCCGTCGTCGCGCACAACGCACGGTCCTTCTCGATGTTGACCCGCAACTGGCGCTTGAACTCGGCCCGCACCTCTGGATGCGTCAGGCACACCTGCGCCATCGTGCGCCTGCCAGACTTTGCGTCCATCGAGAACCATTCCGGGTGCGTCTTGAAGTGCTTGTCGGGCGGCAGATACTTTCTGAACGTATGGCATCCGCCGCCGGTGCCGTAGCGCTTGATCGGCCCGTACCTTTCGTCCTTGCCGCCGTTATCGTTGAGCAGGGAATACGCGGCGAAGCGCGCCGCGTCCTTCCGGCCCTTCGGCGTAGTGCCGATGTGGCGGCGCGCGAACGCCGGACGCCCACGGCGGTCAAGCGGCCCTAGCGCGAGATCCCCGGTCGGCACGAACTCCTCGTATTCGCTCCACCAGCGTATGCCGCATTCGTCGTCGAGGAAATGCACCATGGCGAACGTAAGGCCGCGACCCTTGCCGTTCAGCACGAGATCTCCGCCGATGCTGCGGATCACCCACTCCTCGTCCTTGAACTGCGCGCACGACAGCCCGTTCGAGACGGCGAAGGCCGTCTCGCCTACGTGTATCGTCTTCGGCGCCACGCCGCCGATGGTGAAGGAGGCGTCCTTCGTGCGAAGCTCCAGATACCTCTTCACGTCCGCGCCTACGGTCTCCGCCACCTGGCCTGGCGCAATGTCGTAGGAGAACCGCTCGCCAGCCGCCGCCGACACGCCACACACCATGGCTACACTGACCGTGAGTACCCTGCGCAATCCACCGACCATGCCGTAAATCTCCATTTTGAACCGAAGGTCATCGTATGATGAGGAATGTTCCCGCCGACGACAGCACGGCCCTCACCGTCGCCGTACCATCTGCGTTATCCACCACCGTGAGGCGACCCTTGTAGCCGTCGGGACGGACGAGGCTCAGCAGCGAACGCAGTGTCTCCGCATCCGATCTCGAAGGCAATGTCGCAACGCCCAGCTCCACGGCCAAGGACGGCTTTCCGTCTAACGCCACCGTTATCTTGCCGGTGGCCCCTGCTGCCAACCCTACGGAGCCATTGGCCTTCACGTTCACGAATCCGTATTCGGCAAGGCCGTCCGCAGTGGGCGACACATCTAGGCGGATGCCCGTGCCCGTCCCAAATGCAAGCGCCGCGCCATCGAGCGCATTTGTGGCAAGGGGCTTGAGCCAGCCGGCCTTCACCGTCACCACGTTCGTGCCGGCAAGCGGTTCGGTGGACTCCTCGCCATCGATGAAGCGCATCGCCCCGCCCAGGGCCAGCGTGCCCGCCCCCTTCTTCAGGAGCTCGCCCGCCATCGTGAGCGGATTCATGAACGTTATGGTGTCGCCGGACGTCACCTCCACCTGCCCGTTGCCTTGCACGAAGATACCGCGGTTCGCCTGGTCGAAGACGACCGAGTTCGTTGTCGCCAGCTTGCACCAGCCCGAGAGCGTCAGGGCGTCGTATGTGAAATCAGCAAGCGGCCCGCCCAGGTTGCGTCCATCCGTCGCATAGACGGTAAGCGTAATGCTTTCGGACGGTACCCCTCTCTCGGCCTCAACCTTGTTGTACGTTATAACGCGGCCTGTGAAATTCGTGTTGAGCGCCGTGAATTCTATATATCCGGGATTATGGCTGGTTGCTCCCGGATAGATGGAATGCAGTCTCAGATCGGCGGAGCCCGACACGGTGGACTCCACGAAAAGAAGCCTGCCCCCGCGAATCTGCCATTTGCCGGAATAGTCCGGATCCAGCGTCATGCCGCCGCGTACGTAGTATGCACCGCATCCACGCACCTTGAACGTGTCCACAGTGTACAAATGCGCAACCGTGCTGCCGGCAAGATAGAGGTTGGGCGCGTAGATGCCTTCCATCGACTTAGATGTCCCAACAAAGTTGCCGACATTGTTGAGATAGAGGGTCTCGCCCTTGAACGCCTCGCCAGTCGTGGACTGGTAGCTTTTCGAACTGGAGAACAGATAGTCCTTGCCGGCCTCAGTCGCCTCGATGTCCTCCTGCACGATGTTTCTAGTATTGTCAAATTCTACGATCTCGCGCGTTGTGGCCCGCAGCGTCGTGGAGCTGTCGACGTTCGTGACCACCGAGAAGGTTATTCCAGGGAACGGCCCTAACGTATTATACAACATATTGAAGGTGTCCAGATCCAGGGCACCGGTGGCCGTGGCGCCCAGCGTGATGACGTCGTTCGTCTTGGCCGGCGTGGCGGCATACGAATTTGGCGTGAGTATGCTGCCAAAGGCCAGGTTGATGCCGCTACCGAGCGTCAGCGCGTCCGTGACCGTAAGCGGAGCCCCTGCAGCGCACTCGATGGTGGTGCCGCCCTCCATCACCAGCTTGCCGATCACATTGGGCGCACCGACCGTCCCCACCGCTGTTATCTCGTTCGTATAGCGCGCAAAGTGCGCGTAGCCCGCGATTTCGACGGTACCTGGCATGTCGGACGTCCCGATGCCTAGCACGTTCGTAATGCTCGCATCCCCGGTGACCTTGAGTTTGCCGAAGTAGCGCGTGTTGTCGCCATACCAGTTGAGTCCCACGCGAATCTGCCCAGGCTGCTTGTTATGTCCCCAGACGATGGCGGCATTCGCTGGCCCTACAAGATCGTATTCCAGTTCCTGGATGCGCGAGATGCTGGTACTACTCCCCCTTGTCGGCAAGGTAGCGCCGACGAAGTCATTCACGGCGTTCCGGCCAAGATGTTGCGGATCGACGGTCATCTCGCCGACATACCGGCGTCCCGACCGCTGGGCACTCGCGAAATCAAATGCCGTACCATGGAACATCGTGAAATGCGGTATCTCGAGATAGGCATTGTTGTTGCCGTACATCGTGAAGTTCCCGGCGATGAGCAGCTCGTCGCCCTTGAACTTGGCGTAGCTTCCAACGGCCAGCGGCGAGGTGATGAGCTTGGCACTTGGGACGAAGTACTTAAGCCCTGCCTCGGGAGGCTCGTGCGTGCTCCAATGCTCGCCGTTCGTGATTGACGAGAACGTATGGTCGTCGCTGGTCTCCAGTTGGACGTACTTCGTGGGGTCCGTCAGATCGTTGATGTCGTACGCGCCGGACGCGCAAGCCGCCCAGCCAAGGGCGATGCCGAGAATCGCGATATGCAGGATGTTCTGTCTCATGGGATACAGCCTTTCAAACCGATACGCAGATTATGCCAAAACTACGCGTCCGATGCAAGGGGAAAAGGTGAAATTTCACTTGGTTGCCCCGTCCAGAAGTAAACGCACGTTCCTCTTGCGTTTACCCCCCGTAAAGATTGGTCGTCATTGACGATGTGGAAAAATCTTATCCTTCCCTCCCGGGAGGGAGGCTTGCGTTTACTTCTGGACAGATCGTTCAACTCCGACGGCTCTCAAAGATGGCTCCGCTACCGCTGCGCCCGATGCTCCGCGAAATCAGCCACAGGAGATTGGCAGATCGTGAAGATGGATTTTGAGA